>JBBQHZ010000082.1:0-17391 GCA_038324445.1 Rhodobacterales bacterium | reverse complement strand
GCCTTCGGTGATCTGAACCTGCGCGTTCAGGCCTGCCTGCGCACCGCTGGTGGCCGTTGCCGCGCCATTGATCGACGCCAGAGCCGTCAGGTCGCCGCCGGTGACGGCGGTGGTGCCATAGGTGCCTGCCTCGTTGGTCAGGTCCTGACGGACCACGGTGATGTTGCTGGCTGAAACCGAGCCCGTGCCCGTGCGATCAAGCGACGACAGGACGTTCACATCCTCGGTACCCGTGACAAGGTTCAGGCCGTTGAACTGGGCCGCGCCGACGACCGACTTGATCTGGTCGGTCAGTGCCTTGATGTCTTCCTGAATCTTGGTACGGTCGACGTTCTGCTCCTGCGCGGCAACGATCTTGCCTTTGATGTCGGTCAGAAGGTCGGTAACGGTTTCGGACGCATTCCGCGCCACGGCCACAGTCGATTCGCCGAGGCTGAGGCTTTCCTGAATGCCCTTGAAGCCCTTCACATCGGACTCCATGACCTTGGAAATCGCCCACACGGCCGAGTTGTCGCGGGCCGATCCGATGGATTTGCCGGTCGAGATCTCTGCCTGGGTCATCTGGAGGTTGGAGTTGACGGATTTGAGCGTCTGCAGCGCAACCATGGCGCTGGTGTTCGTCAGAATACTGGACATGACGTCCCTTTCTTCATTTCAAAGGCGTGCTGTTTTCACGCCGATTGCGGTCCGACGCCCGATTGGGTCGCCGATTGAAACGTCTTTCTGACAGGTGTGGTCCGGTCGTTTCGGCCCACGCCACCCGATTGGGTGCGTAGGCGGTTCTGACGGCAAAGGCTGAACAACTTCCTAACTGTCGCAGGTGCGATACCAAGGATTTGAACGAGCGCTCCCGCCTGCCCCACGCTCACCGGCGCAACAGGGTGCGCGAGGGGTGGGCGATGCCCGGCTGGCTGCGCCCCTTGGCATCATAGGTCGTCAAGTCCGGCTCGCGCGCCGACTGAAGATGTGCGCGGGCCTGCGCCACGCCTGCCTGTGCGGCCTGCAGCAGGCGCGCATTGCGCGCGGCCGCGATCATCAGGGGGGCGACCTCATTCGGCAGCGCCCGCTCTCGCCTCAGGCGATTGAAGGCCTGCGCCAATTCGGTCGCCATCGTGGCCAACCGCGCCAGATCGCCCTGCAAGAGCGCCTTGTACTGCATCTCCAGCACGTCTGCGACGACCGCATGGGCCGGTTTGCGTGTCCCGATCATTGTCCCGCCCCCTCCCGCCGCACCAGCGACTGGAATATCTGCTCTGCCAGCCCGAGGCCGCCCCGTTGCGCCAGCGCATTGGCCTGTTGGGTGCGGATCATCGAGGACATCTGCTCTTCCCCGATGCCGCCGCCGAAACTTTCGCGCGCCTCCCCCAGACCCGCATGTTTCAGCATCTCGGACAGAAACGCCGCTTCAAGCTCCTGCGCGACCTCGCGCAGGCGGGCATGCGGGTCGGAGGGCGGCTGAATCAGCGTGGGCGAAGGCACAGGCGTCGGGGCGGGCACGGTCATGAAACTCTCTCACATTCGAGCGATTTCATCAGAGACTGACAGAGCTGCGTAAAGAATTCGTAAGGAGCTTGCGGTCTAGACCAAGGCAACCAAATCACACGGACAACCAGAATGGATGATCTGTTTCAAAACCTCGCCACAGCGGGGCGCCCTTCCCTTGCCCGGACTGCGCTGGCAGGCCCTGCTGTTGTCGGACTGGCCGAGGGGGCTGCCTTCGGGCAGGCCTTCCTTGGCACGATCGGAGGCGGAGGCCAGCCCATCGCCACCGACCTCGCGCTGCCCTCGGGATCGGGAATCGACCTGCCCGAGATCGGGGCGGCGCTGGAACGCGTAGGGCAGCCTGGCGCGGGCTTGCCCGATGGCAGTGCGGACAGCGCAGCTGCGCTCGATCCGACTGTGCCCATCCCCAACGCCTGGCCGGGAAGTGCCGCAACCCTGGCCAGCCAGGGTTTTCAGATCGACGGCTTCGGTCGGCGGTTGCCGACCCCACCCATTCCCACCCAAAATCCGGCAGACAGTGCCCCGGCTATTGCTCGGGGCACCGCCTTGACCGACGCGGCCCCCGTCGGTTTTGTCGCCGACACCGTGGAGGTGGCTGACCTGTCGGACGGCGCTGCAACCTGGCCCACCGCTCAAGGGAACGCTGCCCCGATCTCCGAACCTGCCTTGCCCGATCTGCCGGAACGCGGTGCGGACGGGTCGCTTCTGGGCGCTGCTTCCTTGCAGAGCCCTCTGTCCAGCGTGGCCATGCCGGTTATCGCCGCGCCATCGCCAACGACTACGGCGTCGGCCCATGCCGAAACCACTGCCCTGCCAACACCGCCCCAAGGCGAAGGTCGCGCTGCTTTGCCGCCCCTGCCCCTGTCCCCGCCCCGGCCCGGTTTGCTGCACCATGCCGCATCGCCCAACCTGCCCGACCGCGCGCCGGCCGTCGCCCTCCCACAGCCAACAAGCCCTGCGTCAGGTCCGCTGGCGATGGCCGACGGCTCCGCAGCGACCGACGGCGCTAAACCTAACGTCATGCCCACCGTCGTCCCGCGGGATCAGGCGGCGCTGGTCGCGGCCGCCAATGGCCCGATGCCCGCGCAGGCCGGAGTATCCCGCCCATCCACGCCTTCGCCCATCCTGTTGCACCCCGCCGGCTCCGCTGCCCCCGACACCGTCATGCGCCCGACCCCTCGGCCCGACGCGCCCGGCGTTCCCCCGGCTCTCCCGGCCACGCCGCCTGACCCATCCATGCGACCGGTGATGCGGCCCGAAATGCCAGCTTCGCCGCGCGAACCGCGTGTGGCCCAAGCCGTCGTCCCCCCCAACCCCCATACCGCAGCCGCGTCGCCAACCCGGCCCGGTTCCCTCAGCCATGTCACCGGCCCCCTGCCCTTGGCCGCACCGCAGATCTCCCCCGCCCGCGCCGCGCGGGAGGAGGGGTCGATCCGCGTCACCTCCGCCACGCCGGACGGGCCGCTCCGCAGCGGTATCCGCCCCGCCACTACGGCGGGATCGCCGCAGTTGACCCGCCTTCCCCTCGCCGCGCCGGTTTCTCCCTTGGCGAACGCGCCCTACACCGATCCGACCCGGACAGTCGTGGAGGCCGCCGATCTTGGCATGGGGCAGACCCTGCCCCTGCACGGACCCGCGACCGCCGCCTTGACGCCCCTTTCCACCAACGCGCCCGCCCTGCTGGCGCAAGGCGCCGCGCATCAGGTCGCCGCCGCGATGTCAGACCCCGCCCGCGACACCAGCGCGCCGCTGGAACTCGCGCTAGATCCGCCCGAGTTGGGTCGCGTCCGCCTGCAGATCACCGAACTGGCCGGTATCATGACCCTGACGATTCACGCGGAGCGGCCTGAAACCGCCGAACTGATGCGCCGCCATCTCGATCTTCTGGCGCAGGAATTCGCGCAAGCGGGCCTTGACGCGCCGCAGGTCCGCATCTCGCATGACGGCCCGAACGGCGGTCCCGACGGAGGCAACGCGCAGGCGGGCGACCGCGAGGCGGGCGCGCAACCCGCCGCCTCCGCCGCCTCCGAGGCGCAGACATCACCCCAACCCAGCCGCACCGCCTCCGGTGGGCTCGACATCAGATTGTAGGACCAGACCATGGAAATCCTTCCCGCCGGCCAGACCACCCCGCGCAACCTGCCCGCTCAGGCACCCGTTGGCACGGCTGCCACCATCACCTCCGACTTCGACATGTTCCTGCGCCTCCTGACCACGCAGATGCGCAACCAGGACCCGCTGAACCCCGCCGACAGCACCGAATACACCGCGCAACTGGCAACATTTTCGGGGGTGGAGCAGCAGGTGCAGACCAACGATCTTCTGCGCGACCTGCAGGCCTCGTTCACCGCGATGAACATGGGCGCGCTGTCCGGCTGGATCGGGATGGAGGCGCGCGCCGACATGCCGGTCAATTTCACCGGTCAAGCCACGACGCTGCAGGTCGCGCCCAGCACCCTCGCCGACAGGCTGGAGCTGATCGTGCGCAATCAGGCGGGGGAGGTTGTGGCCAATACCCCCATCGTCCTGACCGATGAGCCCTTTACCTGGGACGGCACCGGCAACGATGGCCAGCCCCTGCCGCACGGAACCTATACCCTGTCGGCCGAAAGCTGGCGCGGCGAGGAGATCATCGAGGAACGCGCGGCCTATGTCTTTGCCGAGATCACCGAGGCGCAGACCCTGCAGGGCGAGGTCTGGGTGACGATGGCCAACGGCGTCAGCGTCCCCGCCGATACGGTTCAGGGCCTGCGCCGCGCGAACTGATCCACCGGCGATCAAGGGGACACGGTTCATCCCGCATTGCCCTCGCCCCGATCCGTAGGGCGGGGTTCACCCCGCCACCCCTGCTCAACGCGCAACCGCGCGTCAGGAAACGGGCACCCAGACCCGACGCGCATCAGGCAAAATCCGTAGGGCGGGGTTCACCCCGCCACCCCCTCAACCCGCAATCGCGCTTCCGGAACCGGCCGTGCACGCCTGACGCCCCTCAGACCAGCCCCCTCAGACCAGCGCCCAGATCAGCGCGACGCCCAGGCCCAAAGCCAGCCCGCCCGCGCCGAAGGCCACGCGCTCCGGCCAACGGCTGAGGCGAACCGGCCGCACCGGATGCGCCTGCGAGATCAGCGCGGCTTCGGCCAGTTGCGGCAGGCGTGGCCCGAAGCGCGACAGCACCATCGCGGTGCGCCACAGGTCGCGGACAATGGCCTGCGGGCCGATACTGCGGGCGATGTATTCCTCGACCACCGGCCGCGCCTCGGCCCAGATGTTCAGATCGGGATCGAGCGAGCGGCCCACCCCCTCGACCACCACCATGGTGCGTTGCAGCAGGATCAACTCGGTCCGCGTCTCCATCCCGAACCGCTCCGTCACCTCGAACAGATAGGCCAGCAGCCGACCCATCGAGATGCGGGACGCCTCCATGCCGAAAATCGGCTCTCCCACGGATCGCAACGCCTGCGCGAACTCGCCCACATCGCGGTCGGGCGGCACGTATCCCGCCTCGAAATGCACCTCCGCCACGCGGCGGTAATCCTTGCGGATGAAGCCGTAGAGGATCTCGGCATAGACGCGGCGAGTATATTCGTCGATCCGCCCCATGATCCCGAAATCCAGCGCCACAACGTCGCCGTTCGGGGCGACCTTAAGGTTGCCCTGATGCATGTCGGCGTGGAAATATCCGTCGCGCAGCGCGTGGCGCAGGAACATCTGCAACACCGTAGCACCCAGCTTGCGCCGGTCATGTCCCGCCGCGTCGATCGCGGCCAGATCGGACAGCGGCAGCCCCTCGGCCCAGCCCAGCACCATCATCCGCCGCGTGGACATGTCCCATTCCACCTTGGGCACGGCGAAGCCCGCGTCATTCTCGGTATTGGCGGCGAACTCGCCCGCCGCCGACGCCTCGATCCGCAGGTCCAACTCCTGCAACACCACGCCTTCGAAATGTTCGATCACATCGCGCGGCCGCAATCGGCGCGACGATGGCGACAGCGTCTCGACCAGCGTGGCGATCAGGTAGAACGCATCCACGTCCTTTCGAAACGCGCGCTCGATGCCGGGGCGCAGGATCTTGACGGCCACGTCGCGGCCGGTGCCGCGCAGCCTTGCGCGATGCACCTGCGCGATGGAGGCGGCGGCGATGGGGACGGAGAATTCGGAGAACACCTCCTCCAGCGGGCGATTCATCTCGGCCTCGACCACGCGCCGCGCCTCGGCCAATGGAAACGGCGGCAGCTTGTCCTGCAGCACCTGCAATTGCAGCGCCAGTTCCGGCCCCACCACATCGGCGCGGGTCGACAGGATCTGCCCGAACTTGATGTAGGCAGGCCCCAGCGCCTGCAGGGCGCGCGGCAGCGGCGGCATGGTCGGATCGCCGCGCAGGCCCAGCCACTTGAACGGCCAGCCCAGCACGCGCGCCGCCACGCGGATGGCGCGGGGCGCCTCCATGGTTTCCAGCACCGCCCCCATCGCACCGGTTCGCTCGAACGTGGCACCGGTGCGGATCAGCCGCCAGATATTGTGCGGTCCCCGCATCGGTTACAGCTTCCAGCCGGCATGCAGTGCCGCGATGCCCATCGACAGGTTGCGATATTTCACCTGCTCGAACCCCGCGTCGCGGATCATCGCGGCGAAGCTCTCTTGATCGGGAAACTTGCGGATCGATTCGACCAGATATTGATAGGAGTCGCGGTCGCCCGCGATCAGTTGGCCCATCCGGGGGATCACGTTGAACGAGTAGAGATCATAGAGGCGCTGCAACCCGTCATTGGGCAGTTGCGAGAATTCCAGCACCATCAGCCGCCCCCCGGGGCGCAGCACGCGGAAGGCCTCGGCCAGCGCCTCATCGATGCGCACCACGTTTCTGATGCCGAAGCTGATCGTGTAGACGTCGAACGAGTTGTCCGCGAACGGCAGCGCCATGGCGTCGCCGCACACCCATTCCAGCTTGTCGGCCAGGGCCGCCGCCTCGGCGCGCTTCTCGCCCTCGACCAGCATGCTTTCGGTCATGTCGAACACCACCGCCGACGCCCCCGGCGCCCGCTTGAGGAACCGGAACGCGATGTCCCCGGTGCCGCCCGCCACATCCAGCAGGCGCTGGCCGTCGCGGGGCGCCAGCCAATCCATCATCGCATCCTTCCAGACGCGGTGGATGCCCACGCTCATCACATCGTTCATCACGTCGTATTTCGACGCAACGTTGGTAAAGACCCCATGCACCATCCCGGCCTTCTGGTCCTCGGCCACGTCCTGAAAGCCGAAATGCGTGGTCTTGTCATCCGCCATGGGTCTTGTCCTTTTGCATCGCTGCCCCTTCTTATAGGCTTGGCCCAAGGGGTTACAACGCACCCCGATGCCACATGAGGAAAGCCCGAATTGCCCGAACTTCCAGAGGTCGAGACAGTGCGTCGCGGGCTGATGCCCGTGCTGGAGGGCGCGCGGATCGTCAAGGCGGACGTGAACCGCCCCGATCTGCGCTGGCCGTTCCCCGATCAGATGGCGGATCGCCTGCAGGGCGCCACCGTCAACAGCCTGCGCCGTCGGTCGAAATACATCCTCGCCGATCTCGACACCGGCGAGACGTTGCTGATCCATCTGGGCATGTCGGGGCGGATGCTGATCTCGACGGATGCGCCGGAGGGGTCCGGTAAATACGCGCGCAAGATGCCCGGCATCTTTGCCTTGGGTCACCCGGCCCTGCAAAAGCACGACCACGTCGTGCTCGAAACCGAGCGGGGCATCCGGATCACGTTCAACGACCCAAGGCGCTTCGGCGCCATGGACCTGATGCCGACCGTCGACTTCGACCGCCATCGGCTGTTGCGCGATCTGGGGCCAGAACCGCTTGGCAACGGGTTCCATGAGGATCACCTGATTGCGGCCTTCAAGGGCAAGCGCACCCCGGTCAAGTCAGCACTGCTGGATCAGCGTATCGTGTCGGGCCTTGGCAACATCTATGTCTGCGAGGCGCTTTACCGCGCCCGCATTTCGCCGCTGCGCCTTGCGGGCAGCATCTCGGCCAGGCGCGTCGCCAGCCTTGTCCCGATCATCCGCACCGTGCTGGGCGAAGCGATCGAGGCCGGTGGATCGTCGCTGCGCGATCATCGGCAGACATCGGGCGAACTGGGATATTTTCAACACACTTTTCGCGTCTATGGACGCGAGGGCGAACCCTGCCAAACCCCCGATTGCACAAGGGAAATCAGGCGAAAGGTGCAGTCGGGACGGTCCAGTTTCTACTGCCCCGACTGTCAGAGATAGGTTGAAACCGCCCGCGTGGGTGCTATCCCTGCAACCTCTGATCCATAGCGAACGAGCGCCTCCATGGCCTACGAGACCCTGATCGTCGATGTCGAAGATCATATCTGCCTGATCAAGCTCAACCGCCCAGATGCGCTCAACGCGCTCAACGCGCAGTTGCTGGCGGAACTGGGCAAGGCGCTGGTCGCGGCGCAGGCCAACGACAAGGTGCGCTGCATCGTTCTGACCGGATCGGAAAAGGCCTTTGCCGCCGGCGCCGACATCAAGGACATGGCGGAAAAGACCTATGCCGATGTGGTGTTCGAGGATCTTTTCGCCGCGGATGCCGAGCGTCTGCGCTCCATCCGCAAGCCGATCATCGCCGCCGTGGCGGGCTATGCCCTTGGCGGCGGGTGCGAATTGGCGATGGCGTGCGATTTCATCATCGCCGCCGACAACGCCAAGTTCGGCCAGCCGGAAATCAACCTCGGCGTCATCGCCGGGATGGGCGGCACGCAGCGTCTGACGCGTCTGGTGGGCAAGTCGAAATCCATGGACATGCACCTGACCGGCCGCTTCATGGCCGCGGAAGAGGCCGAGCGGTCGGGCCTCGTGTCCCGCGTGGTGCCGGTCAAGAAACTGATGGAAGAGGCGATGGCCGCCGCCGCCAAGATCGCCGAGAAATCTGCGCTGGCGGTGATGTCGGTGAAGGAAGCGATCAACCGCGCCGAGGAAGTCAGCCTGAGCGAGGGCCTTTTGTTCGAGCGCCGCGTGTTCCATTCCCTCTTCGCGACCGAGGATCAGGAAGAAGGCATGACCGCCTTCCTCGAAAAGCGCGAGCCGCAGTTCCGCGACCGCTAGATCGCGACCGCCACATCGCGACGGGGCCGAAAACCCCCTTCCCTTCCGCGATCAATTCGCCTAACAGCACCGCCAGACATGCGTGTGCGGCCCGCTCCTACATGGCCAGAACCTTCCGGTATCGAACCCGGGGTCGGGATTTGCCCGCGCGTCACCTGTTTTGAACGCGCCCGGTATCCGGGCCTACCCAAGGATCACGTCGCATGGCCAATTCGCCCCAATCCGAAAAACGCGCCCGTCAGGCAGAGCGTCGCTTTGCCGTCAACAAGGCGCGCCGCTCGCGCATCCGCACCCACCTGCGCAAGGTGGAAGAAGCCATCGCCGCAGGTGATCAGGACGTGGCAGCCGCCGCGCTGAAAGCCGCTCAGCCCGAGCTGATGCGCGGCGTCACCAAAGGGGTGTTGCACAAGAACACCGCTGCGCGGAAAATGTCGCGTCTGGCGTCGCGCGTGAAGTCCATGGGCGCATAAACGCCCAGTTTCGGCCCTTGATTTGAAGGCGCTCCGTCATCGGGGCGCCTTTTTTTGTGACAAAAATATGAACGCTCTCAACGTCCTAATTCGGGCAATGAGATTCGATTTCATCACGGAGGTGAGTCAAGCGCGAAGAGGTGTTGCGAGGTCCGCACGACTCCCGATAGCTTTGGGAAAGCGAGTCAGACGCCTTGGGGGGCGGATGCGGGGCGCCAAGCCCAAATTCGAATCTGCGATGGACGGGGATGGGGACATCATCCCAAGTCGTGCCGGTCTTGTGGCCGAAGTTTCGAACGTGGCTGTGTGGGATCAGGTCGCCTGAGGACAGGCGGTGATGCTGCACGCTTTTGGTGCCAACCGGATCCCCCCGAATGCTGCGAATCCGCCCGATGCCATGGGACGTTGCCTTCGCAACCGCTCCCTGCGCGGACAGGCGTTTTCGGTGCAAGGGGCGCGCAGGCGGACAGAGACCAGGCGGACAGAGACAACGAACCGACCGCAAGCGTGACGGATCGGACAAAAATCAAGGACGGGACGAACGGATGACGAATGACACGTGGGGGCAGGTTCGGGACGAGCTGTTGAAAGTTGTCGGCAAGAACAACTTTTCGGCCTGGATCGCGCCGATCGCCTTTGATCGCATGGACGAGCGGATTGCGCATTTCCATGTGCCCACCAGTTTCATCGGCTCCTGGGTGTCGAACAACTTCGGCGACCTGATCCTGCGCCATCTGGCGTCCCATGGCGTCGGTGCCGACCGCGTCGTGTTCACTGTGGCCCCGCGCGGCACGGTTGCGGCCAATGCCAACGCCGCATCCCCCGCGCCCGCCACCGCTCCACCCGTCGCGGCGGCTGTTCAGCACGCCTGTCAGTTCACCCCTCAGCCGAGCCCGGTCGCCCAATCCGTCCAGCACACCCCGGCCCCGGTTGCCGCCGCCCCGGTCCGCGCCAGCGCCCCCGAACTGCCCGGCGCCAAGCTGAACCCGGCCTTCACCTTCGCCAATTTCGTCGTCGGCAAACCCAACGAGCTGGCCCATGCCGCGTCCCGCAGGGTCGCCGAAACGCTCGACGTCACGTTCAACCCGCTCTTCCTTTACGGCGGCGTCGGCCTCGGCAAGACGCACCTGATGCATGCCATCGCGTGGGAGCTTCAGGCCCGCTTCCCCGATGCCAAGATCCTCTATCTTTCCGCCGAGCAGTTCATGCACCGCTTCGTGCGCGCACTCCGCGAACAGGACACCTTCAACTTCAAGGAAACCTTCCGGTCGGTCGATATCCTGATGGTCGATGACGTGCAGTTCATCGCCGGCAAGACCTCGACCCAGCAGGAATTCTTCCATACCTTCAACGCGCTGGTCGAGATGGGCAAGCAGATCGTCATTTCCGGCGACCGCGCCCCCGTCGACATGGACGACCTCGACAACCGCATCGCGTCGCGCCTGCAATGCGGGCTGGTGGTCGATATCCACCCGACCGATTATGAGTTGCGGCTCAGCGTGCTGCAGCACAAGGCCGAAGTCTTGTCGGCCCGCTATCCCCATGTGCGGATCGCGGAGGGCGTGCTGCAATTCGTGGCCCAGAAGATTTCGTCCAACATCCGCGAGCTGGAAGGCGCGTTGAACCGCCTCTTCGCCTTTGCCGATCTGGTGCGGCGCGAGGTGACGATCGACGTCACCCGGGAATGTCTCTCGGACGTGCTGCGCGCGACCGACAAGAAGGTCACGATGGACGAGATCCTCAAGAAGACCTGCGAATACTACAAGATCCGCACGGTCGACCTCATCAGCCAGAACCGCCAGCGCGCCATTGCGCGGCCGCGTCAAATGGCGATGTATCTGTGCAAACGCCTGACCCAACGCTCACTTCCCGAGATCGGGCGCAAGTTCGGCGGGCGCGATCACACCACGATCCTCTATGGTGTGCGCAAGATCGAAGAGCTGATGCAGACCGACAGCCAGATCGCCGAGGATGCCGAACTGTTGCGCCGGATGCTGGAGGCCTGATTTCAGGCCCTTGCACACCGGCTAGGGGGTTGACCGCCGGTCGGCCCCCGACCAAACCTGCACGAAACACCTTGTGTATGGCCGGGGTCCGGGACATTCTCGCGGCCCCGCCATCTGTCGGAGCGACCGGTCCATGAAACTCTCCATCGAACGCGCCACGTTGTTGCGCGCTGTGTCCCAGGCCCAGTCTGTGGTGGAGCGTCGGAACACGATCCCGATCCTTGCCAATGTGCTGATCGAGGCCGAAGGCGGCACCGTCAGCTTCCGCGCCACCGATCTGGATATCGAGGTCGTCGACAAGGCCCCGGCCCAGGTCGAGCGGGCCGGCGCGACAACGGTTTCCGCCGTCACGCTGCACGAGATCGTCCGCAAGCTGCCAGACGGCGCGCTGGTATCCCTGTCCGAGGATAGCTCGGCAGGCCGTCTGACGGTCGAGGCGGGGCGTTCGCGGTTCCAGCTTGCGACCCTGCCCAAGGAAGATTTTCCGGTGATGGCGTCCACCGACTATGCCGCCAACTTCTCGGCCAAGGCGCCGGTGTTGCGGCGCCTGTTCGACAAGTCCAAATTCGCGATCTCGACGGAAGAGACGCGCTATTACCTCAACGGCGTCTATCTGCATGTGGCCGAGGGCAGCAACGGCCCCGCGCTGCGCGCTGTCGCCACCGATGGCCACCGGCTGGCGCGCATCGACGCGGCGCTGCCCGACGGGGCGCAGAAGATGCCGGGCGTGATCGTGCCGCGCAAGACTGTGGGCGAGTTGCGCAAACTGCTCGACGATGACGACGCGATGATCGCGGTGTCGGTGTCCGAGACCAAGATCCGCTTCGCCACGCCCGAGATCACTCTGACCTCCAAGGTCATCGACGGCACTTTCCCCGATTATACCCGCGTGATCCCCACCGGGAACACGCGCCGGATGGAGGTCGATGCCGGCGATTTCGCCAAGGCGGTCGATCTGGTGGCCACCGTCAGCTCCGAGCGGTCGCGCGCGGTGAAGATGTCGCTCGACGAGGATCGGCTGATCCTGTCGGTGAACGCGCCAGACAGCGGCAATGCCGAGGCCGAACTGGCCGTGGCCTATGGCGACGACAAGCTGGAGATCGGCTTCAACGCCAAGTATCTGCTGGAGATCGCCAGCCAGGTGGACCGCGAGAACGCGGTGTTTATGTTCTCCTCCCCCTCCGAGCCGACGCTGATGCGCGAAGGCAATGATGACAGCGCGATCTATGTCGTCATGCCGATGCGCGTGTGACGATTGGAGTGCCGAAGAGATTTCGTGCCTCCGGCGGGGATATTTAGAGCACATAGAATGGGGGGCGCGCGATGAGTCGCGAGCCCAGCCCCGAGCCCCCCGAGCCGACCCCCAGGCGATCCCGCGTGTTCGTGGCGTCCCTTGCCCTGTCGCATTTCCGATCCCACAAGAGGGCGCGGCTGGTGCTGGACGGGCGGCCGGTGGCGCTGTTCGGGCCCAACGGGGCGGGCAAGACCAATCTGGTGGAGGCGGTGTCGTTGCTGTCGCCGGGGCGCGGGTTGAGGCGCGCGGCGGCGGACGAGATCATCCGCAGGCCCGAGGCGATCGGCTGGAAGGTTTCCGCCGGGGTCGAGGGGCCGGGCGTGGCGCATGACATTGTGCTGACCGCCGAGGCAGGGCAGGCGCGCCTCTGCCAGATCGATGGCAAGGTGGCCCCGCAACTGGCGCTGGCGCGGCTGGTGCGTGTCGTTTGGCTGGTGCCGTCGCAGGACCGGCTGTGGACCGAAGGCGCCGAAGGGCGGCGGCGGTTTCTGGACCGCCTGACGCTCAGTTTCCTGCCCGACCATGGCGAGGCGGTGCTGGTTTACGAGAAGGCGATGCGCGAGCGCAACAAGCTCTTGCGCGACGATATCCGCGACCCGGCCTGGTACCGCGCGCTGGAGGCGCGGATGGCCGAGGCGGGCGCGCGGATTGCGGCCAATCGCGCCCTGGCGCTGGCGCGGATCACGGCGGCGCAGGAGGGCGCGGCCACCGCCTTTCCCGCCGCCGATCTGAGGCTCGAGGGGGACGGACCCGACGATCTGGCCGAGGCGCTTTCCGACAGCCGCCCCCGCGACCGGGCCGCCGGACGCACGCTGGTGGGGCCGCACCGCACCGACATGACCGCTATCTACCGCGACAAGGGAGTGGAGGCGAAGCTCTGTTCCACGGGCGAGCAGAAGGCGCTGCTGATTTCGCTGATCCTTGCCAATGCGCGCGCCCTGAAGGCCGAGACGGGCAGCGCGCCACTGGTGCTGCTGGACGAGGTCGCGGCGCATCTGGATGCGGCCCGCCGCGCCGCGCTCTTCGACGAGATTTGCGCGCTGGAGGCCCAGGCCTGGATGACCGGCACCGGGGCCGAGTTGTTCGGCGAGTTGGGAGAGCGGGCGCAGCATATCCCCATATCCGAGGCGGGCGGCGAAAGCGTCGTGGCGCAGCCATGACGCTGACCGCCCTGCAACTGGCGCTTTATGCGGGCGCACTGTTCGTCCTGTTCCTGACGCCCGGCCCGGTCTGGCTTGCCACGGCGGCGCGGACGCTGGCGCATGGCTGGACCAGCGCCGTGCCGTTGATCCTTGGCGTGGCGCTGGGCGACATGGTGTGGTCGCTGACCGCCGTGCTGGGTCTGTCATGGGTGGTGGCCAGCTACCCCTGGGTGATGCTGGCGCTGCGCTGGCTGGCGGTTGCGGTTTTCGCGCTGATGGGGTGGCTGCTGATCCGCCATGCCGACCGCGCCATTGCGGCCAATTCCGCGCTGACGCGCCCCGGCGCGCTGGCGGGCTTTGCGGCGGGCATCGTGGCGATCCTCGCCAATCCCAAGGCGGTCCTGTTCTACATGGGGATGTTGCCGGGCTTCTTCGATCTGACCGTGCTGACGCGACCGGACATCGCCGCCATCGCCTTCGTGTCGATGATTGTGCCGCTGATCGGCAATATCGGTTTCGCGTGGTTGGTGGATCGCGCAAGGCGGCGGTTTTCCAGCCCCGAGCGGCTGGCGCGGATCAATCGGGTCGCGGGCGGGTTGCTGATCCTTGTGGCTGTGGTGATCGCTGTCACAAACCCCTAGATTTTGTGGCGCATGCCGTGACATTGCCCGCCCGACTGCGTATATAGTACGCAACAGAACGGGACAAAAATCACATGGCAGAGCAGACCTCGCAGTCGAGCGATTACGGCGCCGATTCCATCAAGGTTCTCAAGGGGTTGGAGGCGGTGCGCAAGCGCCCCGGCATGTATATCGGCGACACCGACGATGGTTCGGGTCTGCACCACATGGTCTACGAGGTCGTGGACAACGGCATCGACGAGGCGTTGGCCGGTCACGCCGACGCCGTGACGGTGACGATCCACGCGGATTCCAGCGTATCGGTCAGCGATAACGGCCGCGGCATTCCCGTCGGCATCCACGAGGGCGAAGGCGTGTCGGCGGCCGAGGTCATCATGACCCAGCTGCACGCGGGCGGCAAATTCGACAGCAATTCCTACAAGGTCTCGGGCGGTCTGCATGGCGTCGGCGTCTCGGTCGTCAACGCGCTGTCCGACTGGCTGGAGCTGCGCATCTGGCGCGAGGGGTTCGAGCATATCGCGCGCTTCGAAGGCGGTTTCACCGTCAGGTCGCTGGAAGTCGTTGGCCCCTGCGGCGACCGCACCGGCACCGAGGTGCGCTTCATGGCCTCCACCAAGACATTCTCCAATCTCGACTACATCTTCAAGACGTTGGAAAACCGCCTGCGCGAACTGGCGTTCCTGAACTCGGGCGTCCGCATCATCCTGCGCGACGAACGCCCGGCCGATGCGCTTGAAAGCAGCCTGTTCTACGAGGGCGGCGTGCGCGAATTCGTGCGCTACCTCGACCGCTCCAAGACCTCGGCCATGTCCGAGCCGATCTTCATTGTCGGCGAGCGGGACGAGATCGGGGTAGAAGTCGCCATGTGGTGGAACGACAGCTACCACGAGAACGTGCTGCCCTTCACCAACAACATCCCGCAGCGCGATGGCGGCACCCATCTGGCGGGTTTCCGGGGCGCGCTGACGCGCACGATCAACCTTTATGCGCAGTCCAGCGGGATCGCGAAGAAGGAGAAGATCAACTTCACCGGCGACGATGCGCGCGAAGGGCTGACCTGCGTGCTGTCCGTCAAGGTGCCGGACCCGAAATTCTCCTCCCAGACGAAGGACAAGCTGGTGTCCTCCGAAGTGCGGCCCGCCGTCGAGGGCCTCGTGAACGAGAAGCTCAGCGAATGGTTCGAGGAGCATCCGCAAGAGGCGCGCGTGATCGTCTCCAAGATCGTCGAGGCAGCGCTGGCCCGCGAAGCCGCCCGCAAGGCGCGCGAACTGACGCGCCGCAAATCCGCCATGGATATCGCGTCGCTTCCCGGCAAGCTGGCCGATTGCCAGGAAAAGGATCCCGCCAAGTCCGAGGTTTTCCTCGTCGAGGGCGACAGCGCCGGTGGTTCCGCCAAGCAGGGCCGCTCGCGCCACAATCAGGCGGTGCTGCCCTTGCGCGGCAAGATCCTCAACGTCGAGCGGGCGCGGTTCGATCGCATGCTCGGCAGTCAGGAGATCGGGACGCTGATCACGGCACTCGGCACCGGCATCGGGCGCGATGAATTCAACATCGCCAAGCTGCGCTACCACAAGATCGTCATCATGACCGACGCGGATGTGGACGGCGCGCATATCCGCACGCTGTTGTTGACGTTCTTCTTCCGGCAGATGCCGCAGATCATCGAGGGCGGATACCTCTATATCGCCCAGCCGCCACTCTACAAGGTCAGCCGCGGCAAGTCCGAGGTCTATCTGAAGGATCAGGCCGCGCTGGAGGATTATCTGATCGCGCAGGGCATCGAAGGCGCCTCGCTGCGCCTGCCCTCGGGCGAGGAGATCGCCGGGCAGGATCTGGCCCGCGTCGTCGACGGGGCCCGCACCTTCAAGCGCATTCTCGATGCCTTCCCCACCCATTATCCCCGCCACATCGTGGAACAGGCGGCGCTGGCCGGTGCCTTCGATCCGGGCCGCGCCGATGCCGACCTTCAAGGCGTGGCCGATACCGTGGCCAAGCGTCTGGATCTGGTGGCCGTGGAATATGAACGCGGCTGGCAAGGCCGCATCACGCAAGACCATGGCATCCGCCTGTCCCGCGTTCTGCGCGGGGTCGAGGAAATCCGCACGCTGGACGGTGCCGTCCTGCGCTCGGGCGAGGGGCGCAAACTGTCCGAGGTGTCGAAGGACAGCCGCACCGTCTACCGCGATCCGGCGACGCTGGCCCGCAAGGAGCGGGTGCAACTGATCCACGGCCCGACCGAATTGCTGAGTGCCATCCTTGAGGAAGGCGCCAAGGGCCAGTCGATGCAGCGCTACAAGGGTCTGGGCGAGATGAATCCCGGCCAGTTGTGGGAAACCACCCTCGACCCCGAGGCGCGGACGCTGTTGCAGGTCAAGGTGGACGATCTGGCCGAGGCCGACGACATCTTCACCAAGCTGATGGGCGACGTGGTGGAGCCACGGCGCGAATTCATCCAAGCCAACGCGCTGAACGTGGAGAATCTGGATTTCTGACCCGGCGGACGGCGGGGTTTACCCCGCCGCGCCCTCCTCTACGTTCTCCGCAACGATCGGAGCGCCCGACAATGTCCGACGGTTTTGCCGACCTCATCACCCGCGCCAACGCCTTCTTCACCGACCTCCGCGCCGATAACACGCGCACGTTCTACGAGGCGCACAAGGCCGCCTATATCGCCGAGATCCGCAAACCGGCCGAGCTTCTTGCCGACCTCTTCGCCGAGGATATCGCGCGACACACCGGCAAGCCCCACGCACCCAAGGTGTTCCGCATCCACCGCGATGTGCGATTTTCCAAGGACAAGACCCCCTACAACGCGCATCTGCATGTGATGTGGTCGCGCCCCGTGACCGCGCCTGCGCCCGCGTTCTTCTTCGGCGCCTCGCCCGACTACGTCATTCTGGGCATGGGCGTGCCGGAACTGGAGGGTGATGGCCTGCAAACCTACCGCACTCTGGTGGATCGGCACGGCGACGACCTGACCGGCGCAATGGCGGCGGCGCGCTCCGCCATCGGCGCGCGGCTTGGCGACTGGGGGCCGGACCCTCTCAAGCGGGTGCCGAAGCCGTTTTCCCCCGATCACCCCCATGCCGAGCTGCTGAAACGCAAATCTTTCGCCCTGACCGCCGATCTGCCGACGAATTTTGCCGAGGTCGGGCTGCTGAAAACCCTCGACACCCTGATTCGTCCGCTGCTTCCGGTGTGGAAAATCCTCGATGAAACCTTCCCCGGATAGCGTTT
>JBBQHZ010000081.1:0-17433 GCA_038324445.1 Rhodobacterales bacterium | reverse complement strand
GCGCGTCTCGCTGTTCCACGGGCTTGGCTGTGCCCTCTTGCTTGGGGTATCACGCAAGGGCTTTATCGGGCGCATCGGGGCAGAGCCGCGCGCCGACAAGCGCGGTCCCGGTTCGGCGGGTGTTGGCCTATGGGCCTTGGGACAAGGCGTTCAAATCTTGCGCGTCCATGATATAGCATTGCACAGGCAAGCCATCGACGTGTGGCGGGCAGTGCAAGCCGGCAGTTGAAAGACCGGAACGGGGGTAGAGCAGATGACACGAGAGCTTTTCGGCACCGATGGGGTGCGGGGAACGGCCAATACCTACCCCATGACAGCCGACATGGCCCTGCGCCTTGGTGCGGCGGCAGGCCGCTATTTCCGCCGCGACGGCGCGGCCGGGCATCGCGTGGTGATCGGCAAGGATACGCGCCTGTCGGGTTACATGATCGAGAATGCGCTGACGGCGGGCTTCACCTCGACCGGCATGAACGTGCTGCTGCTGGGGCCGGTGCCAACACCGGCGGTGGGACTTCTGACTCCTTCCATGCGGGCGGATGTGGGGGTGATGATTTCCGCCTCGCACAATCCGGCCGAGGACAACGGCATCAAGTTTTTCGGCCCCGATGGCTTCAAGCTGAGTGACGAGGCAGAACTGGCGATCGAGGAGATGACCCTGAAAGGGGTGGAACCCGCGCGCGCGCAGTTCATCGGACGCGCCAAGCGAATCGATGACGGGCGTTTCCGCTATCAGGAGCGGGTCAAATCCACCTTCCCCGCCCATTTGCGCCTTGATGGATTGAAGATCGTCATCGATTGCGCCCATGGCGCTGCCTACAAGACCGCGCCCGAAGTGTTGTGGGAACTCGGCGCCGAGGTCATCGCGATGGGGGTGGAGCCGAACGGGTTGAACATCAACCTCGGCTGTGGCTCGACCAAGCCCGAGGCGGCAGTGGCCAAGATCCGCGAAACCGGGGCCGATGTCGGGATCTGCCTCGATGGGGATGCCGATCGGGTGATGTTGATCGACGAGAAGGGGATCGTGGCCGACGGCGATCAGATCATGGCGCTTTTCGCCAATCGGTGGTCGCAAGAGGGGCGCTTGCGCGGGGATACATTGGCCGCCACGGTGATGTCGAACCTCGGGCTGGAGCGATTTCTGGCGGAACGCTCGATCGGGCTTCACCGCACTGCGGTAGGCGACCGCTATGTGGTCGAGGCGATGCGCGAGCATGGGCTGAACCTTGGGGGCGAGCAATCAGGCCATATCGTGATGACGGATTACGCCACCACCGGCGACGGCCTGATCGCGGGATTGCAGTTTCTGGCCGAGATGGTACGCACCGGACTGCCTGCCAGCGCGCTGGCGGTCAATTTCGTCAAGGTGCCACAATTGTTGAAGAATGTCCGTTATGGTGAAGGGATTGCGCCGCTCGACATGCCCGGCGTCCGGGCCGCGATCGCGGCGGGCGAGGCGCGGTTGACCGGCACGGGGCGGCTTCTGATCCGCAAATCGGGGACCGAGCCGTTGATCCGGGTCATGGCCGAGGCCGAGGACGAGGCGCTGATGCTGTCGGTGGTCGACGACATCGTCGGCGCGGTCGAGGCCGTGGCCTGAAGCACCACACCCTCAGGCAGGTTTGACCGGGTCGCCTGCAATATAGACCTGCGCCACGGCGCGGTCGTCGCCCATCATGATGGTCGGGAACAGTGCTTCCCAGATATCGCCCGCCCGCGCGCTGCGCTGCGCGATGGCAGGAGTAGAGGCAAGATCGAGCACGCACAGATCCGCCTCATATCCCGGCGCGATGCGCCCGATCCTGTCGTCGAGCCGCAGCGCCTGCGCGGATCCCGCCGTCGCGCGCCAGATTAGTTCTGCCGGATGCAGCGCCACGCCGCGCAACTGCGCGATCTCGTAGGCGGCAGCCATCGTGCGCAGCATCGAAAAGCTCGATCCGCCACCGGTATCGGTCGCCAGACCGACGCGCAGACGGTCCGCCAGCCCCATGTCGAAAAGACCCGAGCCGATGAAGGTGTTTGACGTCGGGCAATGCACCAGCGCCGCGCCGACTTCGGCCAGCCGATCGATCTCTCTCGGCTCCAGATGGATCGCGTGGCCGTAAAGGCCGTTTGGTCCCAGCAGGCCGTGCGCTTCGTAGGTATCAAGGTAGTCGCGGGCATCGGGAAACAGGCTGCGGACCCAGGCGATTTCGTCCAGTTGTTCGCTCAGATGCGTCTGCATCAGGCAGTCCGGATGCTCGGCCCAGAGCGCGCCAAGCGCCTTGAGTTGCCCCTCGGTCGAGGTCGGCGAAAAGCGCGGCGTGATGATGTAGGACAGTCGTCCGCGCCCATGCCAGCGATCGAGAAGGGCGCGGCTGTCGTCATAGGCCGATTGCGCACTGTCGCGCAAATCGTCCGGCGCGTTGCGGTCCATGCAGGTCTTGCCGGCCAGGGCACACAGGCCGCGACGCAGGGCAGCGGTGAAGAAGGCATCGACGCTTTCGGGGTGGATCGTCGCATAACTTGCGACAGTGGTGGTGCCGTTGGCCAGCGTCAGGTCGAAATACCGCTCGGCGATCTCGGCCGCATAGACAGGATCGCCAAAGCGCATCTCCTCGGGGAAAGTATATGTGTTGAGCCAGTCGATCAGGCGCTTTCCCCAGGAGGCGATGATGGCCGTCTGCGGATAATGGGCATGGGCATCGATGAGGCCCGGCACGATCAGCGCTGCGCCGTGGTCAGTCCGGGGAACCTGCGGATGGCTGCGCAGAAGCTCGGCGCGATCGCCCACCGCCGCGATCCGGCCATCGCGGACCAGCACGGCACCTTGTGACAGATGCCGCACGATATCCGGCCCCTCGACGCGCGGATTGCCATCGAAGAGCAGGCACTGCCCAAGGATAAGCCGTTCGTTCATGTCACCTTCCCCAATTCCCAAGCCTTTGATAGCCCTTCGCGGCTACCCATGTTAGGCCCAAAGAGGCGCGCGAACAGGGGGCCATCATGGCGACAGACACGGACGATCTGATCGACGAGGCGCGCGATACCTACGCGCTGGACGACACCCTGCGCGCTCGTCTGCGCGCCGCTGTCGAGGCCGAGGATGTGGCCGCCATCGATGCCTTGATGGAGCCGCTTCACGGGGCCGATATCGCCGACCTTCTGGAGCAGGTCTCGACCTCGGAGCGGGAAGGCTGGCTGGCGCTGTGGTCGTCGGGGATCGACGGCGAAGTGCTGTCGGAACTCGATTGGGGCCTGCGCGAGGAAATCCTCGAATTGCTGCCCGCCGATGTCATCGCGCTGGCCATGCGCGAACTCGACTCGGACGATGTCGTCGACATTCTCGAGGATCTGGAGGAAGAGCAGAAGGACAAGATCCTAGATTCGCTGGAGCCTGCCGACCGCGCCGCCGTCGAAGCGGCGCTGAGCTACCCCGAGGATACCGCCGGCCGCCTGATGCAGCGCGAGTTCGTGGCTGTGCCCGAGCACTGGACGGTGGGAGAGACGATTGATCACCTGCGGTCCCTCGCGGGCCAATTGCCGGAAGAGTTCTACCACGTCATCCTGACCGACCCGCGGATGAAACCGACGGGATACGTCACACTCGGGCGGCTTCTGGCCTCGGTTCGCCCGGTGATGCTGCGCGACATCACCGAGGACACGTTTCGCCCGATCCCGGCCTCGCAGCCCGAGGGCGAAGTCGCCTATGCCTTCAACCAGTATCACCTGATTTCGGCGCCCGTTGTAGACGACAATGGCCGCCTGGTCGGCGTTATCACCATCGATGACGCCATGATCGTGCTGGAGGATGAGGCCGAGGAAGACATTCTGCGCCTGGCCGGTGTGGGCGGCGAATCGAGTCTGTCGGATGGTGTGTTCGAGACGACAAAGCAGCGGTTTCCATGGCTTTTCGTGAACCTGATAACCTCGATCCTCGCGTCGCTGGTGATCGCGCAGTTCGAGATGGCTCTGGCACAGATCGTGGCGCTGGCGGTGTTGATGCCGATTGTGGCCTCGATGGGGGGCAACGCGGGGACGCAGTCCCTGACGGTAGCGGTGCGCGCGATTGCGACCAAGGACTTGACGCGCTCCAATCTGATGCGCGTCGCCACGCGCGAGGCCGGCGTGGGCCTGATCAACGGCGTGGTCTTTGCCGTCGTCATGGGCCTGGTGGGCTTCGTGTGGTTCGGCACGCCGATGCTGGGGGTGGTGATCGGGGCGGCGATGGTGATCAACCTCCTGGTGGCGGGATTGGCGGGCATCATGGTGCCGGTGGTTCTGGACCGCATGAACATCGACCCGGCGCTGGCATCGGGCGCTTTCGTCACGACGGTGACGGATGTGGTGGGCTTTTTCTCGTTCCTCGGGCTGGCGGCACTTCTGCTGCTCTAGGCGGAGGGGTGAGGGGAGCGGTGTCGGGGCCAATTCAACGGCCGCACTCGGGGCCCGACCAGGAAATCAGCCGGGGATTTCCAGCGTCACGGTGCGACCGGACCGGACATATTGCAGCGTCGTCTCGCCGATGGCGGCGACGCGGCCCCCGTCAAGGCTGTCACCGACGCTGACCCGCACGAAGCGGCCCGAGGACAGGCGCACCAGCGCGCGGCGGTCGGATGGCGTGCCGGTGACACCGATCAGGTTCACATTGCGCAGGCGGATCACGTCGCGCTCGGTCGCGGCGCGGCTGACATCGGCGTTAGACGGGATTGCAGGGCCTGCGGCGATGGCTTCTGGGGCGACAGCGGCGGCGACGGTGGTGGTTTCTTCCACCGGCGCGCGGACGGCGCTGGCAACGATCTGCTCGATATTCGCGGGGCGGGTGCGCGGCATCGGGGATTGCGCGATGGCCAGGTCCGTTCCCGAAATCGACAGGGCCGCAATCTCGACGACTTCCGCCTCGGCTTCATCTGCGCCATTTGCGGGCGGCGGTGCTGCCCCGTCACCGGGAAACAGCGAGGCGCGCGCCGCCACTTCCTGGGGTGACGCGGGGCGACCTTCCGGGCGCCGCTCACCCAACTCGGTCTCGGTAAAGCCCCCGAACAACTGGCGCTCGCGCGTCTCGATCAGATCGCCGGGACGCTCCGCCGGGCGAAAGGTGCCAAGGATCGCCTCCTCGACCGTGGTCACGGGCACCTCGGTGACAACCTCACGGGGGCGGGGGACGGCCTGGATCGGGGGGGGGCCCGAAATGATGAAGGCGCCTTCGGGCGTCAGGACGCCATCGGCCGTAGGGGCAATCAATCCTGCCGCGTTCACGTCGAATTGGGCCCCGAACGGCGGTGGCGGCGGGAACTGTCGCAACACCTCGCCAGCGTTCACCCCCGGATCGGGCAGGGCCACGGCATCGAAGGCAGATACGACCGGGTCGATGGAGGCGGTATAGACGCGATCCATCAGATCGAAGGGGCGCAGATCGGGGCGATCGGGCGAGCGAGCCCAGATACCATCTTCGACATAAAGGGTTTCGGCTTCCTCCAGCGTCGGATTCTCGCGTTGGTCGATGGGGGGAAGAGGGGGCAGGTCGAATTCCGCGTCGATATCGGGCAAGACCTCGACCGCTGCCTCGACCGCCTCTTGCGGCGCGGCAACCACGACATCCGTAGCACTGACTTCGGCCGCAGCGGTGCGCGTATCGACGGCGATGTCGAGGCCGTCTGCCGCCGCTTCATCCTCCAACGTGGGCTGCGCGCCGCCGGGCTGTCCGATCAGGGGCGCAGAACTGACCACGACAGGCGCCTGCGATCCGGTTGCGGCGGGCGCTTCCGCAACCTCTGCGCCATCCATCCCCAACCAGCGCGACAGGGCGCTGTCGGGCAGGAACACCGCCGACCAGATCGCGACCAGCACCAGAAGCAGCAGCAGGATCGCCGTCAGGATCAGACCGGTCCGGAACGAGCCGCCCACGGGAACGGTCGCCTTGCGCGCCAGAAGGCCGGAGGCGAAGGCTTCGTTCTTGGCCACCGAAGCCGACGTGCCACCCGCAACCGCCTTGCCACCGCCCCGGCGCATGAAACCGCCCCGCGTGGCCCCCTCCGGTTTCGCCGGTTTGTCGGCGCCGGCAAACTTGCCGCGCCGCCCGAGCAATCCCGCCAGCGATCCCCCGCGAGAACCGCCATCCGCGTTGGCCTCCGACCCCGAGGGGGGATGATCGTCGAAGGGCGAGGGCCGCCGTTCCGCCAGCACACCGGTCTGGCCAAGCGCGGGCTTGGTGTCGATTTCGACCCTCGCGCGGGGTGGCGCCGCCTCTTTCGGGGCCGATTTCGGCCGGGTCCGGCTAGCGGAGCGGACGCGTTGCAACTGCTCGGCCAACCGCGGCATCGGGCCATTGGCGGCGATTATCGGCGCTTGTTGTGCAGATGCCTGCGGCGGCGCTTCCGACCCCGCATCGTCGGGATGCGCCAGCCCGAAGCGCGTTTCGCGCTGCCCCACAAGGCTGCCACGCGGCCCGGTGGGCGCCTCGACCGGTCCGCGCTTGGCGGTGAACATGCTGCCCTGCGAACTGTCGGCGGCCGGGTTCTGCACCGCGCCTGGCCCTTCGCCCCGGATGACCCGCGCCCGTTGCCGGGCCTCGATCGCTGCGGGAGAGGGGGGAGGCGGCAAGATGAAGTCGTCATCCCCGGCGTCGCCGATGACATCTTGAGGCGGTTGCGGCAGGTCGACGTCGAAGTCCGGCACTTCGGGTTCAAGCGGCGCAACCGGTCCTGACAGGCTTGGGTCTTCGATGGCCTGGATCGAGGGCACATGCTCGTCCCACTCGGCTTCTGCGGCTTCCTGAGCCGCCGCCGCCGCCATCAGCGCCTCGGCGAGGGCGCCATTCTCGTAGAGTTCCTCTTCCGGCACCAATTCGGGCTCGATCGGGGCGACCTCGTCCCACGCCTGGCCCGCAACGTAGGGGGCGTCGGCATATTCCTGGGCCCGAGCGGCTGTCTCATCGGTGAACGGGTCGGCAAACGGCGCTTCCGCTTCTGCGTTGATTGCGGCGTCGTCGTAGGAGGGGGCCGGTTCGGGCTCCTCCAGTTGATCGAAAGGCGGCTCTGACTGGCGCTCTGGTTCGGGTTCAAGTTCGGGCTGAGGATAGGGCTCCTCTTCTCCGGCGGCGGCCGGCTCGGCAGCCTCAAACTCAACGACGGGCTCTCCCTCTCCCTCTCCCTCAACCTCGGCTTCAGGCTCGACATGGGACGACTCGGCCTCTGGCTCGACATCGGCCGTCGCCGACGCGTCGGCGTTCGGCGCATCTCCGCCTGCTTCGAACATATCCGCGCCAAAGGCGATGCCTTCGGCCGAGA
Organism: Rhodobacterales bacterium; assembly: GCA_038324445.1. Lineage (GTDB taxonomy): Bacteria > Pseudomonadota > Alphaproteobacteria > Rhodobacterales > Rhodobacteraceae > Gymnodinialimonas. The sequence continues at coordinate 10,168 of JBBQHZ010000081.1, read as the reverse complement.
ATCCCATCTCGGACGCGCGTGCGCCCAATTCGAAAGTCGGCACGCCGGGGAATCGCTCCATCGGCGGCATCGAGGCGAATCCGGTGCAGGCAAATCCATATTGCGCGGCAAAATTGCGCGCCTCGTCGAGGGTTTCGCGGGCGACGACCGCGATCTTCACGCGGTCCTGTTCCAGCACGCGCCAGTCGTATTCCAGCTCCGTCACGGCATAGGGCGTCAGACCGTCCAGCCCGTCCTCGATGCGAAAGATCGTCAGTTCCGGGTCATCGGTCGGCGCGGTTAACGATGTATAGAGGATCTGGTCATCGGGCAGCACCAGAAGCGTTTCGAACGCATCACCCTCGCGCGCTACCGCAAGATCGCGCAGGTCCGCCATGGCGGCGTTCACGTCCGGCACATCGAACGCCGTATCCCCGATCATCGCCCAATGGCCGTCGGGCTGGCGATGCGCCAGCGCGATGCTGTCGGACGACAGGAAGAGTGCAATTTTCACCGTCAAGACAGGCCTCAGTCATTCGTCGAAGGGCGTGGCTCCACGGCCACAATCGCCCCCTCTTACAGCGCTTTTCGCGCGGGGAAAACCGCCCCCCGCGCCACTTTCCGCCAATCGGCAAGATATAGTCTAATTCTTTTGAGGGCTTGGCAAAAGGGGGGCTTCATAGCCCCCCCCAAGCCCTTGTCATCGGCTCAGGCCGTGGCCTTCGCCAATGCCTGATCCAGATCGGCGATCAGGTCCTTCACGTCTTCGATTCCGATCGACAGGCGCACCACGTTGGGGGCGGCACCTGCGGCCTTTTGCTGTTCGGGTGACAATTGCCGGTGCGTGGTCGAGGCCGAATGGATGATCAACGAGCGCGTATCGCCAAGGTTCGCGACATGGCTGAAGATCTCCAGACTGTCGACCAGCTTCACGCAAGCCTCGTATCCGCCCTTTACCGCAAAGGTGAACAGCGCGCCCGCGCCCTTCGGGCAGACCGATTTGGCGCGCTCGAAATAGGGCGAGGATTCAAGACCCGCATAGGTCACGAAATCGACGCGGGGATCGGCCTCCAGCCAGTTGGCGACCGTGACCGCGTTCTGGACATGGCGCTCCATGCGCAACGACAGAGTCTCGATCCCCATCAGCGTGTAATGCGCCGCTTGCGGGTTCAGGGTCATGCCCAGATCGCGCAGGCCGATGGCGATGCCGTGGAAGGTGAAGGCAAGCGGCCCGAAGGTCTCGGCGAATTTCAGCCCGTGATAGGCAGGCTCGGGCTGGCTGAGCGACGGGAACTTGTCCGAGGCACTCCAGTCGAACTTGCCCGAATCGACCACACACCCGCCGGTGACGGTGCCGTTGCCGGTGAGGTATTTGGTGGTCGAATGCACGACTAGTGTCGCGCCAAGCTCGATCGGGCGGCAGAGATAAGGGGTGGCCGTGGTGTTGTCGATGATCAGCGGGATACCTGCCGCATCGGCCACGTCGGCGATAGCGCGCACATCCATGATATAGCCGCCGGGATTGGCGATGGCCTCGCCAAAGATGGCGCGGGTGTTGTCGTCGATCGCGGCCTTGACCGCATCCAGATCATCGAAGTCGACGAACTTGGCCGACCAGCCGAAGCGTTTGATTGTCTGGCTGAACTGGGTGACCGTGCCGCCGTAAAGACGGGTCGAGGCGACCACGTTCTTGCCCGGTCCCATCAACGGGAAAAGCGCCATGATCTGCGCGGCGTGCCCGGATGAACAGCACACAGCCCCCACGCCGCCTTCCAGCGTCGCGATCCGCTCCTGCAGCACGGCCACCGTCGGGTTGGTCAGGCGCGAATAGATGAAGCCGACTTCCTGCAGGTTGAACAAGGCCGCCGCATGCTCCGCGTCGCGGAAGACATATGCCGTGGTCTGGTAGATCGGCGTCTGCCGCGCGCCAGTGGCGGGGTCGGGGCGTGCGCCGGCATGGATCTGGAGCGTGTCGAAGCCGTAGCTGGGTCCGTCGGTCATTGGGTCTCTCCCTCGTAAAATGTTGTCCCGCTTCTAGGCCATGCGGCCCGTTCCGTGCAATCAGGGACAATCAGGCAAGTCCAGACGTCCCGTTCGCGCGCAGATCGAAAGAACGCACGTCCCTGCACCTTCTCGAGACTACCCGGAAACTCCGCCGCCGCGCATGCGCGACCGCGTGGCACCTTTACGCGACCGGTGCGAAGGGGCAGAACCGCAACCAACCGACATTCAAACGGCGGATGCCCCATGCTCAGCTTCCTCAATCGCCTTGTCACCTGGTGGAACGGCCAGACCATTGGCACCCAGCTTTTCACCGCCCGCAACGGCACCAAGGTGGGCGAGGACAGTCAGGGCAACATCTATTACCGCACCGCCGATGACGCCAAGCGCTGGGTCATCTTCAACGGCGAGGCCGAAGCCAGCCGGATTGACGCCGAATGGCATGGCTGGCTGCACCGCACGTGGGACGATGCCCCGACGGAAAGGCCAGTGGTCCACAAGGCATGGGAAAAACCGCATCTTCCCAACCTGACCGGCTCGGCGCAGGCCTATGCTCCCGCAGGCTCAATCCGCCGCGCGGCGCCGACCGAGCGACGGGATTACGAAGCTTGGACGCCGGAATAGACGATTTCGCAGCTTGAAACGCGCCAAGGCACAATCCGCCCCTTGGCCCCGCGCCCCGCGACCGCTATCCCGGTGCCATGGCTGACACAGACTATTCCATTGCCGAAATCGCCACGGGCGGCCTTGTCCTTGCCGCCGCCGTGGGCTTTTTCTTTTATGCGACCGGCCCCGGCAGCACGACCTCGGTCGACAGCTACGAGTTGATCGCCGCCTTCCGCTCTGCCGAAGGCATCGCCGTCGGCACCGAAGTGCGCCTTGCGGGCGTGCAGATCGGGGCCGTCACCGGAATGGAGTTGAACCCGCAGAGCTTTCTAGCCGAAACACGGTTCAGCGTCGATCCGTCGATCATCCTGCCCGATGACAGCGCCATCGCCATCTCTTCCGAAGGTCTGCTGGGCGGGTCCTTCGTCGAGATCATTCCCGGCGGCTCGCCCTTCAACCTGGAGCCGGGCGGCGAGATCCTCGATACCCAATCCTCGGTCAGCCTGCTGACCCTGTTGTTGCGCTTTGTCGGCGGCAGTGAAGGCAGCTGATGCTGCGCCGTGCGATCTTTCCCGCTTTGCTTGCCACCGGATGCCTGGCCCTTTGCGTGCCATCATTTGCTCAGGAAAACAGCGGCCTCGATGGCTTTTTGCTGGATACCGGCGATGGCGACACGGACCTGTCCATTTCGCAAGGCGGCGGGCTTGTGCCCGATACCGGCACCGGCGACATCCAGTTGAACCTTGGCGCCACGGCGCAGGGCACATTTGAGAGTTTTCCCGGCGTGACCGGGCCTGTCACGTCGATCAGCCAGCCGGCAACCGGGCAGGGCGCGACGGTGTCGCTGCGCGCCCTCGACAAGATGCTGGGACAACCCACGGACATCGAACTGTCGATGGGCCAGACAGTGGTGTTCGGGCGCATCGCGATCCGCGCCATCGAATGTCGCTTTCCCGCGGCCGACCCCGAGGGCGACGCCTTCGCGCATCTCGAGGTGCTGGATCTGGAAGGGGTCACGTTGTTTGACGGGTGGATGATCGCCTCCAGCCCTGCGCTCAACGCGCTGGAACATGCGCGGTACGATGTCTGGGTGCTGGGTTGTGCCGCGTGATCACACCGCCAAAGGCGCGTCCACGGCCAAAGCCCTGAAATTCGCCTGCATCATCAGGGCCCGGTTCAACTCGGCGCGGTAATCGCTGCGCGGCAACTCGATCGCGCCAAGGCTGGTCAGGTGTTCGGTCACGAATTGCGTGTCGAAAAGCGTGAAGCCGCCGACGCGCAGGCGATGCACGAGGTGGGCCAGCGCCAGTTTCGAGCCGTCGGTTCGGGCCGAGAACATGCTTTCCCCGAAAAACGCGGCGCCGAGCGTCACCCCGAACACCCCGCCTGCCAATCCTTCGCCATCCCAGATCTCGACTGAATGGGCCATTCCCCGTGCATGGAGTGCTGTGTAGCACTCCGCCAGTTCGGCATTGATCCATGTTGGATCGCGCCCGGCGCAGCCTGCCAGAACGCCCGCAAAGTCGTGGTCGACCCGGACGGTGTAATCGCCCTTGTCGATCCGACGCCGTAAAGAGCGCGAGATATGGAAGTCCGACAGCGGAAACACACCCCGGCGTGTGGGATCGACCCAGAAGATCGCCGGATCATCCGCCCCCTCTGACATCGGGAAAATGCCGGCCGCATAGGCCCGCAACATCAGATCGGGGGTCAGAACGGGACGCATATCGGGCTGCATGTCGTGGGCCATTGACCACAGATAGGGTGTGGACCCACCGAACGCCAAGAAAACTTAGGCGCCGAATGTCTCCGCCAGCCAGCCTTCCAGCCAGTGGATCGTGTAGTCGCCCTTCTGCACCGCCTCGGCCCGCAACAGCTTGTCAAACAGCGGCACCGTGGTGTCGATGCCGTCCACGATCAACTCTCCCAAGGCGCGATGCAGGCGGGCCAATGCCTCGGGCCGGTCACGGCCGTGGACGATCAACTTGGCGATCAGGGAATCGTAATAGGGCGGGATGCGATAGCCGTCATAAAGGGCGCTATCCATCCGCACGCCAAGGCCGCCCGGCGCATGATATTGGCTGATCCGGCCGGGGCAGGGCGTAAAATTCGGCAGCTTCTCGGCATTGATCCGCACCTCGATGGCGTGGCCGTTCACCTTCAGATCGTCCTGATGGAACGACATCGGTAGGCCCGCGGCGACGCGGATCTGTTCGCGGACAAGGTCCACGCCCATGATCGCCTCGGTGACCGGATGTTCCACCTGCAGGCGCGTGTTCATCTCGATGAAATAGAACTCGCCGTTCTCGTAGAGGAACTCGATGGTGCCAGCACCCTCATACCCCAGCTCGGCCACGGCATTGGCGCAGATCATGCCGATCTTGTCGCGCGTCTCGGGCGAAATGGACGGACCGGGGGCCTCTTCGAACACCTTCTGGTGGCGGCGCTGCAGCGAGCAATCCCGCTCGCCCAGATGCACCGCGCGACCCTTGCCGTCACCAAACACCTGCACCTCGATATGGCGGGGCGCGCCGAGATACTTCTCGATATAGACCTCGTCATTGCCGAAGGCGGCCTTCGCCTCGGTCCGAGCGGCGCGGAAGGCAGTGTCGATTTCCGCCGCCGATTTCGCCAGCTTCATGCCACGCCCGCCGCCGCCGGCGGTGGCCTTGACGATGATCGGATAGCCGAATTCCTGGCCGATTGCCCGTGCCGCTTCCACATCGGCCACGCCGCCGGCCGACCCCGGCACACACGGAATCCCGAGGCGCTTGGCCGTATCCTTGGCGGTTATCTTGTCGCCCATCATGCGGATATGTTCTGCCGATGGCCCGATGAACTTGATGCCGTGATCCTCGACCGCCTGCACGAAATTCGCGTTTTCGCTGAGGAAACCATAGCCCGGATGGATCGCCTCGGCCCCCGTGATCTCGCAGGCCGACAGGATCGCCGACATGCTGAGGTAGCTGTCGGTGCCGGGCGGCGGGCCGATGCAGACGCTTTCGTCCGCCATCCGCACATGCATCGCGTCGGCATCGGCGGTGGAATGCACAGCGACCGTCTCTACCCCCATTTCGCGGGCGGCGCGGATGACGCGCAGCGCGATCTCGCCGCGATTGGCGATCAGGATCTTGCGGAACATGGCGGTCTGCCTCTTCGGATTAATCGATGATCATCAGGGGCGCGCCGAATTCGACCGGCGCGGTGTCTTCCACCAGAATGCGCTTGACGGTGCCCGCACGCGGCGCAGGGATCTGGTTCATCGTCTTCATCGCCTCGATGATCAGCAGGGTCTGGCCTTCGGCGACCTTGTCGCCAACACTGACAAAGGCGGGGGTGCCGGGTTCGGCCTGCAGATAGACGGTCCCGACCATGGGCGATGTCACGGCACCGGGCGACTGTGCGGGGTCCGACGAAACCTCGGGGGCTGCGGCAACGGGTGTTGTCATGGTTGGGGCGGATGCCATTTGTGCCATGGGCGCCTGCATCATGATCGGGGCCGCGACGGCAGCGGGCTGGCGCGCAACGCGCACATTAAGCCAGTCAGATTCGCCATACTCCCGCTTCACATGCAGTTCCGTCAGGTCGTTTTCCCGCAGAAGCTCGGCCATCGCCTTGATAAAGGCCACATCCTTGTCGTGGGTCTCGTCCGCCATGTCGTTCCTCACCGTCGGTCTTGCGCCCGTCAGGTGGGGCGTCTTGTGCAAGGGCTATAGCGCAGCGTTCCGGCGGGGAAAAGCCGCGCGTGTCACACAGGCCTGTGCCGCACAGGCGGACCAGTGCGCACATATTTTACCATTTGATAAATTTTGAAACCCGTGCCAGCCTGAAATTGCCCTTTGACCCGAGCCACGGACGCCCACCCATGCCCAACAGCCCCTTCACCCCCGGCATCGCCGCCGCGCGCCTTGATGCGCAGACTTTGGCGCAGAATTTCGCGGATCTGCACGGGCCGCTGGATGGGCACGAGGCGCTGGTGGCCGCCGATCGCTGCTACTTCTGCCACGATGCGCCCTGCATCACCGCATGCCCCACCTCCATAGACATCCCGCTTTTCATCCGTCAGATCGCCACCGGCACGCCCGAAGCGGCGGCCAGAACGATCTTCGAGCAAAATATCCTTGGCGGCATGTGCGCCCGCGTCTGCCCAACCGAAACGCTCTGCGAGGAGGCTTGCGTGCGCGAAGCCGCCGAGGGCAAGCCGGTGCTGATCGGCCAGTTGCAGCGTTTTGCGACCGATACCCTGATGGCGGCGAACGTGCATCCGTTCGTGCGGGCAGAGCCCACGGGCAAGCGCGTGGCCGTGGTGGGGGCGGGGCCTGCAGGGCTTTCCTGTGCGCACCGGCTGGCGATGCACGGGCATGACGTGGACATCTTTGATGCGCGGCCCAAGGGGGGCGGTTTGAACGAATACGGCATCGCCTATTACAAAAGCACCGACGGCTTTGCCGGGGCCGAAGTGTCGTGGCTGATGCAGATCGGCGGCATCATGATGCATAACGGCAAGGCTTTGGGTCGCGAGATCACGCTCGACCGGTTGCGCGCGGAGTATGACGCCGTGTTCCTCGGCATGGGTCTGGCGGGCGTCAACGCACTGCGGGCTGAAGGTGAGGGGCGAAGCGGCGTCGCAGACGCCGTTGATTTCATTGCCGATCTGCGCCAGTCCGACAATCTGGCGGCGCTGCCCGTCGGGCGCAACGTTGTGGTCATCGGCGGCGGCATGACCGCGATCGACGCCGCCGTGCAATCGAAACTGCTGGGGGCCGAAAGCGTCACGCTGGTCTATCGGCGCGGGCGCGAGGCGATGCCGGCAAGCCGTTACGAGCAGGATCTCGCGGCCTCCAAAGGGGTGCGGTTCATCTTCAACGCCATGCCGGTCGAGGTGCTTGGCGACGGCGGGACAAAGGCGTTGCGCTGCGAATATACACGCGATGACGGAGGCCGCCTGCAAGGCACCGGGGAGACGTTCGATATCCCCGCCGATCAGGTGCTCAAGGCCATCGGCCAGACGCTTCAGGGCACGCCGGACGGCCTTGCACTGGCGGGCGGCAAGATCGCCGTAAGCGGGGCAGGGCGCACCTCGGTTGACCGGGTCTGGGCGGGCGGTGACTGCGCCACTGGCGGCGATGACCTGACGGTGACGGCTGTGGCCGAAGGGCGCGATGCCGCAATGGACATTCATGCAGCGCTCACCCAAGGTGGCGCATGAACAAATCCAAAAAACCCAAACCCGCAATTCCTGATGCAGGCAGCATCGCCGCGCGTGACGCCGCCGCCCTTGCCCGCATCGCAACCATGACCGACCCTGACGGGCTTCGGAACCTGATGGCCAACGCCGCGCGACTGGAGGTCGAGCCGGTGCGAGATGCCGCGTTCCGTCGCCTTGCGCTGGTGCAATCCGATGGCGCCGTGGGGTCTGTCGACAATGCCATCTGGCAGATGATCCACGCGGTCGAACAGATCAAGCGCGAGGCGGCGGGCAAGACCATCCGCCTCAGCTATCTGCGGCGCGACATCCAGAAGGTCGGCGAAGTGGCCGCCATCGGCAAGCTTGTCGACAAGCCCGGCCCGTCCGAACGGTTCGACGAGCTGATGGAACGCGCGCTGCCCGGTTACACGGCCGAGGCGATCGTTCTGGCCCATCCCGATGATTTCACGGAAGAAACCCGCGCCGCCGCCGTTGCGCGCCTGGAAGGTGCCGGCGTGGATCTGGCGACGCTTGCACACTGAGCTTGCACACTGAGCTTGCACACTGAGAAGGACTGCGACCCATGGCCGACCTGACCTCCACCTTCATCGGGATCAAATCGCCCAACCCGTTCTGGCTTGCCTCGGCGCCGCCGACGGACAAGGAATACAACGTCGTGCGCGCCTTCAAGGCGGGCTGGGGCGGGGTGGTCTGGAAGACCTTGGGCGAAGATCCCAATGTCGTGAACGTCAACGGCCCGCGCTATGGCGCGATCTATGGCGCGGATCGGCGGCTTCTGGGCCTCAACAACATCGAGTTGATTACCGACCGCCCGCTTGAGGTGAACCTGACGGAAATCAAGGCGGTAAAGCGCGCCTGGCCCGACCGCGCGATGATCGTCTCGCTGATGGTCCCGTGTGAGGAGGCGTCGTGGAAGCGCATCCTGCCGCTGGTGGAGGACACCGGCGCGGATGGGATCGAACTGAACTTCGGCTGCCCCCACGGGATGTCCGAACGCGGCATGGGTGCCGCCGTGGGGCAGGTGCCGGAATACATCGAAATGGTCGCGCGCTGGTGCAAGCAGAACACCCGCATGCCGGTGATCGTGAAACTTACGCCCAACATCACCGACATCCGCTATCCGGCGCGGGCGGCGAAGGCAGGGGGCGCGGATGCGGTCAGCCTGATCAACACGATCTCTTCCATAACATCGGTCAATCTGGACACGTTTTCGCCCGAGCCAAGCATCGACGGCAAGGGCTCCCACGGCGGCTATTGCGGGCCTGCGGTCAAGCCTATCGCCTTGAATATGGTGGCAGAAATCGCGCGCGACGCCCAAACCCAAGGGATGCCGATCTCGGGCATCGGCGGCGTCACCACGTGGCGCGACGCGGCCGAGTTCCTGGCACTGGGCGCGGGCAATGTGCAGGTCTGCACGGCGGCGATGACCTATGGTTTCAAGATCGTGGAAGAGATGAAATCGGGCCTGTCGCAGTATCTGGATCAGCACGGCATGAGCCTTGATGACCTGATCGGGCGCGCGGTACCGAATGTGACGGATTGGCAGTATCTGAACCTCAACTACGTGACCAAGGCGCGGATCAATCAGGACGATTGCATCAAGTGCGGGCGGTGCTATGCGGCCTGCGAGGATACCAGCCACCATGCCATTTCCATGAGCGAAAACAGGGTGTTCGAGGTTATCGACGCGGAATGCGTGGCCTGCAACCTCTGCGTCAACGTCTGCCCGGTGGAAGGCTGCATCACGATGGAGGAACTGGCGCCGGGGGTGATGGACACCCGCACCGGCAAGCCCGTTTCGCCCGAATATGCCAACTGGACGACCCATCCCAACAATCCCGGCGCAGTAAAGGCGGCGGAATGATCGAGCGGTTGGATCATGTGAACCTGCGCACCACGCGACTGGCCGAGATGGTGGCGTGGTATGGGCGGATTCTGGGCCTTGAACCGGGGCCGCGTCCGCCGTTCGGCTTTGCCGGCGCGTGGCTTTACGGCGGCGGGAATCCCATCGTGCATCTGGTGGAAATCAGCGCCGAGGCGGCGCGGCCCGATGATCTTGCGCTGGAGCATGCAGCGTTTCGCGCAACGGATTTCGCCAATTTCATCAAGCAGTTGGATGACAACGATGTAACCTACAGGTTGGCGCGGACGCCGGTATTCCCCATCGTTCAGGTGAACATCTGGGACCCGGACGGCAACCATCTGCATGTCGATTTCGATGCGGCCGAGGCAGAGGGCGTCGAGATTGCGGGCTTCGCCACGTCGGTCATCAAGCCGGTCTGATCAGCGCGCCAGAAGGCGGGTGAACAGCGCCTCCAGAAATCCCTGCGCCTCGTCGATGGGATCGCGCTTTTCGCCCAGAATGGCGCGAAC
>JBBQHZ010000080.1:0-17589 GCA_038324445.1 Rhodobacterales bacterium | reverse complement strand
GCGGAACGCGGCCTGCTCTGACCTCTCGGCTCGGACCTGCCGTCCCCTACCGGCGCACCAGAAGGAAAGGCGCGGATTGGATAACCTGGTAGAAACAGCCGCGCAGAGCGGCGGACTGATCTGGATTTTGCTCGTCGGGCTTGCGTTCAAGCTGGCCGGCTTTGCCGTGCGCGACGAGCTGACGCTGCGCCTGCTGGTCGTGTGCGGATTCATGTCCGATGCCGCCTACTACTTCTTCCGGACCGAACCGATCGTGCCGTCGATCCTGTCCAACATGGCGCTGTTGACCATCAACCTGATCCTGATCGCCGCCATCGCGTCCGAGCGCACCACCTGGCGCATGACGCCCGAGGATCGCGGCGTGTTCGGCCATTTTCCCACCCTGACCCCCGGCCAGTTCCGCCGCCTGCGCAAGATGATCAAGACGCAGGCGGCGGCTTCGGGGGCTGTCCTGACGCGCGAAGGCGCGCCGGTGGACGACCTGATGCTGGTGTTTGCCGATCCGATCATCATCACCAAGGGCGGCGACAGCTTCCCGATCAAGGGCCCCGCTTTTGTGGGCGAGATTGCGTTCCTGACCGGTAACCCGTCCAGCGCCGATGTCAGCCTGCCGCAGGGCGGCACGGTTATGCGCGTCAACAGCGCGGCCTTGCGCAAACGCATGGCGCGCAATCCGTCGTTCAACAACGCCATGGTGGCGCTCTTTGGGCGCGAACTGGCCCGCAAGGTCGCCGATTCCGTGCCGATGCAGCGCGCTGCTGGCAGTTGATCCGGGCGGGTGCCGCTGATCGACCGCAGCGGCATCCATCCCTGCCACCTGCACACCGCGCCTGATCCGCGCCCCGCTAAAGCACCCCGGCCCGAGTCCGGTTCGCCCGGTCCAGCTTGCGCTGCGCCTCGCCCTGCAACGAGGCGGCCACCACCAGCGCCAACTCGTGATCGCCCTGCAACTCCCGCACGAGTGCCTTGCGGGGCAGGGTGAACAGCCGTGCCGCCTGCGTGATCTCCACATCCGCCGAGGCGGTGCCGCCATGCATCACCGTCATCTCGCCGATCAGCGCACCCGGCAGGATTTCGGCCACCTGTGCGCCATGGGCGCGCACCGCTGCCGCGCCGCTCGCGATATAGATCAACTCGTGCACCGCAGCGCCCTGCCGCGTCAGGATCGTGCCCTCGCTGACCACCTGCCAATGCCCAAGGTCCAGAAACCGCCGCGCCAGATGCGGCGGGATGTTGGCGAAATGGCGGGACAGGAACGTCTGTTCCTCTTCCGTGAACCGCTGGCGGGCGCGGTTCATCGCCATCCGCACAAGGCCGATCACCGACAGGACGATCCACAGGATATTCGACAGCGCCGAGGCAAGATTGAACGCCTCCGACAGGCTGACCAGCATGGCAATCGCCCCGGCGAGGTTCAGCACCGTATAGGTCACCGACCGCCCCCGGATCAGCCCCAGTTGCAGGGCGCCGTAGGCCCCGAGAAACAGGGCCACCCCCAGCAGGCCAAAGCCCGACCAGATCGTCAGTGTCATCGCCATCGTCCCCTTGCTCCACCCTCTCACCGTTGCGCCTCTGCCGCGTCGCTGTCAAATCCCCCGGTTGCACCTTAAGGGTTTGCGGGGGACCGGATTTTCCGCCACCATCGCGCCCGGACGCGGGCGCAGCAGACGCCCCGCAACGGGGAGGGACCGGGCCGGTGACAGCGCGCTTCGACATGGACGACCGGGCGATGCCATGGGCAGGCTGAGCGTCCTTCTCGGGCTTCTGGTCAGCCTTGCCATGATCGCGCTCAGCGCCTTTCCGCCCCCGATCCTCGAACGGGCGCGCGATGCGGTGTTCGACGGCTACCAGCGCACCGCGCCGCGCCCCTACGATCCGCAGGCCCCGGTTCATATCATCGACATCGACGAGGCGGCGCTCGATGAATACGGGCAGTGGCCATGGCCGCGCAGCTATCTGGCCGAACTGACCGACCGCCTGTTCGAACATGGTGCCACGGCGGTGGGCTTCGACGTGTTGTTCCCCGAACCCGACCGCACCTCGCCCGACCTGATCGCCGAGTCGTGGTCGCGGTTTTCCGACGTGGCGCTTCCCGTCCTCCCCGATCTGGGGCTGGTGCCCCACGACACCCGCTTTGCCGCCGCCATTGCCGGCCACCCCGTTGTCCTGTCCATCGCGGGCGGGGCCGAGGGCGAGGTGCCGGTGCCCCGCGCCGGGTTCGCCGTCACCGGCGACGTGCCCACGGCGCTGACCCGCTATCCCTTCGCCATCGGCAATCTGCCGGAACTGACCGCCGCCGCCGCGGGCCTTGGCACCATCAGCCTTGGCCGCAACGAGGATGGCATCACCCGCACCGTCCCCATGGTGTCCGAAATCGGCGGCGTGCTGGTTCCCTCGCTCTCGGCCGAGCTTCTGCGCGTGGCGCAGGGTGCCGGCGGGCTGGTGCTCAAGACCACTGAAGCCTCGGGCGAGTTTTCCGGCGGCACCGTCGCCGCCACCGCGATGCAGGTCGGCGCGCTGGACTTTCCGCTCGACGGCGATGGCCGCTTTCGCCTCTATTATGCCGGATACCAGCCCGAGCGGGTCACGCCTGTCTCGCGCGTGCTGGAGACGACGGGCATCGACGCCGAGCTTGCCGCCATCCTGACCGGCCGCATCGTGCTGGTCGGCTCCTCCGCGCAGGGCCTTTTCGACATCCGCACCACGCCCCTCGATGGCCAGATCGCGGGCGTGACCCTCCATGCCGAGATCATCGAGCAGATCATCGCGGGCGCCTATCTCAGCCGCCCTGACTGGATGCGCGGTCTGGAAATCCTGATCGTGGCCCTCGCGGGCCTGTCGCTGACGCTGTCCAACCGCCTTGAACGCCCGCTTGTGGGCCTTGCCGCCGCGCTGATCTTCGGCGGCGGATCGGTGGCGGGCGGGTTACTGGGCTTCATGGAGCTGGGCCTGCTCTATAACCCCGTTACGGCGGTCCTGACGACCGTGCTGGTCTATATCCCCGGCACGACCTTGGGATACCTCGCCAAGGAACGCGCGCGGCGTTCGATCCGGGAACGCTTCGCGCGCTTCCTGCCGCCCTCGCTCATTGCCGAGATCGAAAAGAACCCCGCCGCCGCCCTGACACCCGACGGGGCCGAGCGCGACCTGACGGTGATGTTCGTGGACATGCGCGGCTTTTCCACCGTGACCGAGGGCATGGCGCCCGACCGCGTGGTGACGCTGGTCAACACCTTCCTGTCGGCGGTGGCCGAGGCGCTGGTGGATCATGGCGCCACCATCGACAAGTTCATGGGCGACGCGGTGATGGCGTTCTGGAACGCGCCGATCATGCGCGACGACCATGCCGCCGCCGCCCTTGGCGCGCTCGATGCGATCAACATGGCGGCAGAGAAGGCGAATTTCGCCCTTACCTCGCAGGGCCTGCCGCGGATCAATCTGGGGGTGGGCCTCAATACCGGTCCGGCCTCGGTCGGGCTGATGGGATCCCGCGATCGCCTGTCCTATACCTGCATCGGCGACAGCGTCACGCTGGCCGCCCGGCTGGAGGGGCTGACCCGCCTCTATGGCACGCGCAACTGCGTCGGGCCGGCGACAGTCGCCGCCTGTCCCGCGCCGCTGCGGGCCGTCACGCTGGACCTGATCGCAGTCAAGGGCTTCGTCCGCGCGGTCGAGGTGGCGACGGTCCTGCCGCGCCTGTCACCGGGGCTGGATGATTTCGCCGCAGCGCTGCACCATGCCCGCACCGCCTATATCGCCCGCGACTGGTCGGGGGCCGAGGACGCGTTCCTCGCCATGTCGAAGATCAAGGTGCAGTACTGCAATACCTCGCTTCTGGCGCAGCTTTATCTCGACCGCATCGCCGAGCATAAACGAAATCCCCCGCCACAGGGCTGGGCGGGGGAGTATGTGGCCTTGTCGAAACGCTGATCGCTAAAGGCAGGAGTTGGACCCGCAGGTTTCCTCGCTGGAGAAGAAGTCATCCGGCAGGAACTCGAACAGGTCATCAAGGGTGAAATCGTCGTCAAAGATCTCCGGGTCGAATTCCTCGCCGGTGGTCGAGACGGGGCCGCGATCGGACGGGTTGGGGTTGCCCACCCCCGACCCTAGGCCGTTGCCGCCGCCGCCACCGCGCGGCGCGCCGTCGATCAGAATCAGAAGCTGCTGCAGGAAGTCGGGATTGACCACGCCCTGATAGCCATTCTCGGTCAGCACGCCGCCCTGTCGGCTGGTGCAGGCGCGCTGCCCCGAACTCGACGTCAGGCACAGCCGCTCGCCCGCCAGAAAGACGGTGATCGCCTCGCCGTTGACGTAGATCACCAGCGCGCTCGATCCGCGGATACCGATGGTGGCCGTCGGCGTCGTCACCGTCGCCTCCTGCCCGCGCGATAGCGTGCCGCCGATGAAGCGCAGCGCGCCCGTGGTCAGTTGCAGGCCCATCTGGCCCGAGCCGTCGGGGTTGAACACGAAGCGGTCCAGCACGATGGTGGTGTTGGGCGCCATGCTCAGCGTGGTCTGGTCCGCGAACAGGATCTGCCCCCGACCGCTGGCGGAAGAGGCGATGGTTTCGTCCTGCACAACACCCGTCCCAAGCACAAGCGTGCGGGCGCCCGCACCGGGCGGGGTGCCGCTCAGCGTCGGCTCGGTCGAGGCGACGGTGCCGATGTTCTGCGCCTGCCCCTGTGCCGGCAAGGCAATCGCCAGCAAGGCGCCGGTCAGGATGGCGGCTGCGGTCATGGTTTTCTTCGCGAACATCATCAGAACTCCCATCCGACCTGCAGGGTATAGATCGCCTCGTCCCGCGATGCGGTCGACCCGAAGCCGAAATCGGTCTCTTCCAGGATGCGGTTCGTCCCGGCCTCCAGATAGATATCTTCCAGCACGAAGGCGCGCAGCCAGATACCAACGGACCGGCGGTCGATCTCGGTCTCCGAGCCGAAGCCGAAGTCGGTTGTCACCACCGCCGCCTGCGCGTAACCGCCCACGACCCAGCGGTTGGGCAGGTTCTGGAACGCCGGATCAAAGGCGTGCTGGGCGCTCAACCGCACGCTCGCCTCGGTCGTGTCGATCGGGAACGAGGTGTCGCGCTCGGTGCGCTCGCCCACGGTGCCCGACAGGCGGAACCGCGTGTCGCGCGACGGGCGATAGGTCACGCCAAGGTCGAATTCGTGGAAATCGAAGTCACCGAAGCTGCCGTTCACCGCATATTCCCGGCCCACGGACAGGTCGGCGTAAACCGTCACCCGCTCGTTGACCGGGTTGGCATAGGCCAGACCCACGGCCCAGGTGTTGAAATCGGTGAAGAAGATCGGGTCGCGGGTCAGAAAGCCGAATTCGACATAGGGCTGAAGGCGCGGGCCATAAGCGTCGCGCGACACGCGGAATTCGGGGCCGGTCCGCACCCGGCCGCTGCTGCGGCTGTTGAAGCTGCCATCACTCGGGTCGTAGCTGCTGAAGGCCACTTCCGTGACCCACTGCGTCACGTGGGCATCGCCCAGATCGATCCGCCAGTCGATCGCGCCACTCAGGAACGCTCCGCTGTCGCCCGCCGTCTCGGCCCAGGCATAGCCAACTTCCAGCCGGCCGGAATAGTCGGAACTGTCGCCGCGGTCCGCGGCCTCTTCCCGGTAACGCGCGACTTGGGCCACCTGATCGGGCGACAATGCGCCCGAGGCCTGCGCCGCCGCCAGATGGTATTCCGCCACCGCGTAGGACCCCAGCGAGAAGTAGGCGATGGCCAGTTCCACCCGCGCGGAAGAGTTGTCGGGCTCAAGGTCCAGCAACCGCTCCAGCGTGGCCGCCGCCGCCTCGAAATCGCGCATCTGCACCGACAGGCGGGCATAATCGCGCATCAACTGGCGGTTGGCGGGATCGCTCAGCAATTGCTGGAACACAGCCTGCCGCTGCGCCGCGACGTCGCCGGATTGGGCGAGGGCAGGCGTTGCAAGCAGAGCCACGGCGGCTGCGACAGCCAGAAGGGGAGAGCGGAACATCAAGGGAGATCTCGCGAAAAATGGAACTAATATTCCACGACGCTACCGCTTTACCCCTCGTCAATCAATCAAACGCCCGGCATTGCCCCCGCCCGCCGCCCCGATTGCGGCATTGCGGCAACGCATTGGGCGGCGTTCCGCCTGCGGCGGCACCCTTGGCCCGGCCCTCAATCCCCCAGTTTGGCGTGCACCTCGGCCAGGTCGATCTCGCCCACCGGCATCTTGTTGGCAGGATTGGCGAAGTCGTATCTGAACAGGTCGAAGTCGCGCTTGTAGACCTCGTACATCAGATGCATCGACAGGTCGTCGAAGTAATCCTCCACCGGATGCAGGCGCTTGGGGCCGTGGCCCTCGGATTCGTTGAAACGCGGCACGTCCTTCAGCTTGATCGGATTGGCGGCCACGGTCGCGTCGAGAACGCCCTGCATCCCCTCGTCAAACTGCTCGGTCCAGAAGATGCGGTCGTACTTGCCGCCATTCACGATGAACGTCGAGACATGGCCCGCCATGGCGGACCAGTGAATGTCCGGCTCCATCGGCTTGCGCCAGCGGATGGTGTCGCGGGTGAACAAAAGGAACCGGCGGAAGCTGGCGATCTGGTCGAACTCGCCCTTGCCGTCATCGCCGCCGACCTTGATCCCGTATTTCTGGATCAGAAGCGGCACCATGTTGCCGCGATAGCGCTTGCCGTTGCGCTGGATGCCGCAGATCTTGTCAAAAAAGCTTGATAAAACCCGTGTATAGGGGTTTCGGACACAGGTGAAGGCGTAACTCTTGTGGCCCTTCACGTTCTTCTCGATCAAGGGCTGGCTCGCGTCGAAGGCCCATTTGTGCATGCCGCCCGTGGCATCATGGATGTCTCCGTCGTAAAATGACCCGTTGTCAGTGTAATACATGATCTGGCCGATCGTGGAGCAGGCGCATTTGGGCACCACGCGGTACACCATGCTTTCGCTTTTCGTCATCCAGGTGCCCGGAAAACCCATGTGCTCGTTACCTCTGCTTTACGCCTGTATGTCAAAAGTCATCAGGTCTTAGGGCGAGAATTGCAAAGATTTGGTGTCGCATCAATCTCTGTCCGCTAGTAAAGTGGTTAACAATAAGCCGTAGGGACAGGCAATCGTTTCGAGCATGGCAAAAATAGCCTTCATTCTTCTGTGCCACAAAGATGCACCTTCCATCATCCGCCAGGCGACGCGCCTGACGGCGACGGGCGACTATGTGTCGATCCATTTCGATGCCCGCGCCAAACCGGCGGATTTCGCGGCCATCACCACGGCGCTCGCCGACAATGCCGGCGTCACCTTTTCCAAGCGCCGGATCAAGTGCGGTTGGGGCGAATGGAGCCTTGTGCAAGCCTCGCTCCACGCCGTCGAGGCGGCGGTAGAGGCGTTTCCCAAGGCCACGCATTTCTACATGCTGTCGGGCGACTGCGCCGCCGTGAAATCCGCCGATTACGCCCACCGCTTCCTTGACGCCAAGGACCTCGATTATGTCGAGGCGTTCGATTTCTTCAATTCCGACTGGATCAAGACCGGCTTCAAGGGCGAGCGTCTGCACTATCGCCACTGGTTCAACGAACGCAATCACAAGCGCCTGTTCTATGCCTCGTTCAACCTGCAACGCCGCCTCGGCCTCAGCCGCAAGGTGCCCGACGACATTCAGGTGATGATCGGCTCGCAATGGTGGTGCCTGCGCCGCAAGACGGTGGAAGCGATCCTGCAATTCTGCCGCGAACGCCCCGACGTGATGCGGTTCTTCAAGACCACCTGGATCCCGGACGAGACGTTCTTCCAGACCCTGGTGCGCCACCTTGTTCCGGCGCGCGAGATCGAAAGCCGCACCCTGACCTTCAAGATGTTCAGCGACTACGGCATGCCGGTCTCCTTCTATAATGACCAGTACGAGCTGTTGATTTCGCAGGATTATCTATTTGCGCGCAAGATTTCCGCCGAGGCCACGCTGCTGAAGGAGCGGCTTGGCGCCTTGTGGAATTCAGACCGCCGCGATTTCGCCACCTCCAAGGAAGGGCCCAAGCTGCATGCCTTCCTGACCGGCCGGGGGCGCGTCGGCAAACGCTTCGGCACGCGGTTCTGGGAACGCGAAAGCACGCTCGGGCCCGACCGCGACCTCTTCATGGTGGTGTGCAAGAAATGGCATGTCGCCAAGCGCCTTCTGCGCGCCTCGTCCACGGCGCTCGACGTGAAGGGGATCGAGTATCTGTTCGACGAGGCAAGCTGCCGCGTGCCGCATCTGGGTGGGATCGAGCGGACGTTGGAAAAACGCAATCGTCACCGGCGCGCCCTGATGCGGATGCTGTTTGATTATTACGGGACCGAGCAGTTGATGATCTGCCTTGATCCCGCCAACCTCGACCTGATGCGCGATTTCATCTCGGACCGCGCCAATACGCGCATCCTCGAGGTGCAGTGCCATTTCGACGACCAGTATCTGGTCGGCCATGCCCACCGCGTGGGCCTTGCAACCGAGGATACGCCAGGCGAGGTGATCCAGCGGATGCTGCCGACACTGCGGCACGAGTTCCTCGACGAATCCTCCGCCATCCTCGACGCCGAATTCCCGCGTCATTTCCGCTTGCGGGAAGGGCGGCCGGTGGCGGAAAACGGGGCGGTGCTGGCCGAATTCTTCGGCATCGCACCGGAACGCGGGCTGGCACTGGCAAAAACGCAACACCTGTTCGCCGATTGAGGGGCAGAAAATGGGCTATACCTACGACACCAACAACATCTTCGCGCGCATCCTGCGCGGCGAGATTCCCAACAAGACCGTGGCCGAAACCGCCCACACGCTGGCCTTCGCGGATATCCGCCCGCAAGCCCCGGTGCACGTGCTGGTGATCCCCAAGGGCTTCTATGTGTGCTTCGATCACTTCGCGGCCGAGGCGTCGGATGCCGAGATCGTGGATTTCCACCGCGTCGCCGCGCGCCTCTGCGCCGATCTGGGCGTGGCGCCCGGCGGCGGCGGGGCGGGGTATCGGACGCTGTCGAATGCGGGCGACGATGCGGTGCAGGAAGTGCCGCATTACCATCTGCATATTCTGGGCGGCAGGCCGCTGGGGCTGATGTTGCAGCCTGCGCCGAGGTGACATCGAGGGGGGAGAGGGCAGAGGGGGGCCAGCCCCCCACATCTGCGCCGCCCCCCCCGGAGTTTTTCTGCCAAGCTGAATGGGGGCCGCGCGCCCTTGTCCGGGTCGGGGCGAGATGCGATAGGTCTCTGGCATGGGTAACGTCCGAGGATGGTAGCGCGATGAGCATCAATGCCCCCGAAACCGAAGTCGTCTCGAGCATGCGCGTGGCCTGCGATGGCGGCGGGGGTGCCATTGGCCACCCGCGTGTGTGGCTGCAGATCTCGGCCGATAGCGGCTATGTCGAATGCGGCTATTGCGACAAGAAGTTCATCTACAAGGATGCCGCGGGCGGTGATGCCGCAGGCGCGGTGACGTGATCGCGTCGACATGGCGAAGCCTCGGCCGCCTCATCGGGGCGGCCTTTTTGCTTGTGGCGCTCTATCTTGCGGCGGCGGCGGTCGGCGGGCTGGTTCCCGGGCGGGTGGCCGATCTGCCGGCGGGCGACGAGGTCGAGGTCGGGCTGCTGTTCGGCCCGATCCATGTCGATTTCCTGTTGCCGGCCACGCCCGAGACGCGGGCGCTCTTTCGCGGCGTCGATGCGCCCCTCGATGATCCCGGCGTCGCCAACCTGATCGTGGGCTGGGGCGCGAGGGAGTTCTACACCACCGCCGGCACCTTTGCCGACATCACCGCAGCGGCGACGATCCGCGCTGTTGTGGGCGACAGCGCGGTGCTTCGGGTGGATGTGACCGGCCCGATTTCGCCCGCCGCGGACTACCCGCGGCTCAGGATGTCGGGCGCGCAATATGCCGCCCTGCTGGACGCGGTCGCCGAAACCGGCATCGGGGCGGCCATTCCCGATGCGGGCTTCACGCCGACGGACGGCTTTCTGGAGGCGGGCGGGCGTTTCCACATCCTGCGGACCTGCAATACTTGGGTGGGCCGCGTGTTGCGCGCGGCGGGGGTGGAGGCGGGCGTCTGGACGCCCACACCCTATGCGCTGCGCCTGTCGCTCTGGCGGATGGGGCAGGGGTGAGGGTTGCGCGATTCCCGGTCGCGGTTGGGCGCGAGGCGGGTTAGAACGGGGACAAGGCGGGTGGCCTGCCCTCACGCAGCGAAACGGGTGGGGCGCACGCCCTCCAGCGGCGAGGCGGTCGGGCAAGAAGCGGTAGGGCGAAAGGGAATTTCATGGCATTCGGCAAGGGACATCACCTGCATCTGGTGGACGGCTCCGCCTTCATCTTCCGAGCCTATCACGCCCTGCCGCCCCTGACACGCAAGTCGGACGGCTTGCCCATCGGCGCGGTTTCGGGCTTTTGCAACATGCTGCTGAAGATGATCGTCGAGAATGGCGGCGCCGACGGGCCGACCCATGCCGCGGTGATCTTCGACAAGGGCTCGCATACGTTCCGCAACGACCTCTACGACCAATACAAGGCCAACCGCGAGGCGATGCCCGAGGATCTGCGCCCGCAGATCCCGCTGACTCGCGAGGCGACGCGCGCCTTCAACCTGCCTTGCATCGAGAAGGAGGGGTTCGAGGCCGACGATATCATCGCCACCTATGCCCGCCTTGCGCGCGAGGCCGGGGGGCGTTGCACCATCATCTCGTCCGACAAGGACATGATGCAACTCGTCGGTGACGGGGTCGAGATGTTTGACGCGATGAAGAACCTGCGCATCGACCGCGAGGGGGTGGAGGCCAAGTTCGGCGTCGGACCCGAGCGGGTGGTGGATGTGCAGGCGCTGGCCGGAGATTCCGTCGACAACGTGCCGGGCGCGCCCGGCATCGGGATCAAGACGGCCGCGCTGTTGATCAATGAATTCGGCGATCTCGACGCGCTGCTGGCCCGCGCGGGCGAGATAGCGCAACCCAAGCGCCGCCAGACCCTGATCGACCACGCCGACCAGATCCGCCTGTCGCGGCAGCTGGTGCTGCTCGATGACCGGGTCGAGCTGGAAGAGGCCCTCGACGATCTGGAAGTCTGCGATCCCGATGCCGAAACCTTGATGGCGTTTCTCGCCCGGATGGAATTCCGCACGCTGACCAAGCGCATCGCCGACCATCTTGGCACCGAGGCCCCGGCCATCCCGGATGTTGCGTCCGGTGCTGGGCCCGGTGCTGGGCGTGAGGCCGCACCGGATGCGCCGGGCCTGCCCCCGATCGACCCGACGACATACGAGACGGTCAGCGATATCAACGTCTTGCGCGCCTGGATCGCGCAGGCCACCGCCAAGGGCGAGGTGGCCTTCGATACCGAGACGACCTCGCTCAACGAGATGGTGGCCGAACTTGTCGGCGTCTCGCTCTGCGTCGAGCCGGGGCGGGCGTGCTATATTCCGCTGCAACATCGCGGGCAGGGCGAGGGCCTCTTCGCGGATACCACACTTGCCGATGGCCAGATTCCGTTCGAGGCGGCGCTGGCGGTCCTGAAACCGATGCTGGAGGATCCGTCCGTCCTCAAGATCGCCCAGAACGCGAAATACGATGTGAAGGTGCTGGCGAATTACGGCGTCGACGTCGCCCCCATAGATGACACCATGCTGCTCAGCTACGCGCTCCATGGCGGCCTGCACAACCATGGCATGGATGCCCTGTCCGAGCGCTACCTTGGTCATATCCCCATTCCGATCAAGGGCTTGCTTGGCGGCGGCAAGGGCCAGATAACCTTCGACAAGGTCGCCATCGACAAGGCCGCGCCCTATGCGGCCGAGGATGCGGACATCACGCTGCGCCTCCATCGCCTGTTCAAGCCGCAACTCCACCGCGACGGCGTGACCCGCGTCTACGAGCGCCTAGAACGCCCGCTGGTGCCGGTTCTGGCCCGCATGGAGCGCGCCGGAATCAAGGTCGACCGCGATGTGCTGTCGCGCATGTCCAACGCCTTCGCCCAGAAGATGGCCGGGCTCGAGGCCGAGTTGCACGAGATGGCGGGCGGCGCCTTCAACGTGCAATCGCCCGCGCAGGTTGGCACGATCCTTTTCGAACAGATGGGGCTGGAGGGGGGGGCGCGCACCAAATCCGGCCAATGGTCGACCCCGGCAGAGGTGCTGGAGGATCTGGCGACGCTGCACGACTTTCCCGCGCGCGTGCTGGACTACCGCCAGCTTTCCAAGCTGAAATCGACCTATACCGACGCGCTGCAGGACCATATCAACCCCGATACAGGCCGCGTTCACACCAGCTATTCCATCGCGGGCGCCAATACCGGGCGCCTCGCCTCGACCGATCCGAACCTGCAGAATATCCCCGTCCGCACCGAAGAAGGCCGCCGCATCCGCACCGCCTTCATCGCAGAACCCGGCAAGGTGCTGGTCAGCCTCGATTATTCCCAGATCGAATTGCGCATCCTCGCCCATATCGCCGGCATCGACGCGCTGAAGCAGGCCTTCAAGGAAGGCCAGGACATTCACGCCGCCACCGCCTCCGAGATGTTCGGCGTGCCGCTGGATCAGATGACACCCGATGTCCGCCGTCAGGCCAAGGCGATCAATTTCGGGGTGATCTACGGGATTTCCGGCTTTGGCCTCGCCCGCAACCTGCGCATTCCCCGCGCCGAGGCCCAAGGCTTCATCGACCGCTATTTCGAGCGTTTCCCCGGCATCCGCGACTATATGGACGCCACCAAGAAGTTCGCCCGCGACCATCTCTATGTCGAAACGTTGTTCGGGCGGAAGATCCACACGCCCGAGATCAACGCCAAGGGCCCCGGTGCAGGCTTCGCCGGCCGCGCCGCAATCAACGCGCCGATTCAGGGGACGGCGGCGGACATCATCCGCCGCGCGATGATCCGGATGGAGGCCGCGATTGCCGACCTGCCTGCAACGATGCTGTTGCAGGTTCACGACGAGTTGGTCTTCGAGGTCGATGAAGGAGCCGCAGGCACCCTCATCACCCGCGCGCGGGACGTGATGGAGGGCGCCGCCGATCCGGCCGTCCGCCTGTCGGTCCCGATCACGGTCGATGCGGGGCAAGGACCGAACTGGGCAGAGGCGCATTGAAATGCGCCCATTCGGGAACATTTGAACAGGCTTATCGTCCCAAAGTGGGGGCAACTGCCCCCAAATGGAAGTGACGGAGTTCGCGATGAAAAATCCCATTTCCACCTGGCCCGAGCTTCGGGAACTTGCCGTGGGACTTGGCCTGCCAAAGGTCGAGGACGCGGTTTCCTGGGGCAATCCGAACCTGAAGGCGCATGGCAAGATGTGGTGCTGGTGGTCGCCCCTGATCGACGCAGGCGTCTTCAAGGGCACCTTGGAAGAGCGGGAGATGCTGCGCGAGGCTGACCCGCAAACCTTTGTTTTTCATGCGCATTATCGCAACTACGGCTGCATCCTCGTGGCCGCTGGTCGGATCGACCGCGATTGGGCCGAGGCGCGCCTGCGCCGCACATGGGCTGACATGGCGCCAAGGCGCTGGCTGGCGAAATTCGAGGCGGGCGAGGCGTAACGTGTTGATCGCCTTCAATAAACCGATGAATGTCCTGTCCCAATTCACGCCCGAGGGCGGCTGGCCCGCCCTTGATGGCTTCGGCCTTCCCAAAGGCGTCTATGCCGCCGGAAGGCTCGACCGCGACAGCGAGGGACTTTTGCTGCTGACGGATGACGGCAGCCTTCAGGCCCGCATTTCATCGCCCAAGTACAAGTCCCCAAAGGTTTATTTCGCTTTGGTCGAAGGTGTTCCCGATGCAGTTGCGTTGAACACCCTGCGTAAGGGCGTGGACCTGAAGGATGGCCAAACTGCCACCTGCGGGGCAGAGGCCGTGCCCGAGCCGGAGTGGCTCTGGCCCCGCCAACCCCCTGTTCGCATTCGGAAAACCGTCACCGATAGCTGGCTCCGCCTGACCCTGACGGAAGGCCGCAACCGTCAGGTGCGTCGCATGTGCGCGGGCGTCGGCCTCCCCGTCATCCGCCTGATCCGCTGGTCCATCGGCGCCCACGATCTGAGCGACCTTTCCCCCGGCACTTGGCGCGAGATTGGCCATGGCAGATGAGGTATTGACGATACGGTCGCGCGCGGACCTGCGCGGCTGGCTCGCGGAAAATCATAAGCAGGCCAAAGGGTTATGGCTTGCCACCTACAAGAAGCATCACCCCGATTACGTCCCCTGGGTTCAGGCGGTTGAAGAGCTTTTGTGTTGGGGCTGGGTCGATGCGCAGGTCGCCGCCCTCGACGCCGATCGCATGAAGCACCGCATCGCCCCCCGCAATGACACGTCCGCTTGGTCGGCGGTCAACAAGGAGATTGTGCAGCGGATGCGGGAAACCGGCCAGATGACCCCATCCGGAGAGGCGAGGATCGCCACGGCCAAGGCCAATGGCATGTGGGACTTTCTGGACGATGTGGAGCGTTTGGTTGTGCCAGATGACCTTGCCAAGGCATTGGGAACAAATAGAAAAATATGGGACGCCTATCCCAGATCGGTGAAACGCGGGACGCTTGAATGGATCAAGACCGCCAAGACGGCCCTCACCCGTGCAAGGCGCATCGACGACGTGGCGCGCTCAGCAGGCTCTGGCCTGCGTCCATCCATCTTCCGACGCTGACCGGCGGGTCGCCCTACCATAAAATGCTGTTGGGGCATGGGGGCTGGCCCCTCACGTCCGCCGCGTCACGCAAGCATAACCATCGGATTTTCAAGGTTTTCCTTGATCGCCGCCAGCAATTGCGCGCCCAACGCGCCGTCAATGACCCGGTGATCCACACTCAGCGTCACGGACATGACGGTGGCCACCGCCAACTCGCCATCCGCGCCGACAACCGGCTTTTTCACACCCGCCCCGACGGCCAGGATTGCGCCATGGGGGGGGTTGATGACGGCGTCGAAATTGTCGATCCCGAACATGCCAAGGTTGGAGATCGCGAAGGATCCTCCAATATATTCAGCGGGTTGCAACTTTCCATCCCGCGCACGGGTAGCCAGATCCTTCATCTCGGACGAGAGTGCCGAAAGCGATTTCTTGTCGCTGTCCTTCAGGACCGGCGTGAACAATCCGCCGTCCACCGCAACGGCCACAGCCACGTCGGACGGCTTCAGCCGGATGATCCGGTCGCCCGCCCAGACGGCATTGGCATCCGGCACCGATTGCAGCGCCAGCGCGCAGGCCTTGATGATGAAGTCGTTGACCGACAGCTTCACGCCGCGCGACTCCAGTTGCTTGTTCAACTGGGCGCGGAATTTCATCAACGAATCCAGTTGGATATCGCGGCGAAGGTAGAAGTGCGGGATGGTCTGCTTGGCTTCGGTGAGGCGCGCCGCAACGGTCTTGCGCATGCCGTTGAGCTTGACCTCCTCATACTCGCGACCCTCATACATCCGCAGAACCTGCTCTGCCGAGGGTCCGGTCGGCATCGTTCCGGACGGCGCCTTGGCCGGTGCCGCTGCGGGCGCGGTCTCGGGTGCAATCGCAGGCGCGGGTGTTGCAGCGTCACCCTTGGCTGCGGCAGGGGTCGCGGCGACGCCGGGTTCTGCGCCTTCCACGTCAGCTTTGACGATGCGGCCATGGGGCCCTGAGCCCGCGATGGCGGCAAGATCGAGGCCCTTCTCCTTGGCGATCCGGCGCGCCAGCGGTGAGGCGAAAATCCTTGTGCCATCGGTACTTGGCGCCGATGCCGGGGGTGTCGGCGCGGCTTGGGACACCGCCTCGGCCGCCTTCGGCGCCGGTGCGGCCTCGGCCGCAGGCGCGGGGGCCGGCGCGGCAGAGAAATCCTCTCCGACCTCGCCGATAATGGCGATAACGGTGTTCACCTTCACGCCCTCGGTCCCTTCGGCCACCAGGATCTTGCCGATGACGCCTTCATCGACCGCCTCGAATTCCATCGTGGCCTTGTCGGTCTCGATCTCGGCCAGAAGGTCGCCCGCCTGAACGGTATCGCCTTCCTTTACAAGCCATTTCGCCAGCGTGCCCTCTTCCATCGTGGGGGACAGGGCGGGCATGAGGATTTCTGTGGGCATGGGCTATCGTCTCCCGTCGGTCGCTTTATTCAAGCGTGATATGGCTGAAGGGCGCAGGTGGTGTTGCGCCCTTTTTCAGGGCTGTGATGGCATCGATCAGATCGTGCTGCTGTGCCGCGATCCATTCATAGGCCTGTTCGTGGCTGACCCGTCGCGAAACCCCGTATTGCTGGGACAAAAGCGCGTCGGGAACCAGCGCAACCGCCTCTGCGCCGCCAAGATCGATGGCAACGCGGTAGGCATCGGCGGCGCTGGTTTTGCCAAGGATGCGCATCAGCGGTAGGTCACCTTCTTGCAGGCATCCACAACCTCGGCGGTCGTCAGAAGCGCGTGCTTTTCAAGGTTGGCCGCATAGGGCATGGGCACGTCCTTGCCGGTGCAGTTGATAACGGGCGCATCGAGGTAATCGAACGCGTTCTGCATCAGGTAGGCCGACAGGTGGTTGCCGATGGAGCAGACCGGGAAACCCTCTTCCACGGTCACGCAGCGGTTGGTTTTCATCACCGACGCCAGCAACGTGTCGTAATCCAGCGGGCGCAGGGTGCGCAGGTCCACGACCTCGGCACTGATCCCGTCGGCGGCCAGTTTCTCTGCTGCTTCAAGGGCATAGGTCATGCCGATGCCGAAGCTTACGAGGGTCACGTCGGTGCCTTCGCGCCAGATCTTGGCCTTGCCGAAGGGCACGGTGTAGTCTGCGATATCGGGGACCTCGAAGCTGCGGCCATAGAGGATTTCATTCTCCAGGAAGATCACCGGGTTCGGATCGCGGATCGCGGTTTTCAGCAGGCCTTTGGCGTCGGCGGCGGAATAGGGCATCACGACTTTCAGGCCCGGGATCTGGCTGTACCAGGCGGCATAGTCCTGGGAATGCTGTGCGCCAACGCGCGCCGCGGCGCCGTTGGGGCCTCGGAAAACCATCGGCGCGCCCATCTGGCCACCGGACATGTAAAGCGTTTTTGCCGCCGAATTGATAATGTGGTCAATGGCTTGCATCGCGAAGTTGAACGTCATGAACTCGACGATCGGCTTCAGCCCGCCAAAGGCCGCGCCAACGCCGATGCCGGCAAATCCGTGCTCGGTGATCGGTGTGTCGATGACGCGCTTGGGGCCGAATTCGTCCAGCATGCCTTGGGTGATCTTGTAGGCGCCGTTATACTCGGCCACCTCCTCGCCCATGACGAACACGGTCGGATCGGCGCGCATTTCCTCGGACATGGCATCGCGGATCGCTTCGCGCACGGTCTGCGTTTTCATCTTGGTGCCGTCGGGCCAGTCGGGACTGGTATTGGCCTTCGGAGCGGCCGGGACAGGGGCCGTCGTGGCGGGGGCAGGGTCTGCCTTGCCCTCGGATCCATTCAGCGCCGCGGGCGCAGGCGCGCTTGTCTTGGCAGGGGCAGACATATCCTCGCCATCTTCACCGATGATCGCGATGGGCGTATTCACCTTCACGCCTTCGGTGCCCTCGGCCACCAACAGCTTGCCGATGACGCCGTCATCGACCGCCTCGAATTCCATCGTTGCCTTGTCGGTTTCGATCTCGGCAAGGATGTCG
>JBBQHZ010000079.1:0-17595 GCA_038324445.1 Rhodobacterales bacterium | reverse complement strand
GCGCGTCGCGCAGACCGTCGCCGATATAGTTCACCGACAGCACCGTCAGCGAGATGAAGAGGCCGGGCCAGATCACCCGCTCGGGGTTCTGGGTCAGCCAGTCGGTCGCATCGAAGAGCAATCGGCCCCAAGTCGGGAAATCCGAGGGAAAGCCGAGGCCAAGAAAGCTGAGGGCGCTTTCGGTGATGATCGCATTGGCAATTCCAAGCGTGGCCGACACCATGATCGACGACATCACGTTGGGCAGGATGTGACGCAGGATCAGGCGTGCGGGGGGCGTGCCGATCGAGCGGGCGGCAAGAACGAACTCCCGCTCCTTCAGCGCCAGAACGTCACCGCGAACGACGCGCGCCGTCTGCATCCACGAGGTCAGGCCGATCACGACCACGATCAGGACGAAGATACCGCCTTCCGGCCCGAAGGCTGCGCGCAAGTTGTCACGGAACAACATGATGATGACGAGAAGCAGCGGCAGCAAAGGCATCGCCAGAAACAGGTCGGTAAGGCGCATCAAGGCCCCGTCGACCTTGCGGAAGTAGCCTGCCAGCACCCCGATCAGGGTGCCGAAGAACAACGCCAGCAGCATCGCGGTCAGGCCCACGGCGATGGATGTCTGGCCGCCCACCATCATGCGCGCGAGCGTATCGCGACCAAGCTGGTCTGCGCCAAGCGGATGCGCCCATGACACACGCAGACCGTAGCTCGGGTTGGCCGAACTGAAGCCAGCGGGATCCGCGAAACAGGCCGGCATGTCGCGCAGCCACGTGATCCACCCGTCAAGACTGAACCAGCCGCCACCGACGCCGGCACAGGCGAAGATGTGGTTGGTGTTGCGGGCGCGGATGTCGATGAACTGGCTGTCGAATGTCCAGAACAGCGGTCCCGCGTAAACGAACAGCAGCGAGAAGATGAAGAAACCAAGCCCGAACAAGGCGCCCTTGTGGGTCTTGAACTGGTCCCAGACGTCCCACCACTGATTGCGGGGCGGGCGCGAGATCTGGGCGGGGGCGGCGAGGGCTGCTTGCGGCGCGTCAGTCATAGCGAATCCTCGGATCAAGCACGCCGTAAAGGATATCGGCGATCAGATTGAACAGCACGATCAGCACTGCGAAGATGACGCTGACGGTCTGCACGGTCGGCACGTCACCGCCCTGAATGGCGATGATCAGCAACTGGCCAATGCCGTTCACCTTGAACACCTGCTCGGTGATGATGGCACCGCCGAAAACGGCGGGCACGTTGAGGGCGATCACGGTCACGACCGGGATCATCGAGTTGCGCAGGACATGGACAAGCACCACGACGCTTTCGCCCAATCCCTTGGCGCGGGCGGTGCGGACGTAATCCTGGTTGAGGTTGTCCAGCATGGAGGCCCGCATGTAGCGGCTGATCTGGCTGGCGTTGAACAGGCCCAGCACCATAACGGGCATGATCATCTGCTTGAACTGCACCACGAAGCTGTCCCAATCCGTGACCACGTGTGTGGTGTCGTAGACCGAGGGGAACCAGCCGAGGTTCACGGCGAAGATCACGATGAAGAGGACGCCGGTGAAGAAGGTCGGCACCGAGAAGCCGATCATCGAAACGAAGGTGCCGAGTTGGTCGAACCACGAATATTGCCGGTAGGCCGAGATGATGCCGAGCGGCATGGCGATGAGGATGCCGACGATATAGGACGTGCCCACGACCCAGAGCGTCTGGGGCATGCGCTGGAGGATCAGGTCCATCACCGGCGAGCGCGTCTGGTACGAGATGATGCGCGGCCCATCGGGCGCGATCTGCCATCCGGTCGCATCCTGCAAGATGTGCAGCGGCTCGTTCCAGACCATGAGCTTGAGCCATTTGAAGTACTGCACGAAGAGCGGATCGTTCACGCCGAGGCTTTCGCGGATCTGTTCGCGCACTTCGGGCGGAATGGTGAGTGGCAGGCCCGCCGTCGGATCCGAGGGAGAAAGCTTCACGATCAGGAAGATCACGAAACTGATGAACAGAAGCGTCGGGATGGCAAGGATCAGTCGTCGGATGGTGAAGGTCAGCATCTGGCGGCGCCTCGGTTCATGAGTCTGGAGGGTGTGAAGTGGCCCGCGCCGGTTGCGGCGCGGGCCGGTGGTTCAGGTCAGATCAGGGAATGCGGTGCCATTCGGCAATATTCCACAGCTCCGAATCCCAGTCCGACATGCGGATGCCGCCCAGCGTGTTGGCATGGGCCGACACGCCGCCACGGTGCACCAGCGGGATCAGCGCGTAGTTCTGGATCAGCATGTCGTTCATCGCACGTGCGAGGCGGCCACGCTCTTCCAGGTCGGCGGTTCCGGCCATCTCGACGATCAGGGCATCATAAGCAGGATCACAGAAGCGGTCGACGTTCTGACCTTGCCACTGGGAGTCCGGCCCCGGGATCTCTTCGCAGGACCACTGTGCCATGTAGGCCTGAGGATCGACGCCAGCAAAGTTGTTGGTGAACATCTCGAGGTCGGCATAGAACTTCTGGAACGTATCGGGCGAGGCCGGATCGCCGCCGAAGAACACCGAGGCGTCGATGTTGCGCAGTTCGGAGCCGATGCCGATTTCTTCCCACCACTGCTTGATCAGCGCCTGAGCGTCCTGACGGACGGCGTTGGTCGATGTCTGGAACAGGAGGCTCATGGGAATGCCGTTGTATTCACGGATCCCGTCACCATCGCTGTCGACGTGGCCCGCCTCATCAAGCAGTGCATTCGCGCCCGCAATATCCTGCACGAAGCAGGCATCGTTGGCGGTCGAGGCATAGAGGTCGGGCGCGGGGAGGATGTTGCAGGTTGGCTGGCCACCTGCTCCATAACCGATCTCGGTCAGCAGGGCACGGTCGATGGCCATCGACATCGCCTGGCCGATGATGGGATCGGTCAAGTACGGATGTGGCCCTCCCTCGACGGTGGAGCGCAGGTCGCCCAGCGCCGGGTCGGGGTTGGTGTGGTTGAGGTGGATCCGCTCGACCGATGTGCCAAAGGCGGTGACCACGGTGCCGAGGCCCGTGGCTTCCATCTGCGACAGGATCGTCGGGTCGATCTGCAGGTTCCAGGCATAGTCGAACTCGCCGGTTTCAAGAACCGAGCGCGCTGCCGCCGTCGCATCGCCGCCGCCCTTGAAGGTGACGGTAGCGAAATAGGGCTGATCGGGATTGCGGAAATTCTCGTTCGCAGCCAGTTCGATCACGTCATTGGGACGGAAGTCGGTGACGACGAAGGGGCCGGTGCCGATCGGGCCGAAGTTGGCTTCGGTGCATTCGGGCGCGCGGGCACCGAGGCAGTCGGCGAATTGCGCCGCCTGCAGGATCGGGCTCTCGGACCCGACGAAGGCAGTGTAGGGGAACGGCGTCGACTGTTCGAAAGAGATTCGCACCTGGTTGTCGCCCACAGCTTCGACGGAAGTCACGCCGGCATAGTTGGCCGCTTGTGCGCAGCCACCTTCGGGGTGGGTGCAGTATTCCCAGGTGAAGATCAGGTCGGCCGCCGTCAGCGGGGTGCCGTCGGACCACAGGATGCCGTCGCCCAGCGTCCAGGTGATCGAGGTCAGGTCCTCGGCCACGCCCCCGTTCTCGACCGTGGGGATATCGGTGGCCAACCACGGCACCATGGTGCCGGTGTCATCGAAGCGCGCCAGAGACTCGAGGACCAGCGACGCTGCCTCGACCTCTTTCGTGCCGCCCGACAGGTAGGGGTTCATCGTCGAAACCGCTTGCCAGTAGATGATGTTGAGGTGGCCGGACCCGCCGCGCGCAAGATGCGCGTCGGCCAAGGCAGCCAGGGGGGCGCAGGCCATGACGGCGGCGGCCCCGAGCAGGATTGATGTACGCTTCATCGTAGTTTCTCTCTCTCCTTGTTGGATATTGTAGGCTCGTTACGTTTCTTGCTTGTGCCGCCCTGTCGGCGGTCTTGCTGTTGGTGTTACGGGTGCAGGTGGCAGGCGACGAAACGGCCCGGCCTCACCTCTTTCATTGCGGGATCGTCCACGCGGCAGATGTCCATGACCACCGGACAGCGGGTGCAGAAGTTGCAGCCCTTGGGCGGATTGGCGGGCGATGGAACGTCGCCTTGCAGGATCACGCGCTCTGCCGTGTCGTGGCGGACGGGGTCGGGTTCGGGCACCGCAGACAGCAGCGCCTTCGTGTAGGGATGCAGCGGGTCGCTGAACAGCGTATCTCGGGGGGCCAACTCGGCGATCTTTCCCAGATACATCACCGCCACACGGTCGGCGATGTGACGGACCATGGACAGGTCGTGCGAGATGAACAGGTAGGTAAGCCCCAGCTTGTCCTGCAAATCCTCCAGCAGGTTGACCACCTGCGCCTGGATCGACACATCCAGCGCGGCAATCGGCTCGTCACAGACGATGAACTTGGGGTTCAGCGCCAAGGCGCGGGCGATTCCGATGCGCTGGCGCTGGCCGCCAGAGAACTCGTGCGGGTATCGGTTCGCGAAACTGCGGTTCAGGCCGACATTGTCCATCAATTCGTAGATGCGGGCATTGCGCGCGGTAGCGGACATCTTGGTGTGCTCGCTCAACGGCTCGCCGATGATCGCGGCCACCGTCATGCGCGGGTTGAGAGATGCCTGCGGATCCTGAAACACCATCTGCATCTTCGGACGCAGGCGGCGCAATTCACTCTCGGTCAGGGCGAAATCCTTCGTCGAGATGCCCGCCGCCGCCGCGCGGCGGGTGCGGATCGCATTCAGCGTGACGAAGTAGCCTGCGATTGTCACAGCCAGAACAATAGCGGCGGCGATGATCAGCAAGCCCACGCCGATGCCGGCCAGCGCCGGAACGTTGAGCGCGGCAATTGTCACCAGTGCCGTCCCGCCGACGAAAAGGCCCCAACTTGTCCGGCTTGCGATCCGGCGCGCCGCGACGTCGATCTTGCGCGCGGCGTCATTGGCCCAAGCCAGTTCCACTCCGTCGATCTTGATCGACGCACTGGTCGGATCGTAGAGGCGCAGCACCGCCCGGCCGCAGGTGGATTTGCCACAGCCCGATTCGCCCACCAGACCCAGCGTTTCGCCTTCGTAGATGTCGAAATTCACCCCATCCACGGCCTTCACGTCGCCGGTATGGCGGCGCAAAAGGCCGGTGTGGATCGGGAAATACATCCGCAGATTGCGGACCTCGACAAGTTTGCGGCCCCGGGGTGTAGCGTCAAGCATCGGCACCCTCCGCGTTCCAGAAGCACGCCGCACGGTGTCCCGGCCGCCCCACATCGCGCAGCATCGGATTCTCGCGCGCACACTGGTCGAAGGCATGCGGGCAACGGTCGCGGAACGGGCAGCTGCGCGGCTGCTCACCCAGCATCGGCGGCTGGCCCTGAATCACGCGAAGGCGATCAGACCGGTCGCCGGTCAGGCTCGGCACGGTTTCAAGCAACATGCGCGTGTAGGGATGACGCGGATTGGCGAACAACTCGCGCACCGGCGCCTCTTCCACCACCTGCCCGCCATACATCACCATCACCCGGTCCGCGATGCCCGCGATCACGCCCAGATCATGGGTGATCCAGACGATCGCCATGCCGAGTTTCTGGCGCAACTCCTTCACCAGTTCCAGAATCTGCGCCTGTATCGTCACGTCCAACGCGGTGGTCGGCTCGTCCGCGATCAGCACCTTCGGATCACAGGCAAGGGCGATGGCGATCATCACGCGTTGACGCATGCCGCCCGAAAACTGGTGCGGATAATCGGACAGGCGGCGAGCGGCATCGGGGATGCCGACCAGTTCCAGCAATTCGACGGCGCGGTCGCGGGCCTGTTTCTTGTTCATGCCCATGTGTTTGCGCAGCGGCTCCATCAACTGGAAGCCGACGTTGAACACGGGGTTCAGCGAGGTCATCGGGTCCTGGAATACCATGCCGATCCGCGCGCCGCGAATGGCGCGCATCTTCTCCTCGGAGATTTTCATCAGGTCCATGTCGTCGAACGCGACGGAACCCGAGCGGATTTCGGCAGGGGGCATCGGCAGAAGCCGGATCAGCGACATCATCGTCACCGATTTGCCCGACCCGCTTTCGCCCACGACGCCCAGCAACTCCCCCGCCTTGAGGTTGAAGCTGACATCGTTGACGGCATGCACCTCACCCCTGCGGGTGCGGAACACGGTTTTGAGGTTCCTTACGTCCAGAACGTAGGGAACATCCTCGGCAGCTTTGTGCGCGGCAGCCCCATCGGGCATATGGGTTGGTCCCCCTGACCTGTCGGTGTCGGCTGCCCTTTCGATCTGAGTCTGTGCTCCGGGCGGCTCTATGTGCCTGACGCTAGCATGAAATTCCAACCTCGCAACCCACAAGCCACCTGACGTTGCGTGGTCAATGGGCAGAGGCCCTAGATTTAAGCGCTTTGGGAAAGGGCGCGGGCTTGACGACATGACCGATCGGCCACAGGGTCCGTAAATCCAACACCCTTTGCACGGAATCCCCCATGACCCAGGTCCTGACCCCAAGAGAGCTTCTGTCCAAGCTGGTCTCTTTCCCGACCGTCAGCCGCGACAGCAATCTGGCGCTGGTGGATTGGGTGGCTGATTATCTGGCCGGGCACGGCATCGAGACGGCGCGCGATTTCGATGAAACCGGGCAGAAGGCCTCGATCTACGCCCATATCGGGCCGGAAGTGGCGGGGGGGATCGTCTTGTCCGGCCATACCGACGTGGTGCCGGTGGATGGTCAGGAATGGAACACCGATCCGTTCGACGTGGTGGAAAAGGATGGCAAGCTCTACGGGCGCGGCACCTGCGACATGAAGGGCTTCGACGCTCTGGCGATCTGGGCCAGTGTCGAGGGCAAGCGCCGGGGCCTCCGCCGTCCCCTGCAACTGGCGCTGAGCCGCGATGAAGAGATCGGCTGCGCCGGTGCGCCGCCGATGATCGAGCGGATGGGGACGCATCTGCCCAAGGCGTCGCTCGCCATCATCGGCGAGCCGACGGACATGGGCATCATCAATGGCCACAAGGGAGGCACCGGGTTCGATCTGCACTTCCGCGGGTTCGAGATCCATTCCTCGCTGCAGGACCGTGGCGTGTCGGCCATCATGGAAGCTGCGCGCCTGATCCAGTGGGCGAACGAGCAAAACGAGGCCAATGCCGCCGCCGCCGACCCGGCCTCCACTTTCGATCCGCCCTTCTCGACGCTGCATGTCGGCATGATCCAGGGCGGCACCGCCCACAACATCACCGCGAAGGATTGCAATTTCATCCTCTCCGTCCGCTGCCTGCCGACCGAGCGCCTTGACGACTGGCGCGACAAGATTCTGGCCGAGATTGCCCGGATCGAGGCCGGCATGAAACGCATTCGCCCGGAAGCCGCGATCAACGTCACACCGCGCTGGGACGTTCCGGGCCTGCGCGCCGAGGAGGAGGGCGAGGCCGAGGCGATGGTGCGCAAGTTGACCGGGTATAACGGCCACGGCGTCGTCAGCTTCGGCACCGAAGCCGGGCAATTCCAAACGGCAGGTTATTCCGCCGTCGTCTGCGGCCCCGGCTCCATAACGCAGGCGCATCAGGCCAACGAATACATCACCGTCGACCAGTTCCAGCAGGGCGAAGCCTTCATGCGCAAGCTGCTGGCCGAGATGGCATGACCCTGCAACACCCATGAGCGCCCTGCCCCCGTTCCGCCAGACCGGCGCGGTCGAGTTTGCCGGACCTCTCCCCGATGCCGTCGATCTTGCCATCATTGGTGGCGGCGTTATCGGCATCTGCACCGCGCTTTTTGCAGCCCGAGCGGGACTGCGCGTCGCCGTGCTGGAGAAAGGCAGGGTCGCGGCCGAGCAATCCAGCCGCAACTGGGGCTGGATCCGGGTGCAGGGACGCGACATGGCCGAGGTGCCCATCGCGTTGGAGGCGCAGGAACTTTGGCGCGGGCTTGATGCACAGGCCAACGGCGCCCTTGGCGTCAAGCAGATCGGTATCACCTACCTTGCCCGAACCGACGCCGACATGGCGCGCTATGCCGACTGGCTGGCGCAGGCGTCGCGTTTCGGAGTGTCCTCAGGCCTGCTGACACGCGCCCAGACGCTCGACCTTCTGGGCCAACCGCGCGGGCCGTGGATCGGCGCGATGCACACGCCCACCGACCTGAAGGGGGAGCCGTGGCAGGCAGTGCCGGAACTGGCGCGGATGGCTGCGGCAGAGGGCGCGGTGATCGTCGAGAACTGCGCCGTCCGCGCGCTCGACATCGCGGCGGGCCGCGTGAGCGGCGTGGTGACGGAAGCGGGCATGATCCGAGCCGAGCAGGTCGTGCTGGCGGGCGGTGCGTGGTCGTCGCTGTTCCTGCGCCGCCATGGCGTCGATATCCCGCAACTCTCGGTGCGCTGCACGACGCTTGCCACCCTCCCACTGCCCCAGATCCTGCCCTCCGGGGCCGTCGATGACCGGATGGCCATGCATCCCCGCCGCGATGGCGGCTACACGCTTGCCCCCGCCGCCTATGCCGAGTTGTTCCTTGGGCCTGATCTTCTGCGTCACCTGCGCTATTACCTGCCCCTCGCGCTGAGCGGCGAGTTCAACACCATCCTGCGACCACCCGCCCCCAAAGGCTATCCCGATGCCTTCTCCACCCCCCGCACATGGGCCGAGGACACGCAAAGCCCGTTCGAGCGGATGCGCATCCTGAAGCCTGCCCCCAGCATCCCCAAGGTCAGCGAGTTGAAGCGCCGCCTGTCGCAGGCCTATCCACAGATGGGCGCGGTCGAGACGGCCGATGCCTGGGCAGGCATGATCGACGTGCTGCCCGATGTCGTGCCGGTGGTGGATCATTGCGCGGCGCTGCCGGGCCTGATCATCGCAACCGGCATGTGCGGGCACGGCTTCGGGATCGGTCCGGGATTTGGCCGCATCCTTGCCGACATGGCGCAGGGGCGCGATCCCGGCCACGATCTGAGCCGCTTCGCCATGGCGCGCTTCGATCACCGATCCCGCCTGAAGATGGGACCCAACCTATAAGCGCTTGAAGGGCCGCCTTGCCGGTGTCACCCTCTGCGCAAACGCAATCAGGGGATTATCACCATGCCAGTCAAGAACCGCTTCGCCGAATTGCTGCCCGAAATCACCGAATGGCGGCAGGACATTCACATGCACCCCGAGATCCTGTTCGAGACCCATCGCACCTCGGCGCTGGTGGCCGAAAAGCTGAAGGAATTCGGCTGCGACGAGGTCGCCACCGGCATCGGGCGCACCGGCGTTGTCGGCATCATCAAGGGCCGTGCCAATACCAGCGGCAAGACAATCGGCCTGCGCGCCGACATGGACGCGCTGCCGATCCACGAGGAAACCGGCGTCGGATATGCCTCGAAAATCGCCGGCGCGATGCATGCCTGCGGCCATGACGGCCACACCGCGATGCTGCTTGGCGCGGCAAAATACCTTGCCGAGACGCGCAATTTCGACGGCCAGGTCGCCGTGATCTTCCAGCCGGCGGAAGAGGGCGGCGGCGGCGGCCGCGAAATGGTCAATGACGGCATGATGGACCGTTTCGGCATTACCGAGGTCTACGGCATGCACAATTGGCCGGGCCGCCCCGTGGGCAGCTTCGCGATCCGCCCCGGCGCATTCTTCGCCGCTGCCGACCGCTTCGACATCAAGGTTCAAGGCAAGGGTGGCCATGCCGCCAAGCCGCATGAAACCGTTGACGCGACCGTCGTCGCCTCGCATCTGGTGATCGCGCTGCAGACGATTTCCAGCCGCAACCTCGATCCAGTGCACCAGATGGTCTGCTCAGTCACTTCGTTCGAAACCTCGTCCAAGGCGTTCAACGTGATTGCCGACGTGGTGTCCCTGCGCGGCACGGTCCGCACCATGGACCC
Source organism: Rhodobacterales bacterium (assembly GCA_038324445.1). Lineage (GTDB taxonomy): Bacteria > Pseudomonadota > Alphaproteobacteria > Rhodobacterales > Rhodobacteraceae > Gymnodinialimonas. Next base: position 7,774 of record JBBQHZ010000079.1, on the reverse strand, counting down.
AAAGATCCAGGACATGGCCGAGGATCGGATGAAGGCCATCTGCGCCGGGGTCGGGGCGACCTTCGGGGCCGAGATCTCGCTCGACTATCGCCGCGATTACCCTGTGATGGTGAACGCCGAGGAGCAGACAGAATTCGCCGCCGAGGTAGCGGCGGCAGTCTCGGGCGACTGCGCCGAGGCGCCGATCACCATGGGCGGAGAGGATTTCGCCTTCATGCTCAACGCCCGCCCCGGTGCCTATATCCTTGTGGGCAACGGCGACACGGCCATGGTTCATCACCCCAAATACAACTTCAACGACGAAGCGATCCCGGCGGGCTGTTCCTGGTGGGCCGAGATAGTGGAACGCCGGATGAAGGTAGCCTGAGGAGAGGTAACTCCCTTTAGTCAGATCATGAATTGCCGATCACTCGCGCGCGCCGGTGATCGGCACCTTGGGATCTGCACGATCGTGGTGCGGTCAAGCAGGGGTGTCGAGCCGTCCTGCACAATGGAGAGAGAGGAAGGGTCGGCATCGACCGGACCTGACTATCGGTCCCTTCCGGCAAATTGACCGAACCTTTCGGCTTCCCCTAAGCCGCGACAAGCAAGCCTTTCTCCAACCTGAGCACCCGGTCCATCCGGGCGGCGAGGGTGTGGTTGTGGGTGGCGATCAGGGCCGACAGCCCGGTGCCGCGCACCAGATCCATGAGCACCTCGAATACCTGATCCGAGGTGCCGGGGTCGAGGTTTCCCGTCGGCTCGTCCGCCAGCATCAGCGCCGGTTGATTGGCCAGCGCCCGGCAGAACGCCACGCGTTGCTGCTCGCCACCAGAAAGCTCGGCCGGGCGGTGCGATGCACGGGCTCCAAGCCCGACACGCGCCAGCAGATCCTGCGCTCGCGCCTCGGCCTCGGCCGTGGCCACGCCATGGGCAAGCTGTGGCAGGACGATGTTCTCGGCCGCCGAAAACTCGGGCAACAGGTGGTGAAACTGGTAGACGAACCCGACCTTGCCGCGCCGCACCGTGGTGCGGGTGCGGTCGGAGGCATCGCTGACGGCTTCTCCCCCGATAATGATCTGCCCTGCATCGGCACTGTCCAGAAGGCCCGCAATATGCAGAAGTGTGGACTTGCCGGCACCGGATGGCGCAATCAGGCCCACGATCTCACCCCTTTCGATCCGGGCCGAGGCACCGCGCAACACCGCGATCTCGTTGGGTTTGCCGCGGTTGTAGAACTTCTCGATACCGTCGAGGACAAGGGCAGGCTCTGCCATGGGGTTGTGCGGTGCTGCGTCACTCATAGCGCAACGCCTCGACCGGGTTCATCCGCGCCGCGCGGCGGGCGGGAAAGATCGTGACGACGAAACTCAGCCCCAGCGAGAGCGCTACCGCGCTCAGCACGTCCGCCCCTTCAAGCCGCGCGGGCAGGGCAGAGATCAGTCGCACCGACGGATCCCACACACCGCCGCCGGCGATAAAGTTGACGAAGCTGAAGATCGGGTCGATCCAGATCGCAAAGGCGCAGCCCATCGCCACGCCTGCCAGCGTTCCGGCCACACCGATCGCCGATCCGCACAGAAAGAACACCCGCAGGATCGAGCCTTCGCTAAGGCCGATGGTGCGCAGGATGCCGATGTCGCGCGACTTGTTTTTCACCAGCATGATGAGGCCCGAGACGATGTTCATCGTCGCAATCAGGACCAGAATGGACAGGATGATGAACATGATGTTGTCCTCCATCTGCAACGCCCGGAGGAATGCGCCCGAGCTGTCCTCCCACGTCCAGATCTGGATATCTCCGCCCGCCTGCAACAGCGGCAGCACGTATTGGCTGATCTGTTCAGGTTCGGCCACCGTCACCTGCACCTCGTCCGCCACGCCATCGCGGTTGAAATAGATCTGCGCCTCGTCGAACGGCAGGTAAACGCGGGTGCGGTCGATGTCCCAGCGCCCGACCTGGAAGATGTAGACCACCTCGTAGGTCGACACCCTTGGCGAGGTACCGAACGGCGTGCGGGCCCCGTCGGGCGAGATCATGCGGATGCGATCGCCGACCGAGGCCCCCAATTCGCGCGCCACACCCGAGCCGATGGCGATGCCCGGTCCCATCCCCTCGCCGGTGTCCAGACCGAAATCGCTCAGCAATCCCTGCTGGAACTCCGGTTCCGCCACCAACGGCACCGTGGCCAGATCGGCGGGGTCTATTCCGATGATCTCGACCGCTGAATTGCGCCCCTCGAAGCTTGCCAGCACCTGACCCCGGACCACCGCGGCGGCGTGTTCGACCCCGTCAACACCGCGCACGGCTTCGGCCACGGCTTCGTAATCCTCCAACGTGCGCTCGACGCGTCCCGCCGCGTTTACGTCTGCAATGTCGTAGATCGCCACATGGGGATTGGCGCCAAGGATCGTGCCCACGAATTCGTGCCGAAAGCCCGCGCGCACCGCCAGCGTCGCGATCAAGGCCATCACCGCGAGCGCGATGCCGATGAAGCTGATCCATGTCATGGCCGACACGCCGCCATCGCTGCGCCGCGCGCGCAGGTAACGCCAGGCTATCAGGAATTCAAACCGCGAGAAGGGGCCTGGCGTTGTTGGATTGGCGGACATGCTCGGGCCTTCCGATGTGTTTCGGGCCATTGTGTTTCGGGGCAAGGTGGCCATTCCTTCCCACATGTCAATGGCAGCCCACTGGCTGCACCGGGTCGCACGACGCTGCAAGCTAGCGAAGACCCGCCGACTTGCGTGCGGGCGGCGATATACGCAGACGCCCCGGCAAAACCCGTATACCGATCAGTCGACATCGCGAAAGCCGCTCCCATGACTGACACGTCAATCTCGGCGCGAGCCATCTATCAGGATCTGCTCGATCGGATCGGCGCAGCGCGCGATGCGAATGATTTCGATACCTACGCGACCTATTTCTGCCTGCCGCATCTGGTTCAATCCTTCGATCGCCGGGCCCACATCACTTCGCGCGAACAACTGCAGAAATTGTTCAACGACCTGCAGCAGGAGTTGCAGGTTCACAACATCACCACGATGGCTCGCCTCTGCACCGGGGCGAATTTTGTCGATGAGAGGACGATCACAGGCGGGCATACTGTCTGGGTGGTCAATCGCGAGAACAAGCTGCACGACAGCTACATTTCCCTGACGACAGTGCGCCTCGGGCCAGATGGTTGGCAGGTTGGAGACAGCCAATATGCCGGATCGGAGGGCTGCGTGCTTGATACCGTTACCAGCAAGATGAAACCGGGCCCGGATGTTGCGTCCAACCCGTCAGCGGAAGAGAGATCATGATCGACCATTTCAGCATCAGCGTTTCCGGGTTTGACGCGGCACGTGCCTTCTACGACGCGGCCTTGGCACCCCTTGGCATCCGCTACCTTGTCACGATCCCGCCGGAAAATACCGGCGGCGTCCGGATCGGTGGCTACGGCAGGACGGAGGCGCAGTTCTGAATCACCGAGGGCGCGGCACAGAACCCGCCGCTTCACATCGCGTTTGCCGCCGAAACCCACGCCCAGGTCGATGCGTTCCACGCCGCGGCACTTGCTGCCGGTGGCACCGATAACGGCCAACCGGGCCTGCGCCCGCAGTATCACGCCGACTACTACGGCGGTTTTGTATACGACCCCGATGGCAACAATATCGAAGCCGTCTGTCACGCACCCGCCCTGCCCTGACCCGCCCTCCCTTGACGCGCAGCCCGTTTCGCGCGCATCAAACCGGACCAGAGGGACCAGAGCCATGCATCAACCCGTCATCACCGGATCGGGCGTCTTTACGCCGGATCAGAGTATTTCCAACGACGAGTTGGTCGTGGCCTTCAACGCCTATGCGGATGCTGAAAACGCCCGCAATTCCGCAGCAATCGCGGCGGGCAAGGCAGAGGCCGTGGCGTATTCCTCGTCCGAATTCATCCTGGCTGCCTCGGGCATCGAAAGCCGCTTCGTGCTGGACAGATCCGGCATCCTCGATCCTGCCACCATGCATCCGTGGCTGGCCGAGCGGGACATGGACGCCCCGTCGGCCATGGCCGAAATGGGGGTGGATGCGTGCCGCAAGGCGCTGGCCATGGCGGGAGTGGACGCGGGCGATGTCGATGCCGTGATCTGCGCCGCCTCCAACCACGAACGCGCCTATCCGGCGATCGCCATCGAGATCCAGCAGTTGCTGGGAACCGGCGGCTTCGGCTTCGACATGAATGTCGCCTGCTCGTCCGCCACATTCGGCATTCAGGCCGCCGCCGACATGATCCGAGCCGGGTCGATCCGGCGCGCGCTGGTGGTCAATCCCGAGATCTGTTCGGCCCATCTGGAATGGCGCGACCGCGATTGCCATTTCATCTTCGGAGATGTTGCCACCGCGGTCCTGATTGAGCGTTCCGATCTGGCGACGGGGGCAGGCTTTGCCATTCGCTCTACCCGGTGCGCGACGCAATTCTCCAACAATATCCGCAACAACAACGGCTTCCTGCGCCGCACGCGTGAAGGCCACATGGCAGACCGCCGCGACATGCTGTTCATGCAAAACGGGCGCAAGGTGTTCAAGGAAGTGCTGCCGCTGGTGGCAAGCCATATCGCCCAGCATCTTGCGGACGCGGGCGTGCAGCCCGACCAACTCAAGCGCCTGTGGTTGCATCAGGCCAACAAGTCGATGAACGACTATATCGGCAAGCGGGTGCTGGGACGCGATCCCGAACCGGGCGAACAGCCGAATATCCTGCAGGACTACGCCAATACCTCGTCCGCCGGATCGATCATCGCCTTCGCCAAATATTCGGCCGACCTCAAAACCGGCGACGCGGGTCTGATCTGTTCGTTCGGGGCTGGATATTCGGTGGGCTCGGTGATCGTCGAACGCGTCTCGTAAGGCCAAACCTATCCAGCAATTCAGGTATCCGATTACCTTCCGCGCCGCTGCCTGCTAGGTTGCGATCGAACGGAGGCGTGATACGCCGCCGACTTTCGGACCAAAGGCCCGCAACCCGATCCATGACCAAGACAAGCAAGAAACCCCTGATCCTGATCGGCTGGCAGGAACGCGTCGACCTGCCGGCATTGAGGCTGACCAACATGGTTGCCAAGATCGACACCGGCGCACGGACGTCTGCCTTGCATGCAACAGACATCAAGCGGTTCGAGAAGGACGGCGTTCCCTGGGTCCGGTTTCACACCCGGTTCGACGACGACGTGAAGGATACCTGGGTCGAATGCCCGATCCATGCCGAGCGCGAGATCAAGAACACCTCCGGTATCCCGGATGAGCGAATCGTCATCCGCACCAAGTTTCGTATCGCTGGTCATCTGTGGAGCATCGATCTGTCGCTGACTGACCGCGAAGCGATGCGCTTTCGCATGATCGTCGGCCGCTCGGCCCTGCGCAACCACCCGATCGCCGTCCATACCCGCAAACGCCTTCTGACCGATACCGACTGACCTTCACCCCGACCCGATAGGATCGACCGATGAAAATCGCCATGCTCGCCCGGAACCCGAACCTCTATTCCCATGTCCGCCTGAAGGAAGCGGCCGAAACGCGCGGCCACACGCTCGACATCATCAACACGCTCCGCTGCTACATGAACATCGCGTCGCGCCGGCCCGAGGTCTATTACAATGGCGAAAGCCTGAAGGGCTATGACGCGGTCATCCCCCGCATCGGCGCCTCCGTCACCTTCTATGGCACCGCCGTGCTGCGCCAGTTCGAGATGATGGGGGTCTATCCCCTGAACGAGTCCGTCGGAATCGGCCGTTCGCGCGACAAGCTCCGCTCGATGCAGTTGCTGTCGCGCGAAGGCATCGGGCTTCCCGTCACCACCTTCGCCCATGATCCCAAGCAGACGGAAGAGGTGCTGACGTTGGCGGGTGGCGCGCCCATCGTCATTAAGCTGCTGGAAGGCACCCAAGGCATCGGCGTGGTTCTGGCAGACACCAACCGCTCTGCCAAATCGGTGATCGAGGCGTTTCGCGGCGCGGGCGTAAACATCCTACTTCAGGAATTTATCAAGGAGGCCGGCGGCACCGACATCCGCGCCATCGTGGTCGGCGGCAAGGTGATCGCCGCGATGAAACGCAGTGGCGCGGAGGGCGAGTTCCGCTCGAACCTGCACCGGGGTGGAACAGCCCAGGTCATCAAGCTGTCGCCCGAGGAACGCTCGACCGCGATCCGCTCGGCCAAGGCGATGGGTCTGAACGTGTGCGGCGTCGACATGCTGCGTGCCAATCACGGCCCGGTTGTGATGGAGGTCAACTCCTCGCCCGGCCTCGAAGGGGTGGAGAAGGCAACAGGCCTTGATATCGCGGGCAAGATCATCGAGTTTATCGAGAAGAACGCCAAGCCCAATGCCACCAAGACGAAGGGGAAGGGATGAGTCCCGCACGCGCCGATTTCGTCTTTGGCAGCCACGCCATCGCGGCTGGAACCAGGCGCACCGTTGACCTGCCAGTCAGCACCCTGTCCGACCACACGCCGGTGGCGATGTCGATCCACGTCATCCACGGCCGCCTGCCCGGCCCGACGGTCTTTGTCAGCGCCGGGGTGCATGGCGACGAGATCATTGGGATCGAGATCCTGCGCCGCGTGCTCAAGACGCCCACGCTGAAATCCCTGCGTGGCACACTTCTGGTGATCCCGATCGTCAACGCTTTCGGTTTCATCAACAAATCCCGCTACTTGCCGGATCGCCGCGATCTGAACCGGTTCTTTCCCGGCAGCGAGGGCGGCTCCCTTGCCTCACGGGTGGCGCATCACTTCATGGCTAATGTCGTGGCGCGCTGCAATCTGGGCATCGACATCCACTCGGCGGCGATCCACCGAACCAATTACCCACAGATCCGCGTGTCGCCCAAAAGCCCGCACGCGCGCGAGTTGGCCGAAGTGTTCGGCGCGCCCGTGATCATGGAATCGCCCGTCCGCGTCGGGTCGTTGCGCGGCGCGGCGGAAGGCGTGGGGACCGAGATTTTGCTCTATGAGGCGGGTGAGGGCCTGCGGTTTGACGATTTCTCGGTGCGCGTCGGCCATGCCGGCATCTTGCGCGTGCTGCGCCAGATGGGGATGATCTCGGCCAAGGGCGTGGCACACGCAAAGACCAAGCCGCAATTCTGCCCGTCGAGCAAATGGCTGCGCGCGCCGATCGGCGGCCTGCTGCGCACCTATCTTACCGATGGCGACCTTGCCCATGAGGGCGATCTGCTGGGCTCGGTCTCCGACCCGTTCGGCGATACCGACATGGAAATCCGTGCGCCCTTTAACGGGATCATCGTGGGTCGGGCAACGCTGCCCGTGGTCAACGAGGGCGACGCAGTGTTCCACCTTGCGCGCGTCGCGTCGGTAAAGCGGGCGGTGGATGCCGTAGGCGATCTGACCGCGCAGCTGGCCGATGATCCGATGTTCGACGAAGACGAGATCCTCTAGCAGCAGCCCCCTCGCGGCCTCTGGACACGCATGCCCCTCCATGTACCTGAAGTATCCCGGGGGACGGCCAACGGCCGGGGGGCAGCGCCCCCTCTTTTCCCTGCCCCGGCCCCCCTGCCCCGGACCGCCCTGCCCTGGCCCCCCCTACCCTGGACCGAGGGGGTCAGCCTCGGCTGTCCGCCTCCAGCCGCAGCTTCATTTCCACCAGCACCTTTTGTAGGGCCAGGGTTTCCTCCAGCAGCTTCCGCGCCTCGTTGATCGAGATCACCCCATCGTCGATCGACAGGTGATATTCCCCCATCAGCATCGCAAATCGCTGGCTCAACGCGATCACATTGGTGTTCACGCTGCCCTTGTTCTCGCCCCGCAC
>JBBQHZ010000078.1:0-18208 GCA_038324445.1 Rhodobacterales bacterium | reverse complement strand
CTTCGGCCCAGTGCAGGATGGTGTCGGTCATGTGGCCTGCATCCATGATCACGACGATGCCGCGCGCCAGCCCGATGATAAGCGCCACACCCAGAAGATCGCGCGCGCCGCCGACGAAGGCCTCGACCACGCCCTTTTCGCCCAGACGGCCGATCAGGCCGATAGCGATGCCGGCGAAGAGGAACAGCCCGCTCATCTCGGCCATCCACCAGCCGCCAAGGGATACGCCCCAGATCATGACGGCGAAGGTCGCCCCAAAAAGGAGGAGGACAATCTTGTGCAGGCCGGTGAAGTCCGTGGTGGCCTCGGACGCACTGCGGAAATGCGCCTCATTCTCGGCCTTGCGGTCGAACACGAGGCTGCGGGACGGATCGGCCTTCACGCGAGCCGCATAGCGCATGACATAGGCCACGGTGGCCGCGAAGGTCAGCCCGAGGATGGCGAAGCGCAGCAAAAGCCCGTCGGTGAAGGGCACACCCGCCGCGTCGGAGGCGATGACGGTCGAGAACGCGTTGACGGTCGAGCCAAGGACACCCACGCCCGCGCCCAGCAAGATGACCGCCACGGCAGTCAGCGCGTCATAGCCTGCCGCGATCATCACGGGGGTCAGCAGGACATAGAAGGCCAGTGTCTCCTCGGCCATGCCCTCGGTCGTGCCGCCAAGGGCAAAGAGGCCCATCAGGATCGGGATCATCCATTTCTCGCGGCCCTTCAGCCGCGTCATGGCGCGTTTGATGCCTGCGTCGATTGCCCCTGTCGCCGTGACCACGCCGATGAAGCCGCCGATCATCAGGACGAACAGCGCCACGTCGATAGCGTTGGCGGTATAGCTGTCCGGATCGTAGAAGCCGGCGATCGGCGCGAGGATGACATCGAAGATGCCCTGCGGATTGGCCTCGGTCGGGGCGTAGGTTCCCGCGACGGGCAAGTCGCGGCCAATCGCCTCGGACGCCACACGCTCATACTGGCCCGCCGGGATGATCCAGGTGAGGGCCGCGATGATCACGATCAGGGCGAAGAGGATGGTGTAGGCCGAGGGAAAGCGGAACCGGCTTTCCGGTTGGGGAGGCGTTGGTGCAGGGTTTGGCAACGGGTTTCCTTCGTCAGCGCAGGCCGCGAAACGGGCCTAGGCGCAAGGACGGGATAGCCGGGCGGATCAGTCGGTGGACTGACGGAGGTTAGCAGAGCACCAGGCTGGACGATTATACGGGATGCAAGCGACGGAAACTTGCAGCACCTTCGTCCAATAGTGCAGGAGTTCGATCTGGAAAAGTCGGGCAGTCCCGAGAAGTCGGTGGCACATGGTCGGTTCGTTGGGGAGGATCGCCACAGGGTTCAACGGTGATCCCATGCCACTTGCGTAGCCGCGCACCGGGCCGGACAGAGACAAGGAGGCTCAGATGCTCGCCCTCGTGAAACGCCATCCGGTGTTGAGCCTTGCCTTTGTCGCCGCCCTTGCGACTGCCGTGATGTTTCTTGTCAGGCTGGCGGTATCCCTGTGGGTGTGGTCCGACGCGGGCCACGTCAATCAACCCATCGAGGCATGGATGACGCCGCGCTATGTCGCGCGGTCGTGGGACGTCCCGCCCGAGGCGATTGCAGACGCCTTGGGCCTTGCCGCCGATGGAACGGGCAGACGGGTGACGCTGGCCGACCTCGCCGATAGCCAGAACCGGGATCTGCAAGCCCTGATCCGCGACCTTGAGGCGTCGATTGCCCTGTTCAAGGCGGACAACGATGACTGAGTTGCTTTTCGGTTTCGTCTCCAGCTACGGCTTGCCGGTCATCGCCATCACGGCGTTCCTGTCCTGTCTGGCCGTTCCGATCCCGACATTTGCCGTCATGCTGTGCGGCGGTGCATTCGCCGCCACCGGCGATCTGGTGCTTTGGCAGGTGATGCTGACCGCCTATGGGGCGGCGGTGTTGGGCGATCAGGCCGGATTTCTGATTGGCCGCAAGGGCGGCTCCCGAATTGTTGCAAGGCTGGCGCGCAATGGCACGCGCGCCGCATTGATCGCGCGGGCGCAGGAGACGATCCACAGTTGGGGCGGCCTGAGCGTGTTCTTCTCCCGCTGGCTGGTTTCGCCACTGGGTCCATGGGTCAATCTGACTGCCGGAGCGGCGCGGTTGGGCTGGCTTCGATTTACACTCTGGGATGCGGCGGGCGAAGCGATCTGGGTGCTGATCTACGTGATGCTGGGATTTGTCTTTGCCGCCCGTTTGCCGGAACTGGCAGACATCGTCGGGGAATGGGCTGGCCTGATCTCGTCGGCCGCGATTGCGGGGGTGATCGGCCTGCTCCTGATCCGGAACTTCAGAAGACTGCACATCAAGAGACTTTCCTGATGGAACGTCGCTGACGGGGCGCTGTGTCTATGCCAACGGCGTCTGCTGGTGGGTCAGTCGTAGCCATTTGTCGTCGTCCTTGAGATAGGTCGAGGTGCACAGCGCCTGATAGATCGGCAGGTCGCCCCGTTCGGCGGCAACACGGTAGGCAAGCACGGCGATACCCGCCTCACGCGTTACGTGGCGCTTGCTCATCACGACCGAGCGCCAGCGCTGTGCAACCACCGGCTCGCGCCAGAGCGCGTCACCTTGCAAGATGCCGGCTGGATAGGGAAACACGAACACGGCGTTTCTTGCGGACAGGGTGCGGGCGCTGTCAGCGCCTTGGGTCCAGAACCGCTCTTCCAGATCCCACAGGACATCGTCTGCGGTGATGACTTGCCCCTCAAGGGCTTGGCGGTCTTGCAGGTCGCTTCTTGTCATAGGCATGTCAGCTTCCCTGCGCCATGGCAGCGATCCAGCCAAAGAGCAGGACCGCCGCGACGATCCAGTAGATCGGCGACCCCATCGCCAGTTTGGCGGATTGGGCGACTGCGCCATCGGACGCCTGTGGCGCGATCCTTGCGCGGCGGGGCAGGAAGGCCAGCAGGTCCGACGCGATGCGGCCCTGCTCCGTAGTTTGGATCGGCACATCGTCGAAACGGGCCAGCAGTGCTTCCAGCCGTTTTCTGGCAGGGGCGTCGAGCATCGCGGCCAGATCGGCTGCCTCGGTCCACGGATCGAGTTCAAGCCGCGCGAGCATGGACAGGACGGAGACGTTGGCCCCGGTTCCATCGGCGCCGACGCTTGCCGCGAGAAAACGGGCATAATCCGGGTCTTGGCCGAACTGGGACATCGACATCGCCATTGGGCCTCCTTTGCCTTGATCTCCGACGGCGCGGAAATCGCGCGGGCGTCCAGCGCCCGTTTGCTCAACCCTAGCCGCGGCCCGACAGCGCGGCACTGATGCAGATCAGGCCCCTGCCCGCTTGAGCGATGCTACCCTGCGTTACCGGCCCCGGCCACGCGCCGTCGCGGCCCCTGTGCCGAGTTCGATGATCTCCGCCGTTATCGCCTCTTGCCGGACCCGGCGGAGCGTGGCTTGAAACGTCTCCAGCTCGCGGGCGATCTGGCTGCCTGCGGCGGTCATGGCCTCCATGCGGGCTTCGTTTTCCGCGGCGAAGGCGTGCAGCGCAGCCTTGCAGACCTGCGCGTTGAAGTAGTCTTGGCCGAGCGCCGCGATAAGTGCGGGCTCGGTCAGTTGCGTCAGGGGGCGGTCGGCCTTTTCGGGCGCAAGAGCTGCCAGATCGATCGGGAACAGGCGCTGCCGGACAAGGGCGGGGCGGCCGGATTGCCAGCCGGTGAAGATGACATCGAGACGGCCCAGAAGCCCGCGATCCACCGCCGCATAGATCGCCGTGGTGATGTGGTCGGCCAGTTTGGGGATGCCGGGTGTGTGGGATGGGAGGGCGCCACTCCAATACGGATTGAGGCCGCGGGCGGTTGCGACCGACAATCCCCGCGTGCCGATCAGAAACAGGATTTGCGGGTCGAGATCCGGCCCGATACTATCGAGCACCCGTTCGCTGAACGCGCCGGCAAAGCCCTGCTCGGCACAGAACACCAGCAGGCCAAGCCTGCCGTCGTCGCTGGTGCGGTTGTTCGTGGGCACCGCCCGTTCGGGGCCGAGGACACGTGACAGGGCCAGCGAGATGGTACCGGCATAGCTGTCGACTGCCGATACCTGAGTGCGGGCAACATGCGCCCGCGCGGCGGCGATGCCTTTCATGGCGTTCACCACCGCGCCCAGTTCGCGGATGCCCTCGATCCGGGCGCTGATGTCGGCCAGCCGTTCCGTCATGGATCGGGCTTTGCGGGGGCGTCCGGGGTCGCAATTGCCGCATCATCCTCCCCCGCGCCGTGCGCCAGTGTCGCCGCGAAGGCCGCAAGTGCCGCCACCAAAGCGTCGCGCGCAGTCTCCTCCAACTCTCCCGTCGTGGTGAGAGCAGCTATGGTTTCGGGCACGTCCCTGTCCAGCATCGCGGGCAAGGCGGCCCGGAATTTCGCCACGGCTGCCAACGGCAAGGGATCCAGCAAACCCGCCTGCACGGCGAGCAAAAGCGCCACTTCGTCGGCCAGACGGTACGGCCTGTGCTGGGATTGGCGCAGAGCTTCTCGGATGCGCGCGCCGCGGGTCAGTTGATCGCGGACACGGCCATCGGGCATGCCGCCGAAGCGGGTAAAGACCTCAAGTTCCAGAAACTGCGCATAGTCGAGCCGCAACGTGCCTGCCGCATCGCGCAGGACGGGGGCCTGCGTCTTGCCGCCCACGCGGCTGACCGACAGGCCCACATCCACCGCCGGTTTCTGGCCCTGATGGAACAGCGCCGCATCCAGCACGATCTGCCCGTCGGTGATCGAAATGAGGTTGGTGGGAATATAGGCCGACAGGTTGCCCGCGACCGTTTCGGCGATAGGCAGCGCGGTGAGCGAGCCGCCGCCGCGGGCCTTCGACAGCTTGGCCGCACGTTCCAGCAGGCGGGCATGGATGTAGAACACATCGCCGGGATAGGCCTCGCGCCCTGGCGATTGTCGGGTCAGCAGGGCGATTTCTCGGTGGGTCGCCGCGTGTTTGGAGAGATCGTCGATGACGATCAGCGCGTGCTGTCCCTTGTCGCGGAAATACTCGGCCATGCTCATGCCGGTATAGGGCGCGATCCACTGCAAGCCGGGCGCCTTGGCCGATCCGGCTACGATGACGATGCAGCGGTCGAAATTGCCTTGCGCCTGAAGCGCATCGATGGCGCGGCGCACGCTGGAGGTCTTTTGCCCGACGGCAACGTAGATGCAGATCATGTCGCTGTCGCGCTGCGCAATGAGGGCATCGATGGCCAGCGTGGTCTTGCCAGTCGAGTGGTCGCCGACGATCAGCTCGCGCTGCCCCCGGCCCAGCGCGAAGAGTGTGTCGACCACGACGATCCCGGTCTGCACGGGTTCTGTTACAAGATCGCGCTCGATGATGGACGGCGCAGGGCGGTCGATCGGCAAGGTCTCTGTCGTGGCGATCGGCCCACCGCCATCCAGAGGACGGCCGAGCGGATCCACGACACGCCCCAGAAGCGCCTCGCCCACCGGCACGTGGACGACCGCGCCGCTGCCATAGACCCTGTCGCCTGCCTCGACAGCCGTGGCTGCATCCAGCAAGATGCATCCGATCAGGTCGGGGTCCAGCACACGGGCGAAACCGGTCTGACCGCCCTCGAAGTGCAGCACCTCGTCCAGCCGCACGTCCCGCAAGCCGGAGATCATCGCAACGCCGTCGCCGATCTCTTCCACCCTGCCCCGATGCTCGGCGCGAGGGCCGAGGGCGGCCGCTTTCAGCGCATCTCTTGTTGCAGCGATCCAGCCGGAATCCTCAGGCGGCATCGTTCACCGCCTTGCGCACCTGCGCCAGATCCGCTTGCCAGCTGTTGTGGACGACGAGATGCGGGCTGCGCAGGTCGAGGCCGGCGATCAGGCCGGGATCGCGGCTGAACCGGATGTCGGGCGATCCGCCAAGGGCCGTTTGCACCGCAAGGGTGATTTCGCCCTGCGCGGCATCGCCTTCGGTGCCGGGATCATCAGCAGAGACAATCTCGATCCCTTCGGGATCGGCCACCAATGCCGCACGGTCCGATGCGGGCATGTCGGCGATGGCATCGATCAGTTGGGTCAGAAACACCGACTGAATCGCGGGGCTGACCATCCGGTGAAGAAGCCGTGCGGCAATCGTCAAGGACAGCTCTGATGCCGCGCCTTCATTGGCTTTGCGCGCGGCGTCTGCATCCTTGCGGACGGCGTCCCTGGCGGCGGCCACGATCGCATCGGCTCTGGTGCGGGCCTCGCCCAGAGCGGCCTTGGTCGCACTCTCGCTCTCGGCCTTTGCCGCGTCCAGCAGGGCCGTCCGCTCTTCCGCCATGCCCGCGCGGGCCTGCGCTGCCTCGGCCAGAGCCTTGTCGGCCTTCGCCTGCGTGATTTTCGCCGCCTCGGTCACTGCTTGCGCCGCTTCCTGCCGTTTGGCGATGGCCGCTGCGACCGGTCGCCAGAAGACCTGGGACAAAAGCCAGACAAGGATCAGGACGTTGACCGCCTGCAGTCCCAATCCCCAGAAGTCGATTGTCATGGGGTCAGGCCAGCAACGGGTTGGCGAACAGCAGCAGGAGCGCGATCACCAGACAGTAGATCGCTGTTGTCTCGATCATGGCGAGGCCGACGAACAGGGTGCGCGAGATGGTATTTGCGGCCTCGGGCTGACGCGCGATGGCGTCCATCGCGGCGGCCACGGCGCGGCCTTCGGCAAGGGCGGGGCCAAGCGAGCCAAAGGCCACCGCCAAGGCGGCGCAGAAGATGCTGACAAGGGGGACATAGTCCATCAGGGATCCTTTTTCTGATCTGTTGGGGAGAGGACGGCCTCTGACATGGCACGTTGGCCGTCTTCCACCGTCGAGGTGATGAAAACCATCGCCAGCACCGCGAAGATGTAGGCCTGAACCAGCCCGGTCAGCAGATCGAGCGCCATCAGTGGGATCGGAACCAGAAGGCCGGCAAGGGAGGCGACGATACCGATGACGAAAACACCGCTCATCACATTGCCGAAGAGGCGCACGAACATGGAGAACACCCGTGTCAGGCTTTGCAGGATGTTCAGCGGGATCATCACCGGATTGGGGGCGGCGAAGGATTTGAGGTAGCCACCGATGCCGTCGCTGCGAATGCCGAACCAGATCACCGACAGGAACACCAGCAGGGCAAGGGCCGCGTCGGTTTCCAGCCCGGCCGTCGGCGGTTCCACTCCCGGAATCAAGGACGACCAATTCGCCACGAGGATGAAAACGAACAAGGTGCCGATGAAGGCCCGGTAGGGCGCGGGGTTTGCACCGGAGGTATCCACGATCTGGGTATCCATCGTGGTGACGATCAACTCGAGGATTGCCTGCCGTTTGCCCGGAACAAGGTCGAGCCGTCTGGTCAACAGGAAAGCCCCCGACACCAGAAGGACCATGATCGCCCAGGTGGTCACGACCGCCTGCGTGATGGGAACGGGGCCGACTTGGAAGAGGACCAGGGATTCCAGAGGGGAGTTCATGCCCCGTCCCGTCCCGCGAGATGAAGCATCAGGGCCTTGGCGCAGAGCACGCCCGCCAGCGCCGCCAGAAGGGCGAGCCCGCCCGCAAGCACCGCAAGGAAGAAGCCGCTGGCCAAGAGCGACAGGCGGCCCAAGGTGAGGGCGATGGCCAGCATCGGCTGCCCTTCGCGCACGATCAGGCGGGCGGTCTCGCGCAGGGCGAGGAAGTAGCCGTATCCGATGAACAGCCCGCCGAGAAAACAGGAAGGTAGCGTGATGAAGAGGGGAAGCGTCGATAGATCCATCATCGGGCATTCATCCATTTCCAGGCGGTCCAGCCGCCAAGGCCAAGCCCCAGCAGCATCAAGGGGGCGCTCCAGAAAACGCCGGTATCGAAGCGCGCATCCAGCCAGCGGCCGAGGAACAGGCCCGCAAGAGTCGGTGCCACGAAGATCCATCCCAGCACGCCGATCTGAGCCAGACGGCGGCCCACGGACAGGTCGCCCTCGCGCAGCCAACGGTCGCGGCGGTCGCGGCGCAGGCGGGTCTGGGTGACCAGCGGATCGTCATCGGGTTGCGGCGACGTCATCGCAATTCACCGGTATGCGCGCCGGGTTTGAGGCGGCTGACCATGTGGCGGATCGCGTTGAATTGCAGGCGCATCGTCTCGACATGCTCGGACCGCTCGGTGTCGGCATCCGACCGGAACCGCGCCAGCACCTCGTTGCCCAAGGTGGCAAGATCGTCGCCGGTCACTGCCTCGCGGGTTGCGATATCAATGGCCGACGCGTCGCCCACGGTCATCACGCCGCCCCGCAGGGCGCAAAACCGCTCGCGGTCCGCACTGCGCCAACTGAGGAGCGAGACTTCCAGCGCAGTCACGAACGGCGCGTGGCCGTTGAGGATGCCGAAGCTGCCGCTGGCATCCTCGGCCCGCAGGCTGTCGATGTCCTCGTCCACGACGACCGACAGGGGGGTGATGATGCGCAACCTCATGCGGCGGCCTCCTTCGCGTTGGCGGCTGCTTCCTTGGCGCGGGCATCCGCCAATGTGCCGACCATATAGAGCGCGCTTTCGGCCCAATCGTCGGCTTCCCCGTCAAGGATCGCACGGCAGCCGGCAAGCGTGTCGGCGAGCGGAACGCTGGCACCCGGCAGACCCGTGAAGGCTTCGGTGACCATGAAGGGTTGGGTCAGGAACCGCTGCAACCTGCGCGCACGCTTAACGATCAGGCGGTCCGCGGTGCCCAGTTCCTCGACACCAAGCAGGGAGATGATGTCGGACAATTCGCGGAACCGCGCCAGCGCCTGGCGGACGGCCTCGGCGGTGCGGTAGTGGTCGTCGCCCACGACCAGAGGATCGAGCAGCATTGAGGACGAGGCCAAGGGGTCGATCGCCGGATAGAACCCTTCCGCCGCCTGCGAGCGGGACAGAACGATGACGCAATCCATATGGCTTGAAATCGTCGTGACGGCCGGATCGGTGAAATCGTCGGCGGGCACATAGACCGCCTGAATGGCCGTCACGGCAGAGCCCGCGACCGAGGCGATGCGTTCCTGAAGCCCCGCCACTTCGGTCGCCAAAGTCGGTTGATAACCGACCCGCGACGGCAGGCGGCCCAGAAGGCTTGAGACCTCGGCCCCCGCCTGCACGAATCGAAAGACGTTATCCATCAGCAGCAGCACGTTCTTGTGCTTGAGATCGCGGAAATACTCCGAAATGGTCAGCGCCGTGAGAGGGGCCCGCCAGCGCGCGCCCGGCGGCTCGTTCATCTGGCCATAGACCAGCACCGTGCGTTCCAGCACGCCTGAAGCCTGCATCTCCGTCAGCAATTCGTGTCCCTCGCGCGACCGCTCGCCGACACCGGCAAAGACCGAGATGCCTTCGTATTTCTCGACCATGGCGCGGATCAGTTCCATCACCAGAACCGTCTTGCCGACGCCCGCACCGCCAAACATGGCGGCCTTGCCGCCTTGCGCCATGGGCGTCAGCAGGTCGATCACCTTGATCCCGGTCTCGAACACATCCGTGGTGCGGGTCTGGGCGTTCAAGGCGGGCGGCAGCCCATGGATCGACCGGCGCGGTGTGTCACCCGGCAGCGGCGGCCCATCGTCCTTCGGATCGCCCAGGACATTCAGAAGCCGCCCAAGGACGGCATCGCCGACGGGGACCTTTACCGGACCGTCGGTCGCCCGCACGCCGACCCCGCGCGCAAGGCCTGCGGTGGATTGAAACGCCACGGCGCGCAGCGTCGTCCGGTCCAGATGGCTATGCACCTCGACGACAAGAGGCGTGGGCCGATCCCATTCCACGACCAGCGCGGCGTTGATCGGTGGCAAGGCGTCACTTGCGAATACAACATCCACCACGGCGCCCCGCACGGCATGCACGATCCCTCGCACGACATGCACGACGCCTCTGGACTGCCGGGGGGCGTCCGGGGTCTGGTGGAGGTCTTGCATCGGTTGGCGGGCTTTCTGACGGGCGGCTGACGGCGGAGGCTCCACTCCTAGGCGAAGGGTCCGGCCTTCGGATTGATCGGTGTTAGCGTGGGGCACAGGCGCAACGGCGCAACGGCCCCTGCGCCGCTAACCCCGATCAGTGCGCGAGCGGCGGCCTTGCCGCAGACTTACCTTTGATGCCGCCAACGGCAGAGCGGCTTCAGGAGATCTGTCATGATCGGATATTTCGGTAACATCGAAGAGTTGACGGAGGAGAACACCAATTTCCGGCGCGTTCTCTATTCCGGGACCAAGCTGCAACTGGTCCTGATGTCGCTTGAGCCGGGCGAAGAAATCGGCGGCGAGCTGCATGCCGATACGGATCAATTCTTCCGCATCGAGCATGGCAAGGGACGCGTCGTAATCGACGGTGTTCCGCACAAGGTGGGTGCCGGCGATGGTGTCGTCGTGCCTGCGGGGGCCCATCACAACGTGATCTGCACCGGCCATGACGCCCTGAAACTCTATACTATTTACGGCCCCGCGCATCATCAGGACCAGCTTGTACAGAAGACCAAGGCCGAAGCGGACGCGTCCGACGAGACCTTCGGCGGGAAGGCCACCGAAAAGTCGGCGGAGGTGGTTCGAGTCTAGGCGACAGAGCCTGCCGAGCGTTCCGGCGAAATCACCTTTTGCGGCCAAAGCCGTGCGATGTGCAGATCCCTTAGTTCACATGGAGTTCCCAATGTCACAATCGACCAAGACCAATGCCGATGCCGCCGCCGATATCGACGCGGTAAGCCGCCAACTGGCCGCCCTGCGCGAAGATCTGTCGCGCCTTGCCGATACCGTCAGCGGGATCGCGGGCCGACGCGGGCGACATATGGCGTCGGACGTTGCAGATGGCTTTGACGAGGCACGGCAATATGTCGGGCGAAAAGGCAAATCCGCCGAACATCAACTGGAAGCCTCGGTTGCCAACCATCCCTTGCTGGCCATCGGTCTTGCCGCCTTGGCGGGGCTTCTTGTGGGCGCAATGTCGCGGCGGTGAACGGGTTGCTGCAAGACCTTCTGTGCAGCGTTAAGCGCCGCGCGCGGGCTTTCGCGGCAAGGCTGCTGAGGCAGGTCGCACTGGTTTTTGCGGCCTGTCTGTTCGGTCTGGCAGGCTTGGGGTTTCTGACCGTGTCGGGGTATCTGGCGCTCAGTGCGGCTGTGGGTTTTATATGGGCGAGCCTGTGGATGGGTCTTGGCTTCGGAGTCTTGGCCGGCGGTTTGCTGTTGGTGGCAAAAGCGACCATGCCGCGCCAGCCGATACCGGAAGCGGTGCCGGAGGCCGAGGTGGGGGCCGACACCGAGGCAGCGGGCGACACCGACACCCTTTCGCTTGCCGCATTTACCCTGGCATTCGTTCTGGCCCGACACTTCACGGACCCAGACCGCGATTGACGTGCACCGCGACCTTGCCGCGATCGCGGGCAGGCCGGTGGCGATGCCGAAGCAAGACTGGTTTGCCAACGAGGGTGCCATCGCCTACCCTGTCACGACCCCGTCGCCCACCACCAATTGGCGGCGACACAGCGCCGCGATCTTCTCGTCATGGGTCGAGATCAGGAAGGTCGTTCCTTCCTCGCGGTTGATCTGTCCGATCAACTCCATCACCTGCATCGCCGAGGCGCGGTCGAGGTTGCCTGTCGGCTCGTCCGCCAGAACCAGTTCGGGGCCGTTCATCAGGGCGCGCGCCACGGCCACGCGCTGTTTCTGCCCGCCGGAAAGATTGGCGGAGGGGAAGTCGACCCGCTGCTCCAACCCCATGCGCACCAGAAGATCGCGGCCACGGGCGCGGGCGGCGGATGTCTCGCGGCCTTCGCGGACCGCCGTTGGAAAGAGGACGTTTTCCAGCGCGGTGAAATCGGGCAGCAGGTTGTGGAACTGGAACACAAAGCCGATGTGGAGGTTGCGAAACGCCGTCAGCTCCCGGTCATCGGCAGCAATCAGATCCTTTCCCAGCATGTCATAGCTGCCCGATGTGGGCTTCATCAGCGTGCCCAGGATTGTCAGAAGCGTGCTCTTGCCCGAACCGGACGGCCCTAACAGGGCCGCCATTTCGCCGGTGTCGAGGCTCAGCGACAGTCCGCGCAGAACCCGCGTGGCGACGTCTCCAGTGCCAAAGGTCTTGACCAGATCACGCACCTCCAGAAGTGGGCCGCCCTGCCCCGTCATTGCCCGATCGCCGTGACGGGATCGACGCGCGCGGCAGAACGGGCGGGCAGGATCGAGGCGAGGATGGCGCCGATCACCGTGAGGGTGATGGCCAGACCGTAGGAGCCTTGGGTGATGTCCATCGGAAGGGTCCCCGCCTCGAACGCATCGCGCGACGGGAAAGGCAGCAGCGCAAGGTATCCCAGCGCCGCGCCCGCTAGCCCGCCCATCAGCCCAATCATGGCCCCTTGGGTGACGAACACGAATACGACAAAGCCGCGACTTGCCCCCATCGCGCGCATGATCCCGATCTCGGGTCGGCGGCGATAGGTGGAGAGCAGGAGGGCAGAGGCGACACCGATGACAATGGTGATGAGCGCGAAGGTCTTGAGGAAATATCCCGTCTGCGCCTGGGCATCCAGCGCCTCCATCAATTGCTCGGCCCCGTCGGTCCAAGGCACCGCATCAAGGCCCGTGAGGGCGCGGATCCGCAGGGCGGTGGCATCGGCGGCGTTCAGATCGTCGAGCTTGATCTCGATCCGCGTGACGCCCTGCGGCATCGCGAACAGCGTCCGGGCCGAGGGCAAGCTGACAAAGGCGCGCGCGCCGTCCATGCCCCCGTTGCCAGTCTGATAGATGCCGCTGAGCGTGAGGGTCGCCGTCACCCCGTTGGCGCTTTGCAGACGCAACGTCTGACCCAGCGACAGAGCAAGATCATCTGCCAGATCGCGCCCCAGGATGATCAGTCCCGAGCCGAGGCGCGACACCCCTTCGACCATATAGCCATCCAGATCGAGGATTGCGGATTCGCGGCCCGGCTCCAGCCCCGTCACGCTAACCTGAGCGACCTGAGCGCCGCGCGTGAGAAAGCCCGCGCCGGTGATCTGCGGCGAGACGGCGCGGACACCCGGAACGGCCTCGATAAGGGGCAGCCAGGTGGCGGCCTCGGCCAATGTCGCGGTGCGCGACTGGCCCCGCTCGGTCACGATCAACATATGACCACCCCCCAGATCGCTTGGCGAAATCAGCACGGCCGGATCGTCGGCCTCTGCCTCGATGGTGATGTGCGAGATATCGCCAACCGTGCGCGACAAGATGAATTCGGCCAGCCCCCCGATAAGCGCCGACATGAAGATGAAGATGAACACGCCCACGGCGACGCCTGCCACCAGAAGCGCAGTCTGCGCCTTGCTGGCCGTCAGGTATCGACCTGCGATCTTGAGCCCGTAGAGCATCAAGGGATATCCGCCACAACGCTCGCGCCATCCTCGATGCCGGTAGCGTCGACGATGATCACATCCCCCTCGGTGAGGCCATCGGTCACGATCAGACGGGCGGCGGGCCAATCCACGACCGCCACCGGTTGAAGCTGGGCCACGCGATCGCGGATCAGGAAGATACCCGTCCCGTCCGCTCCCGACTGCAGGGCAGTGCGTGGAACACTCAAAGCGGCAACGCGGCTTTCCACGATGATGTTGGCGGCGACGGTCAGGCCGATCGGGGCTGTGACGGGGGCATCAAAGGCGATCTCGACCGCAAGGCCACCGGTGGCGACATCGACACGGGTCGATACGAAACTGACGTGACCGTCACGATTGACCCCTTCGCCCGCCAGTTGCAAAACCGCTGACAGCCCGGTCGCGATCTGCGTCGCATAGGCCTCGTCCACATCGGTTTCGACCACCAGATCGCCCAGATCGGCCAGCGTCAGCAGGGGTGTGGACGGACCCACGAGTTGCCCAAGCTCGGCGTCGAGCGTCACGACGGTGCCCGTAAGCGGCGCGCGCAGCGTGTGGTTTTCCAGCACAACCTGCGCCTGATCGAGGGCGGCCGTCTGGCGGGCGACCTCCTGCGCTGCCGTCTCGACGGCGTAGGCATCGGACTCCAGCACGGTTCTGGCGATGTTTGCCCCGAGGGACAGCGCGCGGTCGTAGGCCTCCGTCGCCTGCTGCTGGGCGACGAGGGAGGCATCCAGACTTGCGATAGTCTGGCGGACGACGGCGGTTTGCGCGGCGGCATCCACCTGGGCCAGGATCTGACCTGCCTCGACCAGATCCCCCTCTCCGACATTCAGCGAAATGAGGGTGCCGGCGACAACTGGGCTGATGTCGACCGAGTTCGTCGCCGCGATCCGGCCGTTTACGGCAAGAACACGCGTCACGGGGGCAAACTCTGCGATCTCGACCGCGACGATCGGGGGACGCGCCATCCAGACCTGCGAGTAGATCAAGCCAGCCAGGGCGACCGCAACCAGCACCGCCGCGCCCCAAAGCCACCAGCGCCGCCCGGAGGCTTTTTCCGGCACGGGACGGCGCAAGGCAGGCACCTGCAGTGTTGCGACGGATTGCAGGGGAAGGGCGGGACGTGCGCTTGCCGGTTCGGTT
Organism: Rhodobacterales bacterium; assembly: GCA_038324445.1. Lineage (GTDB taxonomy): Bacteria > Pseudomonadota > Alphaproteobacteria > Rhodobacterales > Rhodobacteraceae > Gymnodinialimonas. The sequence continues at coordinate 3,755 of JBBQHZ010000078.1, read as the reverse complement.
CTTGGGTCAGCCGTGGCCAATCTGGCGTCCTTCCTGAGGTGGAATGCGGCTGGCCAAAAACCTGCCCTGACCAACCCCTTGGACGGCCAGCATAGGTCCGGCGCTCAGGTGCGCATTGACGTGGATCAGGGAGGACCCCCTGCCGACAGGGTAGGTTTGGACAGCGTGGGACCGCCGTCTGGTGCTTATGCAGCCGCCAAACGCCCGCGGAAAGGAGGACGCCCGGATGCCAAACGATCCCTATGAAGCGCTCGGTCTGACCAAGGCAGCCACCGCGAACGACATCAAGAAGGCCTATCGAAAGCTGGTTCGCACCAGCCACCCGGATCTGCACCCGGACGACGCGGGTGCCGAGGCCCGGTTCAAGGCGATATCCGCCGCCCACGATATTCTGAAAGACCCCGAAACCCGCGCGCGATTTGATGCCGGCGAGATCGACGGGCTGGGCGCCGAACGGCCGCAACGCCAGTATTACCGGGATTTCACCGACGCCCCCGACAATGCCTATCAGCAAAGACGCGGCTTCGGCTCCAGCGCCGACCCCGCCGACATCTTTGCCGAGATCTTGCGCAATCGTGGCCGCCCGGGTGGCAGCGGCGGTTTTGGCGGCAGCGGATTTGGCGGCGGCGAGTTTCAGGCGGCCGGACCGGATGCGCGCTATTCGCTGGAGGTGTCGTTTCTGGATGCCGTGCGCGGCAGCGAGACACGCATCACCCTGCCCGATGGTCAGAGCCTGTCCGTCAGGATCCCGCGCGGCACGGAGGATGGCCAGACCCTGCGCCTGCGTGGCAAGGGAGGGCCCGGTTATGGCGGCGGCCCGCCGGGTGATGCGCTGATCACGGTGATGGTGCGCGCGCATCCGGTGTTCCGGCGGGAGGGCCTCGATATCGTGCTGACCCTGCCGATCACCCTCGACGAGGCCGTGCTGGGGGGCAAGGTGACGGCCCCCACCATCGACGGTCCGGTGGGCCTGACCATCCCTCCGGGCGCAAGCTCGGGCCGGGTATTGCGGTTGCGGGGCCGCGGGGTTGCGCCGCCGGGTGGCAAGGCAAAGGGCGACCAGAGGGTCGAGTTGAAGGTGGTGGTGCCACCTGATCCCGATGCCGACCTGCGCGAGTTCCTGTCGGAATGGCGCAAGGAGCATGGTTTCGACCCGCGCGCGGATCTGATGAAAGGGGCACAGACATGACGGACCTGTTTTCCGAAGACGACGTCATCGTCACCGTCACACGACTGACCCGCAGCCAACTGATCCGCTTCATCGACGGCGCTTTCGTGAAGCCGGAGCGCGCTGCGGGCGGATATGTCTTTCGCCCGATCGACATAGCGCGGCTGGAGCTTCTGTGCGACCTGTCCCAGGACTTGGCACTGGACGAGACGGCGCTTGGCATCGTGATCTCGCTGATCGACCAGTTGCATGACGCACGGCAGGATCTGGCGGCGATGGCGCGCGTGATGGACGGGTTGCCGGCCGACCTTCAAGGCAGCATCGTAGCGGCATTGAAGGAGTCCTGAACGGGCGTCGACGGTTGCCATTGCGGCTCAAGAGGACAGGTAGTTCAAACTGGTTCGGGGTGGGCGAGCACAGCAAAATGGCGGACGGCGGCGCTGTCCGGCGGGACGCAGAAGGCAGGTGGCCGTCGCGTGTGGGCCGGTTCCTGTCGGACGGGGACAGGATGGACCTGACAATCGGGAAGATCGGCACATTGACCAACCGCATCGTGAAACCCGGAAGGAGTGGCCCGGCCGGGGCGAGAACCGGGCCCGCGCTGACCCTGTCCTTGCCTGGCCGCCAAAGGTGTCCGGCGCAGTAGCGCCCTTCCCTCACCCGATCCGTTCGATCGCCAGCGCGATCCCCTGCCCGCCGCCGATGCACATGGTCACCAGACCCAGACGTCCCCCAATGCGCTCCAGCTCGGCCAGGCACTTCAACGTGAGGATCGCGCCTGTCGCCCCCACCGGATGCCCCAATGCAATGGCCCCGCCATTGGGATTCACGCGGGCGGGGTCCATACCCAGTTCTCTGGAAACGGCGCAGGCTTGGGCCGCAAATGCCTCGTTCGACTCAATGACATCGAAGGCCCCGATCTCCAGTCCCATCCTTTCAAGCAGTATGGTGACGGCGGGAACCGGACCGATCCCCATGATGTTCGGGCGGACGCCCGCATGGGCATAGCCCGCGATGCGCGCGCGGGGCGTCAGGCCTTGCGCCTTTGCGGCATCAGCTGTCGCAAGGACCATGGCGGCCGCGCCGTCATTGATGCCGCTTGCATTGCCAGCCGTGACCGACCCGTCCTTCTTGAAAACCGGGCGCAGGGCCGAAAGGCCGTCGGCGGTGGCGTCGGCTTTCACATGCTCGTCGACCTTGAATTCGACCGTGTCGCGCCCGCGGCGGACACTGATGGGGACGATCTGACCCTCGAACCGGCCCTCCGCGATGGCATGCGCCGCGCGGCGCTGGCTTTCGAGGGCAAAGTCATCCTGCACTTTGCGACTGATGCCATACTCGGCCGCCACGTTCTCCGCCGTGACGCCCATGTGGCTGCCGTCAAAGGGATCGGACAAGGTGCCGGTCAACATGTCCGTCATGCCGACATCGCCCATCTTCTGACCCCAGCGGGCCGCCTGCATCGAATAGGGGCTGCGCGACATCACTTCCGCCCCGCCGGCGATGGCAAAATCCGCGTCCCCCAGCATGAGATGCTGGGCCGCCGACACGATCGCCTGTGCGCCCGAGCCACAAAGCCGGTTCACAGTCAGGCAAGGCACCCCTTCGGGAATGCCGGCATCCAGCGCGGCGGCGCGGGACAGATAAGCGTCGCGCGGTTCGGTATGGATGACGTTCCCCATGACGACATGACCGATATCAGACGCCGCGATCCCGGCGCGCCTCACCGCCTCCCGGACCACATGCGCCCCAAGGCTTGAGGGCGTCTCGCCACTCAACGCGCCCCCGAATGCACCTATTGCGGTTCGAACGCCATCCAGAATGACAACTTCCTTCATGATCGAGTCCTTCATCATTGCTTGTCGAGGAAAGCGGTCATCTTTTGGACCACATCCTTGCGTTGGGTATACATCAGCAGATGACCCGCAGGATAGACCAACAGGTCACGGTCCGAGAGGGGGGTGGGCGAGAGCGCGGTGGTTGAACGCGGGGATCAACCTGACCGAAAGGCCCGAGGCCACCCGCGCAGGCTGCGGCAAACCATAAAGGCGGCCCGCTGTGTTTTCTCAACCGCGCAGCGGTTGTTTCACGGATGCACCACGTATCCCTCGCCCGACTTCGCGAGGATCGGCGAGCAGATCGCGCCGCGCACCAGATCGGGGTCGGGTAGAACGTCACGCCAGCGCGTGCCCTGCGCCATCGCCACGGATATGCCCAAGGGCGTCACGTCCACCTTGGCCAGAAGCCTCAAAACGGCGGCAAGCGAGGTTCCAGTGCTGACCACATCGTCCACCAGCAGCACCTTGCGCCCCGCCAGCAGCGGCATCATGCGCGGATCGAGAAACAGGGTCTTGCCCTTTTCGGGCGAGGTGATCGAGCTGATCGGCTCGGACAACGCGTCATCATACCAGAATTTCCGCGAGATGCCCAAGGCGACCATCCGCCGGTGCGACAGACGCCGCGCCACGGCATTGGCCAGTGGCAGGCCCAGCGTCGGCACGCCGACCACCACGTCAGGCGCCGCGTCACGCCACTGCGCCGCCATGATGTCGGCAAGCGCGTCTTCCACGGCAAAAGCCGCCTGATT
>JBBQHZ010000077.1:0-18216 GCA_038324445.1 Rhodobacterales bacterium | reverse complement strand
ATCGGTGACCAGTGCCACCTTGTGGCCGCGGTCCTGCAACACCGCCAGCACCGGGGTCAGGGCATGAAGTTCGGGCATGCCGTTGGCCTTTGGCCCCTGAAAGCGCACGACGACGATGACGTCGCGGTTCAACTCGTTGTTCTTGAAGGCGGTCTTGACGTTGTCTTGCGAGTGGAAGATCGCGGCGGGCGCCTCGATGATGTGCCGCTCGGGTGCCACGGCAGAGACCTTCATCACGCCGATGCCAAGATTGCCGGACAACTCCATCAGGCCGCCGGTTTCCTGAAACGGCTCGGACGCCGGGCGCACGATCTTGGTGTTGAGGCTGGAGGTGGGACCTTCGCGATAGGCGAATGCGCCGTCCTGCAAGGTGGGTTCGGCGCGGTAGAGGTCGAGCCCCTGCCCCGCCACGGTTTTCACGTCGCCATGCATCAGGCCCGCATCGAGCAACTGGCCGATGAGGAACTGGAGACCACCGGCCGCGTGGAAGTGGTTCACGTCCGCCAAGCCATTGGGGTAGACGCGCGCCAGAAGCGGTGTTGCGGCGGAAAGCTCGGCAAAGTCGGAACAGGTGACGACAATGCCCGCCGCGCGGGCCATGGCGATCAGGTGGATCACCAGATTGGTCGAGCCACCCGTGGCGTTGAGGCCGACAATCCCGTTTACGAAGGCCTTTTCGTCGAGGATGTCGGCGACGGGCGTATATTCGTTGCCGAGCCCGGTGATGGCGGCGGCGCGCGCGGTGGCGGCGTCGGTCAGCGCATCGCGGAGTGGCGTGCCCGGGTTCACGAAGGAGGCGCCGGGAAGGTGAAGGCCCATGAATTCCATCAACATCTGGTTGGAATTCGCCGTGCCGTAGAAGGTGCACGTGCCCGGCCCGTGATAGGACGCCATCTCGGCCGCCATCAGCGCCTCGCGGCCGACCTCGCCGGTGGCGTATTGCTGGCGCACCTTGGCCTTCTCGTCATTGGGCAGGCCCGAGGTCATCGGGCCCGCGGGCACGAAGATGCCGGGCAGGTAGCCGAAGGTGGCGGCGGCAATCACAAGGCCCGGCACGATCTTGTCACAGACGCCGAGGTAAAGTGCGGCATCGAAGGTGTTGTGGCTGAGCGCCACGCCGGCGGCCAGCGCGATCACATCGCGGGAGAACAGCGACAGCTCCATGCCGACCTGGCCTTGCGTCACGCCATCGCACATCGCCGGAACGCCGCCCGCGACCTGTGCCGTGGCCCCTGCCCTGCGCGCCGCTTCCCTGATCCGCTGGGGATAGGTTTCAAACGGCTGGTGGGCGGACAGCATGTCGTTATAGGCGGTGATGATGCCGATGTTCGGCGCGCGCGCCGCAACCAACGCGTCCTTGTCCGCCCCCATCGCGGCATAGGCATGGGCCTGGTTGCCACAGGCCAGATGCGCGCGGCGCGGTCCATCCTGCGCCAGTTTGCGCATCCGGTCGAGGTAGGGCTCGCGCGTCGCTTTCGAGCGTTCGATGATGCGGTCGGTGATGGCATGGATGCGGCTATCGAGGGGCATGACAGTCTCCGGAGTTCGGGTTGGCTCCATCTTACCCTGTTAGCGCTAACAATGCCAGATCAAATTCCGGGGGGCGAGGTTTCGGGTCATCGAACGGCGGCAATCGCCGCCGGGTATGGCGCCGGCGCGGTGCCGCCTGCGGGCCAGGCATCCGCGATGCGCGCGGCAAGTCCGTTGGCCGACAGGGCGCGGGCGCCGCCCTGCCCGGTCGCCTCCACATAGGCCACGAGACCCAGCGGAACCTCGCCCAGCAACGCACCCGCGACGATCACGTCGGGGATGATCGTGCGCGTCTCATAGACGGTGGAGATCGGCAGGTTGAGACCCGGATACATGGCGTCGATCAGTTCGGCGCAAAAGAGCGCGTCGGACGTGGCGACATCAAAGCGCATGTCGAAAGGGATGCCCATGCGCTCAAGCCCGCGCCGCAGGGTGTCGCGGGATTGCGCGGCGGTCAGGTGCGCGCGCAGAATAACGGTGGCATCGGTATTGAGGACAACATTGGCGGGCGCGAGGCGGACGCCGCCATAGACGGCCTCCAGGAACACATGCCCGGCGCGGATTTGGGCGTGATACGGTGCCATTTCGGGCAGCGCCCACAGGCCGGCGGCGCGCAACTGCGCCTCGGTCCCGAGGTAGATCGCGCCATGGGTAAACTGGCCGGGGATCAGGTGGCCGGACATGCGGCCCTCGGAATGCACCAGCAGGATATCGAACGGCTGCAGCACGCCTTCAACCACGGCACGGGCCTGCGCGAGGGTGCCGAGATGGCCCTGCCGCAGCTGAACGAGGCCGATGCGGCGGGTGAGGTCGATATTCGCCTCTGCGATGCCCACCATCCAGTCGGGAAACCGTTCGGAGGAACGGCAGCAGTTGGAAACGGCGGCGCGGGCGACGGGATCGGACAGGGTGAGGCCGCCATCGATGCGACCGGGCGCAGGGACACAGCCCACGAGGATGAGGGCAGAGGCAAGGCCGGAGAGGAGGAGGCGGACGCGAGACATGGGCAATCGGATAGCGGCAGGTCGTGCCCTTTGCCAGATGCCGCGAGGCCCCGAATCTTGGAACGTCGCGCGGGCGCGGGAGTCATCTTGGAACGTCGCGCGGGCGCGGGAGTCAGTGTGGCTGGACGCCCGGCAGGAACACCTTCTGGTCGCGGTAAAGAAGGCTGATTCCGTCCTTGAACACATGCACCTTCTCGGGCGTGGCGGTCAGTTTCACAGTGCTGCCGCGCAGACCCTGATGGATGCCGGGCAACTTGCCGATGATAGGGTCCTTTTCGCTGCCGACAGTGCCGAAATAGAGCAGCGTCACCTCGCCCAAGGCCTCGGTGATCCCCACATTGCCTTGGAACGCGAAATCCGGCGCATCGGTGGCGACCATGTCCTCGGGCCTAATGCCGACCTCGACACTTGCGCCCATGTCGGCCTCGGTGGAGGGATAGTTGGAGGTGATCGTGCCGCCGCCGTCGACCAGTTGCAGCGTGGTGGTGGTGCCGGTGCCCACGATCTTGCCCGCCATCAGGTTCATCGCGGGCGAGCCGATGAACCGGGCGACGAAGGTGGAATTGGGCCGCTCGTAAAGCTCGAGCGGCGTGCCGACCTGCGCGATGCCGCCGCCCGCCAGCACGACGATGCGCGAGGCCAATGTCATCGCCTCCACCTGATCGTGGGTGACGTAGACCATCGTGCTGTCCGGCATCTCTTCCTTCAGTTGTGCGATCTGGATGCGGGTGGCGACGCGCAGCGAGGCGTCGAGGTTCGACAGCGGCTCGTCAAACAGGTACACCTTCGGGTCGCGCACGATGGAGCGCCCGATGGCGACCCGCTGGCGTTGGCCACCCGACAATGCCTTGGGCAGGCGGTCGAGGAAATTCTCCAGTTGCAGCTTCTTGGCCGCCGCCTGCACCTTTTGCTCGATCGTGGCCTTGTCATCGCCGGCGATCTTCAACGCGAACGCCATGTTGTCGCGCACCGTCATATGCGGATAAAGCGCGTAGGACTGGAACACCATCGCGATGCCGCGCTCGGAGGGGGGCACATCATTGACGCGCATCCCGTCGATATCGAGCGTGCCGCCGGTAATCTTCTCCAGCCCCGCGATCATCCGCAGCAGGGTGGATTTGCCACAACCAGACGGGCCCACGAACACGACCAGTTCGCCCTTCTCGATATCCAGATTGATGTCGCGCAGCACCTGCACGGTCCCGCCATAGGTCTTTTCGACATTCTTCAGTACGAGGTTCGCCATGGTCCTGTCCCTGTTGGTTACCCCGCCACGCGCAGCGCAAGCGCAGGCTGCCATGGGCCGAGATGGAGTTTTCCGTCCGGCGCGGGGCCGGCCGATCCGAGTTCCTGTCCGATCTGGACCCAGGCGCCGTCGGGCGCGTCGATGGTGGCGGGGTCAGACGAGAGATTGACGGCCACGAAAATGGTCTCTGCGCCCTGCGTTCTGGTAAGGTGCAGCACCGGGCCAGTGGCCGTGATTGCCGCGTGGCTGCCTTTGACCAGCGCCAGATGGGCGTGGCGGAAAGCGATGGCGCGGCGGTAATGGTGCAAAAGCGATCCGGGATCGGTTTCTTGTGCAGCGACCGAATTGTGCAGATGCTCGACACTGACCGGCAGCCACGGCTGGCCGGCGGAAAAGCCGCCGTTGAGGTTCGATGCTTCCCACACCATCGGCGTGCGACAGCCATCGCGGCCCTTGAATTCGGGCCAGAACTCGATGCCATAGGGGTCGTGCAGGGCCTCGAACGGCACATCGGCCTCGGTGAATCCCAACTCCTCCCCCTGGTAGAGGCAGAGAGATCCGCGCAGGCACATCATCAGCGTCGTAAAGGCCTTCTGGGCGGCGGGGGTCAGGCCCCAGCGGGTCACATGGCGCACCACGTCGTGGTTGGAGAAGGCAAGGCAGGCCCATCCTTCGGGCGCCTTGTCGTCCATCTGATGCAGCACATCGGCGAAGCGCGCGGCAGAGGGAAACGTGCCCGACAGGAACTCGAAGCTGTAGCACATATGCACCTTGTCGCCGCCCGAGGTGTATTGGCCCATGATCTCCAGCCCCATCTGGGCATCGCCGACCTCTCCCACCGCGGTGGCGGCGGGGTATTCATCCAGCACGGCGCGGAAGCGCTTGAGGAAGTCGAGGTTCTCGGGCTGGTTCTTGGAATAGAGGTGCAGCTGGTGGTTATAGGGGTTCACGCTGGGCGCGATGGTTGCGTCGCGCTGATCCTTGGGCAGGGCCGGGTTCGACCGGAGCAGCTTGTCGTGGATATAGAAGTTGATCGTATCCAGCCGGAACCCGTCAACGCCCCGGTGAAGCCAGAAGCGCACCACATCCAGCAGCGCGTCCTGCACGGCGGGCGTGTGAAAGTTGAGGTCGGGCTGCGACGTCAGGAAATTGTGCAGGTAATACTGCTCGCGCCGCGCATCCCATTGCCAGGCCGAGCCGCCGAAGATCGACAGCCAGTTGTTGGGCGGCGTGCCGTCGTCCTTGGGGTCGGACCAGACGAACCAGTCGGCCTTGGCGTTGTCGTGGTTGGCACGGGATTCGACAAACCACGGATGCTGGTCGGACGTGTGCGACAGCACGAGGTCGATCATCACCCGCAGGCCCAGCATATGGGCGGTTTCCACCAGCACGTCGAAATCCGACAGGCTGCCGAACATCGGGTCGACGTCGCAGTAATCGCTGACGTCATAGCCGAAATCCTTCATCGGCGAGGTGAAGAACGGGCTGATCCAGACCGCATCGACCCCGAGCGAGGCGATATGCGACAGGCGCTGGGTAATCCCGTTCAGATCGCCGATCCCGTCGCCATTGCTGTCCTGAAAGCTGCGGGGATAGACTTGGTAGATCACGGCCCCCCGCCACCAGTCGCGGTCGGCGGCCAGAACGTGATCTTGATCAAGGGTCTGCATCGCGGTCATCGGGCGGTCTCGTCAGAAAAGGGGTCACAAGAATACAGCGAAGCTGCGAGGAGCGGCGGCGCCGCGAGGAGGGCCGAGTTCACTTGACCGACCCCGCCAGAAGGCCGCGAACAAGGTAGCGCTGCATCGAGAAGAACACGACCAGCGGCACCGCGATCGACACGAAAGCCGCCGTCGCGAGGATCCCCCAATCGCCCCCGCGCGAGCCCAACAGGTCGTCGGCGATCTTCACCGTCATCACCTGCGCATCACCGGCAGAGGGCAGGAACACCTTGGCCACCAGCAGGTCGTTCCAGGTCCACAGGAACTGGAAGATCGCGAAACTGGCCAGGGCCGGGAAAGACAGCGGCAGGATGATCTTGGTGAAGATCTGGAAATCGGTCGCGCCGTCGACCTTGGCGCTTTCGATGATGTCGCGCGGCAGGCCCACCATGTAGTTGCGCAGGAGATAAATCGCGAGCGGCAGGCCGAACCCGGTATGGGCGAGCCATATCCCCACGAAACTCTGCCCTATGCCGATCTGGTTGTGCAAGTTCAGAAGCGGCACCAGCGCCAATTGCAGCGGCACCACCAAGAGGCCCACCACCGCGGCGATCAACAGCCCCCTGCCCGGAAACTCCATCCATGCCAGCGCGTAGGCGGCGAAGGCCGCGATCAGGATCGGGATGATGGTGGCCGGGATCGTCACCGTCAGCGTGTTGATGAAGGCGCGGTCCATGTTGTCGGCGGTCAGCACCGAGCGGTAATTATCGAGGGTGAACCGGGGCGGCGTGCTGGCGATGAAATAGACGCGCGGGCCGTTGCCGTCGATGGCCTCGGCGCTGGCGTAGCGATAGCTGCCATCGGCGTTGACCTGCAACACCTCGGACGGGCTTTCGGACAGCACTACCTCCTGCCCGGCCGGATAGGCGCCGGGGTCGCGCGCGGCGGTGCCGAAGGCCGAGACGCTGGCCTCCCCCGCGATGAAGGCGTCGCGCACTTCCGCGCTTTCGAAGATATTGCCCTCGATGATGAACAGATCCCCCTCTGGCGTCACCTCGGCATCGGCGCGGGTGCGGTAGCTCAGTTCCACCGAAAACGGCGCCAGCCACCAGCCCGAGGCGGAAATCTGGTCGCGGTCGCGGAACGACGACACGAAGAGGCCGACGGTGGGGATCAGCCACGCCAGCACGATGACGAACACCGCGATGTTGGTGGCCCAGGAAAGGCCACTTTTCTGTCCGGCGATGTTATCCATGGAAAGTGCTCCTTACGTCGCGGGCCATGTCAGTGCCTCCTCAGCGCATTTCTTTGCGGGCCTGGGCGATGTTCCAGATCATCACCGGCAGCACGACCAACATGATGACAAAGGCCACGGCTGTGGCCTGCCCGTCATCGCGGAACATGAAATCCATCATGAAGGAGGGCAGGATCTCGGTCCCGTAATTGCCGCCCGTCATGGTGTAGACGATATCGAAAACCTTCAGCACAAGGATCGTGACAGTGGTCCAGACCACGATGATGGTGCCCATGATCTGCGGCACCTTGATCTTGAAGAAGACCTGAAACGGGTTGGCGCCGTCGATGATCGCAGCCTCGATGGTTTCCTCGGGCACGCCGCGCAGGGCTGCCGACAGGATCACCATGGAAAAGCCGGTCTGGATCCAGATCAGGATCGCCATCAACAGGAAGTTGTTCCAGAACGGGATCTGGAGCGGGTCGATCGCCTCGAGCGGGCGCGGCGTGCCGAGGACGCCAAGGATCGTCATGACCGCGGCCCAGGCGACCACCGCCAGAAACGCCAGAAGCAGCAACAAGATGACGACTTGCCATATTTCGGTAGGCGTCTTCGTGCGCGCCACCATGACCAAGCCCACGACCAGAGCGACAAGCACAAGCACCAGGATCAGGACCGGCAGGGCGAGGGAAAACACGACCGAGCCGAAGCTCCCCGCAGGTGCCGACATGGCGGCGTTGATGATGCCGATATCGGGGTCCTGCGCGTAGACGAATTTCCAGATCAGCGACGCGCCGACGACCGAAATCGCCATCGGCATGAAGATCAGCGACTTGGCGAAGGCGCCCCAGCGCAGCCGGTCGGTCAACTGCGCGATCAGGAGGCCCATGAACGTGGTCGAGGCCGGCACCACCAGCGCCCAGAGGATGTTGTTGAGGAAGGCCTGGCGGAAATCGGGGTTGCTGGCGAGGCGCGTATAGTTGCCCAGGCCCACGAAATCGGCGCCCCCGCGATCATACAGGGAGCGGATGAACGAGCCCACGACCGGGTAGACCAGATAGATCGACAGCGCGAAGATGGCGGGGAACAAGAACAGCCACGGCCGGATCTGATTGGCGCGGTTGATGTTGCGCCCGATATTGGTGCCGCGTGCCGGGAACAGGACTTTGTCGAGGAAGAGGTTGGCGAAGTAGAAATACCCGACGCACCCGCCGACACCGATGACGATGGTGATGAGGCCCTGAAGAATTGGCGACATGTGGGTGGCTCCCTTGATCCGTTCGCCCTGACGGGCAGCACTTGGGCTCGATCCGTTCGCCCTGACGGGCAGCGCCTGGCTCGAAGAAGGAGGGGAGAGGGACGCTCCTCCCTGCGGTCCTCGCGGGGACCGGGTGGGCCGTTGGGGCCTCTGGATGGTCCCCCGGCCAGGTGAGTGGCCGGGGGAAGCGGTCAGGTCAGATCAGTTGATTTCGTCCCACTGGGCCTGGATGCGGTCCGCGACGGATTGCGCATCCTCGCCGCCGACATAATCGACCATCCCGGACCAGAAGATGCCCTGACCGATCTCGGACGGCATCAGATCGGATGCGTCGAAGCGGAAGGTCGTGGCGCCGAGCAGGATGTCGTTCATCTGGCGCAGCGTGTCGGACGCGAAGAGGTCGGTGTTCACGCCAGAATACGGGGTAAGGAAGCCGGATTGGGCCATCCACACCTCATGGGCGATCGGCGTCTGCAGGAAGGCCAGGAAGGCCTGAGCTGCCTCGCTGTCCTCGGTGATGCCGAAAACGGTGCCGGCACCCAACACCGGGCTGCCCAGATCCTGCCCCGAGAACGGGGGGAAGTAGAAGAAGTCCGCATCGGACCCTTCGGGGAAGAAGGTGGGGATGAACGACGCCTGACGGTGGAAATAGCATTCCGGCGGGAACGAGAAGAGGCCTGCCGGGCTGTCGCGGAAGTCGGTGGCCGAAACAGCGGCGACGCCGCCGTTCACATAAGCCTCGTTCCGGGAGAAGGTGCCGAAGGTTTCGATGGCGGCCACGATGCGGGGATCGTTGAACGGGATCTCGTTCGAGACCCAGCCGTCATAGACCTCGGGCGCCTGCGTGCGCAACATGATGTCCTCGACCCAGTCGGTCGCGGGCCAGCCCGTTGCGGCGCCAGATCCCAGACCGATGCACCACGGCGTCGCGCCATCGGCGATGATCTGGTCGGAGAGGGCGAGGAGATCCTCCATCGTGGTCGGGATCTCGTAGCCGGCCTCTTCCATCGCTTCGGGCGAATACCAGACCAGCGATTTCAGATCGACCTTGTAGAAGAAACCGTAGAGCGCCTCGGTGCCATCGGGACCGGCCGCGGTTCCGAGCGATACCCAGCTGTCACCGGCGGCATAGTTGGCGCGGATCCAGTCGGCCATTTCGGGCGCAAGCGGCGTCAGTTCCCCGCGCGACGCCAGATCGGCCAAGAGGCCGGGCTGCGGGAAGACGGCGATGTTGGGGGCGGAACCGGCCTGCGTGGCGATCACGATGTCCTGCTCGAAACTGTCAGAGCCGGAATATTGCACCGTCGCGCCGGTGGCCGATTCGAAGTAATCGATCACGGAATTGAACAGTTCGGCATCCGCGCCGGTCCAGGGACCGGTCATCGTCAGCGTCTGGCCGTCGAGGTTGAAGGCCTCGTCATAGGAGGCATAGCTGTCCCAGTTGAAATCGCCCTCACCCACCGGGAAGATATGGGCGATATGACCATCGGCCAGCGCGCCGCCTGCGGATAAAGCCAGTGCAGCCGCACTGGCGAGATACATCTTTTTCATGAGTGACCTCCCAGTCAATTGGCCGGGTTGATGCCCGGCCGATATAGATGCCCGCATCGCCCTCTCTCCAAAGCGCTTTGGGTTACGCGCACATTTTACCATGCAGGCGGGCGAGTCAATGCGCCTTTGTCGCCCCTGCTGCCGGTGCAGAAAATGCTGCGACTGCGAAATCCCTTGGAGAAACTGAGCCTTTGACACCTGCCGGACGGGTTGGGTAGCGTGCCGCCAAATTCGAAGCGCTTTGAAGGTCGCCCGCGTGCCCATGAACCTCAAACAACTCTCGGCATCGCTGGGATTATCGCAGACCACCGTCAGCCGGGCGCTGAATGGCTACCCCGAAGTGCGCGAGGAAACCCGCCTGCGGGTGCAGGCAGCGGCGCATGCGGCGAATTACAGCCCCAACACCCGCGCGCGGCGGCTTGCCACCGGGCGCGCCATGGCGATCGGCCATGTCATGCCGCTGACCGGCCGCGAGGAGTTGGTGAACCCGATCTTCGCCGACTTCATCGCAGGCGCGGGCGAGGTCTATGCCCGCGAAGGCTATGACCTGCTGCTGCGGATGGTGCCCGCCGACGGGTCCGAGGCCGCCTATCGGCAGATGGCGTCGAACGCCTCGGTCGATGGCGTCATGGTTCAGGCGCCGACGCTGGATGACGGGCGCATCGCCCTGCTGCAGGAACTTGGCGTGCCCTTCATGGTGCATGGCCGCACCGCCCATCCCGAGCGCTATTCATGGATGGATTTGGCCAATATCCGCGCCTTCCGCCGCGCGACCGACCTGTTGCTGGACCTTGGACACCGGCGCATCGCCCTTTTGAACGGGCAGGAGACGCTCGATTTCGCGCGTCGCCGCCGCACCGGCTTCGAGGAGGCGCTTGCCGCGCGCGGCGTCGCCGCCAACCCGTTCTGGATGCGATCGGAGGTGATGACCGAGCAGTATGGCTACCGCGCGGCCGGCGAGATGCTGGACAGTTCCACACCGCCGACCGCCTTCCTTGTGTCCTCGATCATCCCCGCCATCGGTGTGCGCCGCGCGGTGGGCGAACGCGGCCTGCGCACCGGGCGCGACGTGTCGATCATCTGCCACGACGATGTGCTGAGTTATATGGACAACGAAGGCGTGACCGCCCCGGAGGGCCCCGCCTTCACTGCCACCCGATCGTCCATCCGGGCGGCAGGGCGGCGCTGCGCCGAGATCTTGCTGACGTTGATCGACAACCCCTCGCATCCTCCGATCCAGGACTTGTGGGAAACCGACCTGTTGCTGGGTCGGTCAACCGGCCCCGCTCCTCTCTGAGAACATGCCCCCCTCTGAATACATGCCCCTTTTCGAAAGTCAGACCATGAACCATTCCCGCGCCGATTATCCCGACGGCTTTCGCTTTGGCGTCGCCGCCTCGGCCTATCAGATCGAAGGCCACCAGTTCGGCGGGGCGGGCCTGACCCACTGGGACAGTTTCGCCGCCACGCCCGGCAACGTGGTCCGGTTCGAGAATGGCGCGCTGGCCTGCGACCATTATCACCGGATGGACGAGGATCTGGACCTGATCGCGGCCCTTGGCGCCGATGTCTACCGCTTCTCCACCTCCTGGGCGCGGGTGATGCCCGAGGGCACGGGGACGGTGAACGCCGAGGGCCTCGATTTCTACGACCGTCTGGTGGACGGCTTGCTGGAGCGTGGCGTGGCCCCTGCCCTGACCCTCTACCATTGGGAATTGCCGCAACCGCTGGCCGACCGCGGCGGCTGGCGCAACGCCGACATGCCGGACTGGTTCGCCGACTATACCGAGACCGTCATCGGTCGCATCGGCGACCGCATCTGGTCCGCCGCCCCGATCAACGAGCCGTGGTGCGTGGGGTGGCTGTCGCATTTCGACGGCCACCACGCGCCGGGCCTGCGCGACATCCGCGCCACGGCGCGCGCCATGCACCACGTTCTGGTGTCCCATGGCCGCGCCTTGCAGGTGATGAAGGGCATGGGCATCGAAAATCTGGGCGCGGTGTGCAACTTCGAATGGGCCGCGCCCGCGTCCGACAAGCCCGAGGATATCGCCGCCGCCACCCGCTACGACGCGATCTACAACCGCTTCTTCATGGGCGGGCTGTTCCATGGCGCCTACCCGGCGGACGTGCTGGACGGGCTGGAGCCGCATCTGCCCAAGGGGTGGGAGGATGATTTCGCAACGATCCGCTCGCCCCTCGATTGGGTCGGCGTGAATTACTACACCCGCAAACGCATCAAGGCGGCGGGCACGCCCTGGCCGGATTATGCCGAGGCCGAAACGGAACTGCCGCTGACGCAGATGGGGTGGGAGATCTATCCGCAGGGCCTGCAGGATATCCTGACGCGGACAGCGCGCGAATATACTGGCGATCTGCCGATCTACGTGACCGAGAATGGCATGGCGAACCCCGATCTGGTCGATGTGCCCGACACTGTCCGGATCGACTTCCTCGACGCGCATCTGGGCGCCGTCAAAGCCGCGATTGCCGACGGCGCGCCGGTTGCGGGCTATTATGTCTGGTCCCTGATGGACAATTACGAGTGGTCTTTGGGCTACGAGAAGCGCTTTGGCCTGATCCATGTCGACTTCGACACCTTGGCAAGGACGCCCAAAGCGTCCTATCACGCCTTGGCAGATTGGTGGCGGCGCTAGGCCGCCGCCCAAGGAAACTGGTGGCGCATATCTTGCCCCGGAAGGAACGTTTATGGTGTCCGCCCCCCTCTCGCTGGTCGCCGATATCGGCGGCACCAACACCCGCGTGGCCTTGGCCGAGGGGGCATCGGTGCGGCGCGCATCGGTGCAGCGGTTCAAGAATGCCGACCATGACGGGATCGCCCATGTCATCGCGCGATATCTGGCAGAGATCGCGGTTGACGCTGCCGAGATCGACGGGGTTTGCGTTGCGATGGCGGGGCCGGTCCATGATGGCGTCGGCACCCTGACCAACCTTGACTGGCGCATCGACAAGGCGGAACTGGCGCGCGCGCTCAGTGCCGAGAAGGTGGCCGTTCTCAACGACTTGCAGGCACAAGGTCATGCGATCGGCCATATCGCGGCCGAGGATCTGCAGGTGATCCTGCCCCAACCGGCGGTGCCGGATACAGCGGCGAAACTGGTCATCGGCCTTGGCACAGGGTTCAACGCCTGCCCGGTTTTCGACACCGCCGCCGGGCGCTTCGTGCCGCCCTCGGAAGCCGGCCATGTCAGCCTGCCAACCGCCATCACGGCGCTGCATCCGCTGCTCGACCAGATCAGCGATACCGGCGGCTATCCGTCGGTGGAGGAGGTTCTGTCGGGCCGGGGCGTCAGCCATCTGCACCGGGCACTGCATGGCGAAACCGTTGATCCCGCCGATATCCTGACCCGCATCGCCGCAGGCGAGGTGCTGGCCGAGGCCACGGGGCGCCTCTTCGTGCAGGTCATGGGCGAAGTGGCGGGCAATCTGGCGCTGTCGCATCTGCCCTTTGGCGGCATCTACCTTGTCGGCGGCGTCACGCGCGCGTTCACGCCCTATCTCGACCGCTTCGGCTTTGTGAAGGCCTTCCGCGGCAAGGGCCGGTTCTCGGGGTTCATGGAACAGTTCGGCGTGTCCGTGGTCAGCGACGATTACGCGGCGCTGACCGGATGCGCCGGGCATCTGACGCGGTTGATGGCCTAGGCACTGACGCCGCCGCAGGCGGGGTCAGGCGCCTGCGCAGGCGGGGTCAGGCTACTTCGCGCCCAAGGGCGGCGGTGTAGATCTCATACCAGTCCTGCCGGTCCAGTTTCACATTAACAGCGTCCGACAAAGCCTTGATCCGACTTAGGTTGTTGGTCCCCATCACCGGGATGATCCGCGCCGGATGGTGCAGCAGCCAAGCAACGGCCACGGCATCCGCCGCCACGCCCTGCGCGGCGCCGATGCGATCCAGCACGGCGCGCACCGCAGCCCCTTTTTCGCCGAAGAGCGCCCCGCCCGCCAAGGGCGACCACGCCATGATCGGCTGCCCCTGCCGCTGGTGAAACGCCACATCGCCGTTGGTGAACGGTTCATGGCAGAGCACCGATATCTCGATCTGGTTGGTCACGAGCCTTATGCCCATGGCCGATTGCAGCAATTCCCAATCCCATGGCCGGAAGTTCGACACGCCCACCGCCCGCACCTTGCCGCTGGCCATAAGACCATCGAGGCACTTGCCCGTCTCGTGGTGATCCATCAGGGGATCGGGGCGGTGGATCAACAGCAGGTCGATCCGGTCAGTTGCCATCAACTTCAACGACATGTCGACCGACGCCGTGATATGCGCCGCGCTGGTATCATAGTGCTTCACCCGCGCGCCACGATGCCTGCCCACGGGCGCCACGATATCGCACTTCGTCACGATCTCGATCCGGTCACGAAGCGCGGGGGCGGCGCGCAGCGTCGCGCCAAGGACCTCCTCCGCGGCATAGCCGCCATAGATGTCGGCCTGATCCATGGTGGTGATGCCCTGCGCCAGACAGGCCTCGATCTTGGCCTGCACATGCCCGGCCGAGGTATCGGCGTCGTCGCCCAGACGCCACAAGCCATAGACGATGCGGGACATGTCGATGCCCCCGAGGGTAATCCGTTCCATGCTTTTGGCCATCGTCATCGTCTTTCCCCCACGCCCAGCGGCGTTGCTGGTGCCGAGGCCGGGACGCGTCCGTAAGCCTCTGGCAATGAACATGTTCTCAGCTCTGGCATGACCAGCCTGCCGAAATGCTTGCACTCATCCATATGCGGATAGCCCGAGAAGATGAAGGCGCGGATGCCCATTTTCTGATATTCCTCGATCTGGGTCAGGACCTGATCGGCGGACCCCACCAAGGCCGCCCCGCAACCCGAGCGCGCGCGGCCGATGCCGGTCCACAGGTGCGGCTCGATATAGCCGAACTTATCGGCCAGTTCGCGTGCCTTGGCCTGATGCGACACGCCAAGCGAGCCGGAATCGAGCGCGCGTTGACGGATGAGCGCCCCCAATTCGTCATCAAGCTTCGAGGTCAGATGCTCGGCATATTCCCGCGCCTCGGCTTCCGAATCGCGCACGATCATGTGGACGCGCAGGCCATAGTCGAGCGTTCTGTCATACTTTTCAGCGACTTGGTGCACGTCCTTCATGCGACCTCCCAGAACCTCCTTCGGCTCGGGCCACATCAGGTAGACGTCGCAATGCTGGCCGCACAACTCCAGCGCGTCGGGGGAATAACCGCCGAAATACAACAGCGGCCCGCCGGTCTGGTAGGGCCGGACCGGATCTGTCGTAAGTCCCTTGAAATCATAGACTTGGCCGGAATAATTGATCTCGTCCAAGGTCCATGCCTGCTTGAGGATCTCCACCACCTCGCGCGAGCGCAGATAGCGATAGGCGCTGTCTTCCTTCTGCCCCGGAAAGTCGGAGGAGATGATGTTTACCGTTAAACGACCTTCCAGCATGTGGTCGAGCGTGGCGATGGTGCGGGCCAGCATGACGGGCTGCATCTCGCCACAGCGAACCGCCGCAAGGAAGTTGATCTTGCTGGTGATCGGGGCGCAGCCCGCGACGAAACTAAGCGTGTCCTGACCGACCTGATAGGACGACGGGCACAGGATGTTGCGAAATCCCTGCGCCTCGGCCTCGCGCACGAGCCCCGAACAATGCGCCCAGGACGAGCGCAAGCGCCCGTCCGGCACGCCCAGATACTCGTAATCGTCCGAGCAGAGCGCCGCGAACCAACTGACCTCCGCCGCATCCAGATCCGCCGATGTGACCGGAACCACTGTCATCGCAACCCCTCCCTTGATCTTGTCTCGTCCTAGGCGTAGCAAGGCAGGGAGGGTATATCAATGGTATATCAATTTCGGCCTCAGCGAGGG
This sequence comes from Rhodobacterales bacterium, assembly GCA_038324445.1. Classification (GTDB taxonomy): domain Bacteria; phylum Pseudomonadota; class Alphaproteobacteria; order Rhodobacterales; family Rhodobacteraceae; genus Gymnodinialimonas. The sequence continues at coordinate 2,873 of JBBQHZ010000077.1, read as the reverse complement.
AGCGTCATGCCGCAAGCAGCCACCCCCGGCGCCTTGCCGACCTATCTTCGGATCGCCGAGGCGCTGACCATCGATATCGGTGGCGGGCGACTGGCGGCGGGCGAAAAGCTGCCAACCGAACGCGAGATGGCCGCCGCGCGGGGCGTGGCCGTGGCCACCTTGCGCAAGGCGCTGCTGGTGCTGGAGAGTCGCGGCCTGATCGAACGGCGCCAAGGCTCGGGCAATTACGTTCTGGGCGGGGCGACGAACATCGGCACCTATGCGCTGTTCCGGCTGGAGTTGAAGGGTGTGGGCGGCGGCCTTCCGACGGCCCGGCTGCTGTCGATGGAAAAGACCACAAAGCCCGCCCGTCTGCCTGATATCGGCCGCACCTCGGATGTCGGCATAAGGATGCGGCGGTTGCGTTATCTTGCCGATCTGCCGGTGGCGGTTGAGGAAATCTGGCTTGATCTGCGCTGGCACGACGACACCGGGTTGAACCCGCGCACGGTGTCGGAATCGCTCTACCGCACCTATGCCGAGCGTCTGGGCCTGACCATCACGCTGGCCGAGGACGTGATCAGCGCGGGCATTCTGCCCGATTGGGCCCCCGACGAGCTGGGCTTGCCAAAAGGCCACCAGATGGCCTTCGTCGAGCGCCGCGCCTACGACCAGCACGGCATGCCCTGCGAGGCATCCTGGACATGGTTCGACCCGGACCGCGCACAATATTTCGCAAGGGTGCCCTGAGGGCGCGCTTTATCTGAAGGAAACCAGCAAGATGACAAGATATGGCCTGATCGGGGCGGGCATGATGGGGCAGGAGCATATCCGCAACATCGCCCTGCTGCCGGACACAGCGGTAACGGCGTTCTACGAGCCCGATGACGGAATGGCCGCGAAATCCAGCGCGCTGGTGCCGGGGGCCGTGCGATGCGACAGCGTTGCCGCCCTGCTGGCGCTGGACGATCTGGACGCGCTGGTCATCGCCTCGCCCAACCATTGCCATGTGGCGACGTTGCGGGAAATCGCCGCGACGCGGACCTTGCCGATCCTGTGCGAAAAGCCGCTCTATACCGATCCCGCGGACGCCGATGAGATCTCGGCGCTGAAGGCCACCTACAAGGCGCCGATCTGGGTCGCGATGGAATATCGCTACATGCCGCCGGTGGCGAAGTTCCGCGAGATGGTCGACGCGGCAACGGGCGGGATCAAGATGCTGACGATCCGCGAGCATCGCTTTCCCTTTCTGGTGAAGGTCGGCGACTGGAACCGCTTCAACCGCAACTCGGGCGGGACGCTGGTGGAGAAGTGCTGCCATTTCTTCGACCTGATGCGGCTGATCCTGAACGATGAACCCGTCCGCGTGATGGCCAGCGGCGGGCAGTTGGTGAACCATCTGGACGAGGTCTATGACGGCGAGACCTCGGACATCTGGGACGGCGCCTATGTGATCGTGGACTTCAAGCATGGCGCGCGGGCGATGCTGGAATTGTGCATGTTCGCCGAAGGCTCGATCTATCAGGAAGAGATCAGCGCCGTGGGCCCCCTCGGCAAGATCGAGGCCAAGGTGCCGGGGCCGACGCGGTTCTGGAACAAGGCGCTTGGCCCTGCCCCGGTGCCGGTCGTCGTTGTCAGCCCGCGCAACCCGGTGGGCCCGGTGACGCACGAGACGCCGGTGGACAAGTCGCTGCTGACGGCGGGCGATCACCACGGCTCGACCTATTACCAGCACGTGCAGTTCCTGAAGGTCGTGCGCGGCGAGACCACGCCGGAGGTGACGCTGGACGACGGCGCGGCGGCGGTCCGGATGGGAATGGCGGCGCAGGAAAGCGCGCGGACCGGACTGGCAGTAGCTTTGGACTGAGCGCTGGCATAGATTGCGGCAATGGATCAGCGCATCGACATCGGGATCGACGGCGGCGGCACGGGGTGCCGCGTGGTTGTTGCCCTGGAAGCACGAGAGGCGTGGGCCACGGGCGGCCCGGCCAACGCGCTGACCGATCCGGCCGGGGCCGAGGCCGCGATTCGCGGCGCCTTGATGCAGGCGATGGCCGCCTTGGGCCTGCACTGGGACGATCTGGGATCGGCGCGCATCGTGGCGGGCATGGCCGGCTGCCGCCTGCCCGAGACGGCGGACGCCTTCGCGATGCGGCTGCCCTATCTGGCCTATGTGGTCGAGGATAGCGTGACGGCGCTGGAGGGCGCATTCGGCGGGGCCGAGGGCACCTTGGTCAATCTGGGAACCGGTTCGTTCTTCATCCGCCGCGACGGCCGCGGGATCACGCATCATGGCGGCTGGGGCTTTCACCTGGGCGATGACCTGTCGGCGGCGTGGCTGGGGCGCGAGGCGCTGCGCGACTGGGTGCGGATCGAGGACGGCTCGCTCCGGGCGATGAACGACGACCCGCTGAGCGCGGCCCTGCACAAGGCATGTGGCAAGCACCCGGTGCTGTTCGCGCAGGACGCGCGGCCACAGGACTACGCCGCGTTGGCGCCGATCGTGATGGCCCATGACACGCCCTTCGCGCGCTCGTTGCAGCGCAACCTGATCGCTGCACTCGAGGTCGAATTGTCGTTGCTGGAACACCCGGTCGGCACTCCCTGGGTTCTGACGGGGGGGTTGGGCGAGGCGTTGGCTGGAATTCTGGACGCGGACATGGCGGCGGGGCTGCGCGCATCTTCGGGCAGCGCGCTTGACGGAGCCCTGTCGATGGCGAGGGGGCTGCCTTGAAGACATTTGCCAATGCGGCGTTGCTGGGGCGAGCGGGGTTGGCATGGCGCGACATTGTCGTGCGCGACGGAGTGATCGAGGCCGTCGTTCCCTGCGACACGCAGCGGCGGGGAGAGGTCGAGGATCTGGGCGGTCAGATCGTGTCGCCGGGCATGGTCGA
>JBBQHZ010000076.1:0-18366 GCA_038324445.1 Rhodobacterales bacterium | reverse complement strand
CTCGGCGCGCGGGTCACCGGCATCACCCGCGACACCGACCGCTGGCGCGTGCAGACCGCGACCGGGAGTTTCACGGCCCGCACCCTCGTCAATGCCGCTGGCGCCTGGGCCGACACCGTCGCCGCCTTGGCGGGCATCGCTCCCCTTGGCCTCAAGCCGCTGCGCCGCTCCATGGCGCGGATGCCCGCGCCCGGTGGCCACGACCTGCGCACCTGGCCGATGCTGATCGGCGCCGGCGAGACATGGTATGCCAAGCCCGACGCGGGCGCGTGGCTGGTATCGCCCGCCGAGGAGGACCCCGTCGCTGAACCGCACGACGCCTTCGCCGACGACATGGTGCTGGCCGAGGGCATCGCCCGCTATCAACCCTTCGTCACCGAGGAAGTCACCCGCGTCACCACCACATGGGCCGGCCTGCGCACCTTCGCGCCCGACCGCTGCCTCGTTATCGGCCCCGACCCTGCCGACGCCAGTTTCCTCTGGTGCGCAGGTCAGGGCGGCTACGGCTTCCAGACCGCGCCGGCCGCCAGCCAGCTTCTGGCCGACCTTGTCGCAGGCCGCCCCTCCGCCCTCGATCCGGCCGTCGTCGCGGGCCTGTCCCCCTCACGTTTGCGCTAGGTCGGGAAACCCGGAACTTGCTCCGGCCGTTATGTACCTTATTGTCCCCTGCAACCCGCCCCATCTGGAGTGCCCCATGCCCCGACTGATCCTTCGCGCCGGCCTTGCAGCCGCACTTGTCACCTTGCCCCTCGCCGCCGCGGCCCAGACCCAGCTGGAACGGTTCGAGGACCTGAGCGAGCAGATGACCGCGCTCACCTATCAGGGTCTGGCCGAGCAATATCCCGTCCTGCAGGGCATCCTGCCGGAAACCGACTGGGGCCGCCCCGAGCGGCGCGCCGGGCGCTGCGCCATCCGCGACTACGAGGAGGCGGTGGGCGAAGACGGTGTCGAGGCCATGCTCAACGAACTCGAAGCCGCCATCGCAACCGCCGCGCCCGCCGACATCCTCAACGGCACCTTCAACCCCGGCGTGCCCGAGGGGCTGACCGCCGCTCAGGTGCAACAGATCAACACCGAATGCGGCCTGCTGGAGCTTCAGATGGAACGTCTTGCCGAATCGGGGGCCATGCAGGCCCTGCAAAACCAATGATCCGCGCGCGAGCCGCTGCGGCGACCCTGACGCTTATCCTCACCGCCCTGCCCGTGGCCGCCCAATCCGATCTCGAGCGGCTGGAAACCGCCGCGGTCATCATGAACGGCATGCTCAACGAGGCCATGATCGCGGAAATCCCGGCACTCGACGGGCTCATGCCCGACCCCGCATTGGACGACAGCCTGCGCACGGCCTATACCTGCATGTATGATGGCTATGTCTCGCGGGTGGGCGAAGCGCCCGTCTCCGCGATGATCGACCAAATGGAAGCGTCGCTGGAAACCCTGACGCCGGAACAACTGCTGCAAGGTGGCGGCGCGCCCGACAACCCCGAGGGGATCACCGACGATCAGGCGATCGAGATCGTCACCGGCTGCGGGCTGATGGAGGCATTCATGACCCGCATGGCGGATTCCGGCGCCATGGGCGTCCTGATGCAGCAGCAGTGACCGAAACCTACTCCGATGGCAGGCTCTCGGCCCCGGCCGCCCTGCGCAACCGCGCCGCGATCACCGCCGCCCTCGCCGCCATCGCCCCCGCCAAGGGCCGCGCGCTCGAGATCGCGTCGGGCACCGGCGAGCATGTCGTCACCTTCGCCCCCGCCATGCCCGGCCTGCACTGGCACCCGACCGATCCGGCGCCCGAGCGTCGGCTCTCCATCGCCGCGTGGACCGCGGCCGTGCCCTCTCCCAACATAATAGCGCCCCCGCTCGACCTCGACGCCTGCGATCCGGGATGGGCGGCGGCGCTTGGCCCGTTCGACCTGATCTTCCTCGCCAACCTCCTGCACCTCGTCACGGCCCCTCAGGCGCTGACCTGCCTGACCGAAATGGCCGCCGCCACCGCGCCTCGCGGCATCGCTGCGGTCTATGGCCCATTCCTGCGCGACGGGCGCACCACCAGCGAGGGCGACGCCGCCTTCCACGCGCGCCTCTCGGCCGAAACACCCGGCACCGGCTACAAGGATCTGGCCTGGGTGCAGGGTGTCTGGGGTGCGGCGGGCCTTGTGCCCGACCCGCCCCTTGACCTGCCGGCCAACAACCTGCTTCTATCGGCCCGCAAACCCGCGTAACTGTCCGTAACGCAAGGAAATGCGTCGCCTTTTCCGGTTGGCCGGTTTAGGGTCCGCAAAATCCTGCGTCCCGCTCACGGGGGCGCCACCATCAGACCCGGACCTGCAGGAAAGGCCGCGATGACCAGCGATTTCGCCCCAGAAGGCCTGTTCTCGCTGCTCGAAGGGCCCGCCTTCTCGCGCCTGTCGCAAACGCCCGTCGAACGCGGCGCTGCCCTGATCGCCGCCGGCACCACTGCCGAGGCGATGTATCTCGTCGCCGCAGGCCGTTTCCGGGTCCAGCGGGATGGCGTCGATCTGGCCGAGATCGGCAAGGGCGCCGTGATCGGCGAGATCGCGTTTCTGACCGGCTCGACCCGCACCGCCGATGTCGTGGCCGCGCGCGACAGCATCGTCTACCGCATCGACCGCGCCGCCTATGACGCGCTCTGCGCCGAGGTCGAGGGCCTGCCGCAGGCCATCGCTTCGGAACTCGCCCGGCGGCTGGCGAAAACCTCCGCCCGTGTGCGTCCCGATCCGGGCCGTCCTGCCGCGCGCACCTTCTGCATCCTGCCCGCCGCCGGCGCGCCCCTGCCCGAGCGGTTCGTGCCCGACCTCGCCGCCGCCATCGGCCAGCACCACAGCGTCGCCGTGGTGACCGAGGCGAGCTTCCACGCAGCCCGTGGCGAGCGGGCAAACCCCGCCACCTCCGACGCCATCGCCTGGCTCAATGCGCGCGAGGCGGACGCCCAGATCGTCCTCTTCGTCGCCACTCCCGACGCCAGCCCCTGGTCGCGCGCCGCGCTAAAGCAGGCCGATCAGGCCGTGTTCGTGGCGCAGGCCACAACCTATCGCCCACCCTCCGAGCTGGAGGATTTTGCCCTGCAAATCCTCCCCGAAACCCAGCGCAGGCTGGTGCTCCTGCATCCGCACAAGATGCAGAAGGCGCCCCGCACGCTGCGCTGGCTGGAAACCCGGCCGGTGTTCCTGCACCACCACGTGGCGCTGACCGGCGGTGGCGAGGATATGGCGCGGCTTGGCCGCTTCCTTGCTGGCCGCGCCATCGGCATGGTCCTGTCGGGCGGCGGCGCGTTCGGCGTGGCCCATGTCGGCGTCTACCGCGCCATGACCGAAATCGGGCTGCCCGTCGACATCGTCGGCGGCACGTCCGTGGGCGCCGCCATGGGCGGCGCGATCGCCCTGGGTGTCCCCGCCGAGGAAATCGGCCCCCGGGTCGAGCAGATCTTCGTGCGCTCCGGCGCCATGCGCCGCATCACCATCCCGAAATTCGCCTTCCTCGATCACAAGATCCTCGATGCCGCCCTGCTGAAGCACTATGGCGACGAGCCGATCGAGGATCTCTGGCTGCCGTTCTATGCCGTCGCCGCCGACCTCTCGTCGATGGAAAAGACCGTCATCAACCGGGGTCCGCTATGGGAGGCGGTGCGCGCCTCCTCCGCCATTCCCGGCGTGCTGCCGCCCTACTTTCACCGCGACGGGCGCATGCTGGTAGATGGCGGCTGCATCGACAACATGCCCTTTCGCACCATGCATGGCCTGAAATCCGGGCCGAACGTCATCGTGAACGTGCAAAAGGCCACCGACAAACTGGCTTATGTGGATTACAACAAGCTCCCCGGTCGGGGAGAGTTGCTGCGCCAGACGATCCTGCCCTTCGGCAAATCGCTGGCCCCGAATGTGCCGGGTGTCATCTCCACCGTGATGCGCTCGCTGCTGGTCGGCCAGCGCGAAATCATGGGGGATCTGGCCGATACCGATCTGATGATCCGTCCGCCCGGCCTCAAGGGCGCAGGCTTTCTGGCGTGGAACCAGCACCGGCTGTTCTACGAGATGGCGCATAAACATGCGCTGGAGGTATTTGCGGCGGAGGACACCGGCGGGAACACCGCCTTGTCTGCCCTCCGCCGCATGATAGGCGGCGAGCCGCCGATCAATTAGCCGACATCAACCATCTAAATTCGTCGTCGTTTGCTCAGGCTCGGGCTCGTCGGGGTTTGGTGTGGGCGCCGGGGGCACTGTCGGAGCCACAACTTGAACCTGAACGGATTCGCCATCGGCGTTGGTTACAGTCGTGAACGTCGGCGGAGTCGTCGTTGCGGGAGCCGCAACGCATTCACCGTCCGCGTTAGGTACTAAGACCGATCCGCAGTGACCTGCGGCGAAAGCTGGGGCGGAAACTGTCATCAGCAGTGCCGCCAAAGTAAGGCTGGTAAATTTCATTATTTTTCCTTTGAGTTGCTCGTCGTGATGACGAATTTTTTAGTCGCGTCAGGGGTGCGTGTCAACTTGGCGCCGCCGAAGTCGGCGGCTTGCGGCGCAAGAACAACACATTCGCCAAATAGTTGATACTGAAACCTGTTAAGAAGCAATTAAACGGACGCGCGGGAAAGCGCTGCCATATCGCCTTGCCGCAAAAATCCCCGGCAGGTGTGAAAACGACATATGGATGGCCGTGCTTTGCCCCGCGCCACCGCGCACGGACCGGGCAGGACCGGACCTGCTCCGCGGCAATCGGCTGTACCACGGCTTCGCCCTCACGCAGGGCTGACACCCACTGCCTGCAAAACGCGTCTCCGGGCTGCGCCCCTCCGCGCGATATCCTTGTCTCTCTTGGCAGAAAGACTCCTGCGTAAGGCGGCCAGGCAGGGGGCTGCGCCCCTGCGCCATCGCCCCTGGGGAGCGGTTTCACACCGCCGCCCGTTTCAATCTCACCCATCCACCCGGATCACCGAGTTGGTCGGGTCGTAGGGGCTGTCCTCCACCACCACCGCGTCCCACAACTCGCGGAACATCCTCACCTTCAGGCGCGTGCCCACTTCCGCCAGATCGGGCCGGACATACCCCATCCCGATCGACTTGCCGAACGCCACCGAATACCCGCCAGAGGTCAACCGCCCGATCTTGACGCCCTCCACCAGCAACGCCTCTCGCCCCCACGGGTCCGCATCCGCCGGCCCGTCGATCAGTACCGTCACACATTTCGAGCGGATGCCCTTGGCCTCCATCGCCGCCTTGCCGTGAAACTCCTTGCCCATATCCACGAACCGATCCAGCCCCGCCTCCAGCGGCGTCGCATCCCGGCCCAGTTCGGTCCCGAACGCGCGATAGGATTTCTCCTGCCGGAGCCAGTTCTGCGCCCGCGCCCCCACCAGCTTCAGCCCGTGTTTCTCGCCCGCTTCCATCAACTGATCGAACAGATAGGCCTGCATCTCCATCGGATGATGCAATTCCCACCCCAACTCGCCAGTATAGGCGACCCGGATCGCGTTGACCGGACACATCTTCAACTCGATCCGCCGCTGGCTCAGCCAGGGGAACCGCTTGTTGCTCAGAACCGATGACGCATCGGCATCCCTGACCAACTCGTTAAGCACATCGCGCGATTTCGGCCCGGCGATGGCAAAGACGCCATGCTGCCCTGTCACGTCAGCCACGTTGATGCGGCCAAAGCGCTCCTCCTGCTCCCTGATCGCCTGGTAGAGGAAATCCTCGTCATAGGCGTTCCACGCCCCTGCACTGACGAGGTAGTAATCATCCTCCGCCAGCCGCACGATGGTGTATTCCGTCCGCGTCGTGCCCGCCGCCGTCAGCGCATAGGTCAGGTTGATCCGCCCCACCTTGGGCAGCTTGTTGGTGGTGAACCAGTCCAGAAACGCTGTGGCGCCCGGCCCGCTCAGGCGGTGCTTGGCGAAGGCCGTGGCGTCGATCAGGCCCACGCCGCCGCGCACCGCCTCGGCCTCGGCCTTGGCATAACCCCACCACGCCCCGCGCCGGAAACTGCGGCTGTCATGGTCGAAACTGTCGGGCGCATCCAGCGGCCCAAAGTAATTCGGCCGCTCCCACCCGTTGACGCATCCGAACTGCGCGCCGCGTGCCTTCTGCCGATCATAGGCCGGCGCGGTCTTCAACGGCCGGCAGGCAGGCCGCTCCTCATCCGGATGATGCAGGATATAGACGTGATCGTAACATTCCTCGTTCTTCCGCGCCGCGTATTCCGTCGTGATCCACGACCCGAACCGCTTGGGATCAAGCGAGGCCATGTCGATCTCGGCCTCCCCCTCGACCATCATCTGCGCCAGATAATACCCGGTCCCCCCGGCGGCGGTGATGCCAAAGCTGAACCCCTCGGCCAGCCACATGTTCTTCAGCCCCGGCGCAGGCCCCACCAGCGGGTTGCCATCGGGCGTATAGCAGATCGGCCCGTTGAAATCGTCCTTCAGCCCCGAATCCTCGCAGGATGGAATCCGGTGGATCATCGCCATGTACTGGCCCTCGATCCGCTCCAGATCGAGCGGGAACAGATCCGCCCGGAACGAGTCAGGCACGCCGTATTCGAACACCGCCGGCGCGCCCTTCTCGTAGACGCCCAGAATCCACCCGCCCCGCTCCTCGCGCACGTAGGACTGCGCATCGGCATCGCGCACCACCGGATGCTCGGCATTGCCCTCGCCCCGCCACGCCACCAATGCGGGGTCCTGATCCATCACGATGAACTGATGCTCCACCGGGATCGCGGGGATCTTGATGCCCAGCATCTTCGCCGTCCGCTGCGCATGGTTGCCCGACGCCGTCACCACATGCTCGGCGGTAATCACCACTGTCTCGTCCGAGGCCACAAGGTTGCCGCCCCGCTCGACCATCTTGGAGCAGGTAACCTCCCACGTCGCGCCATTCCACACAAACGCATCCGCCTGCCACTTGCGCACGATCTCCACACCCCGCTGGCGCGCGCCCTTGGCCATCGCCTGCGTCACGTCGGCGGGGTTTATGTAGCCATCGGTGTGGTGATAAAGCGCGCCCTCCAGATCGGACGTCTCGATCAACGGCCACCGCGCCTTGATCTCGTCGGGCGTCAGCCACTGGAACGGCACGTCGCAGGTCTCGGCGGTGGAGGCGTAGAGCATGTACTCGTCCATCCGCTCCTTCGTCTGCGCCATGCGCAGGTTGCCCACCACGGCAAACCCGGCGTTCAACCCCGTCTCCGCCTCCAGCGTCTTGTAGAATTCGACCGAGTACTTGTGGATATGGGTCGTGGCAAAACTCATGTTGAAGAGCGGCAGCAACCCCGCCGCGTGCCAAGTGGAGCCCGAGGTCAACTCGTCGCGCTCCAGCAGCATCACATCGTCCCACCCGGCGCGCGCCAGATGATACGCGATGGAGGTGCCCACGGCGCCACCGCCAACAACAAGGGCTTTGACGGTTTTCTTGGAAGGCTCTGGGGTCTTCATCTAAGGCGCGCTCCGGCAACGGGGAATCTCGTCCCCTACCTGCCCCAACGCGCATGAAAACGCCTCGCCCAGCCGACACAAAGCCGCAAGAAAGCGACATTGCCCGGTCAAAGAGTTTTTGCCCGTCCGCCGCGCACCGTGATACAACAGCCACCGGCATTATCGCCACATCTTGGCCGGAGGTCACAGCGTTGCGCACAGCGTTGGTCAGAACCGTTTCTCTCCTCATCCTCGCAGCTGCCTTCTGCCCCGGCAGTGCCGCACAGGCACAAGGGTCGCCCAGCATCGAAGTCGCTCAGGGCGCAGGCGATACCGACGGCGCCCTCGCGCGCGCCATCGTCGCCGCCCTCGACGCCCAACTGGCGCCCGGCGGCGTGCAGGCCGCCTGCCAGATCAAGCGGGAGGAGGCGAACGCCGCCACAAGGATCGAGGCCAGTCTCGACCTGGTGGACGGAACCGCCGCCTCCCGCGTGGCACTTCTATCCCAGCCCGGCGCGACCGCGATCAGGCCGACGGCCGAGTTTGGCCCCGCTCCCAGCGTCGACGGGCAGCGTTGATCGCCTCCGACATCCTGCGCAGCCTCTACGGCAGCGGCCTCGACCCCGCGCCAGCCGTGGAATACGACGCCAGCGGCGGCGGGGACCAGATCACCGTCACCGGACATGTGGCGGCGCTCGACCGGGAATTCACCCTTCAGGGCGCTTTTCCCGGTGGCACGGGGGTCTTCACCTATATCCCGGTCTCCCCCGGTGGCGGCACGGTCAGCTACGAGCTGTCGGGCTCGGGCGTCACCGGCTCGGGCGACGGGCTCTTTTCCATGGCCCCGCAGGCCGACGGCACCATTCTCCTCGAGCAGACCACCGACGGTTGCATCGACGGCATCCCCAATTCCTGCCGAACCAACAGCGAAACAATCGTGCTCACGCCCGTTGCGCGCTGACCTCGCATCGTGCTCCTTGCCCTTTCATCTTGGCAAAAAAACTCACGCCGGACCGCGCCTCAGGCGCCGTCGCCCGCAATCGCTCACCCCACGCTCCGCCTCAGCATCGCCATCACCGACCAGAGCAGCACCGCCGGCAACACCAGCGAGCGCAGCACGAAAATCCCGATGATCGTCAGCGTCGCATTGAACAACGCATCAGCCTGCCGGGTGAACACGGCCGCCGCCGCGACATAGCCCTGCACCGCCTCTCCGGCGCCGGTGATCGCCGACAGGAACCCCGAGATCATCCCCGCAGGCGCGTCCCCCGCCTCGTCCAGCAAGCCGTCCTCGCCTGATCCGATCAGCACCTGCGCCTCGCCCGTCACCGCGTCCAGCTGAGCCATCGCCGCGTCCCATTGCGGCTGCGTGGCGCGCTCGCCCAGCCAGACGCCGCCCGCAAAGACCACCGGCAACACCAGCCCCAGCGCCGCGCCCAACCGCACTGCCCGCAGGCTCGCGGCCGCACCGGAGCCATGCCCCATCACCCCGGCTCCCCCAAGCCCGATCAACCCCAGCCCCAGCACCACCAGCCCGATCGCCGCCACCGGCTCCAACCCCACCACGGCCAGCGCCGCCCCGGCGGCCACCGCGAACACCACCGCCGCAACCCGCTCCACCGTGTCGTCGACCGGCTCCAGCACCTTCAACGGCTGCAAGGACGCCTGCGCCCCGATGGACGCCCCGATCTCCACCTCCTGCGCCGCCGACAGGGCCGCGTTGATGACGCGGAGCGAGACATAGACCCCCGCCGTCGCCACCGCGATGTCCTGCGCCGCCGCCACCGCAGGCGCCACGGCCGGGTTCAGATTGCCCCGCCCCGACAGGTCCCACAGCCCGACCAGCAAGGCCACCACGCCCGCCAGCGCCGGCAGGACAGCCCGAAAGCCCGCGCCCCGCCGCCGCACCGGCTTCCATCCCCCGCGCCGCGTCCCGCCGCCACCACCACCAGCGCCGCGCTCTGCCCGCAACGCGGGACGCGCCGGTTCCTCCTCCACCACCTTGCGGGCGCGGAGCGGTGGCTCGGTCCTTTGGGTGTCGGGCCGCTCGCTCACAACATGCTCGGCACGACAAGGTCGGGCGGGCGGTGCCCATCGGCGAAGGTCTTGATATTGATCAACACCTTCTCGCCCATCTCGATCCGCCCCTCGCGCGTGGCGCTGCCCATATGCGGCAACAACACCACGTTCGACAGCTCCCTCAGGCGTGGATTGACCTCCCGCCCCTTCTCGAACACATCCAGACCCGCCCCCGCAATCTCGCCCGACCGCAACATCCGCGTCAGGGCGTTCTCGTCGATCACCTCGCCGCGCGAGGTGTTCACGATAAACGCCACCCGCATCATCAGCATCAACCGCCGCGCGTTCATCAGATGGAAGGTCGAGGGCGTGTGCGGGCAATTGACCGAGATCACGTCCATCCGCGCAATCATCTGGTCAAGGCTCTCCCACCACGTCGCCTCCAGCGCCGCCTCCACATCCGCATGCAGCCGCCGCCGGTTGTTGTAATGCACCTGCATCCCGAACGCCGCCGCGCGCCGCGCCACCGCCTGCCCGATCCGGCCCATGCCCAGAATGCCCAGCCGCTTGCCACCGACGCGCCCGCCCATGAAGGCGGTGGGCGCCCACCCCTCCCAGTTGCCCGCCTGCATCACCGCCATGCCCTCGGGCACCCGGCGCAGCACGCCGAGGATCAGCGCCATCACCATGTCCGCCGTGTCATCCGTCATCACGCCGGGCGTGTTGCTGACCAGCACGCCGCGCTGGCGCGCCGTCGACACGTCGATATGATCCACCCCCGCGCCGTAATTGGCGATCAGCTTCAGCCGATCCCCGGCCTGCCCCAGCATGCCGCCGTCGATCTTGTCGGCGATGCACGGCACCAGCACGTCGGCATCGCGCATCGCCTCGACCAGCTCCTCGCGGGACATCGGGCGGTCATCCACCCGCAGCCTAACATCGAACAACTCGCTCATCCGCGTTTCGACCGCTTCCGGCAACCGTCGCGTTACGACAACACTTAATCGCTGACCTGGCATCTGACTGCTCCACCCTGTGGATTTTCACCCTTGGGCGTGACACTCTCCCATAGCACCCCCCGGCGCAAGATCGGGGGCGCGATTGAGGACAGTCAGGACCCGCCGCACCCCGCGCCACGGACCCGATCATCGAGGCAGAACCATCATGCGGATCGTCAGGATCGGCCTATTCCCGGTGTTCTTGGCATTGCTTGCGCCCATGGCGCTGTCAGCCCAGACCGAGCAACCCGTCGCCGCGTCCGAGCAACCCGTCGCCGCGTCCGGGCAATTCGCCGCCGAGGTCGAACAGCGCCTTGGCCCCGAAACCGGCTATCCGCTGCCACGCTTCGTGTCGCTGCGCGCCAGCGAGGCCAATGCCCGCCGCGGGCCGTCCCCGGCGCACCGCATCGACTGGGTGTTCACGCGGCGCAACATGCCGATGATGGTGGTGGCCGAATACGGCCATTGGCGCCGCGTCATCGACCGCGACGGCGCGGGCGGCTGGATGCACTACTCGCTCCTGTCGGGCGAGCGCACGGCGATTGTCGTGGTCGACCTGCTGCCGATCTATTCCCGTCCCGACACAACCTCGGTGATCCGGGCAAATGCCGAAATGGGCGTCACCGGCGCGCTGGACGAATGCATGCCGGGCTGGTGCCTGATGGAGGTCGGCGGCTATCGCGGTTGGGTCGATGCCAGTTCCCTGTGGGGGGTCGAGCCGGGCGAGACGTTCGAATAGGGCAATCGTTCCCATATGGAACGATTGTTTTCCGCCTATCGTCCCAAACCAGGTCCATCTGTCCCCATATGGAACAATCCGCCAAGGCCCCGGCCCCCCTACATATGGTAGGCCGCACCTTTTGCGGATCGCCTCACGCCACCCGGTCCAGCCCCCGCCCCTTCAAAAGCGCTTCCACCCCCGGCATCCGGCCCCGGAACGCGGTGTAAAGCACGTCCGCCTCCTGACTTCCGCCCGCCGAAAGGATATGCGTTTCCAATGACTTGGCCATGACGGGATCGAATGGCCCGCCCGCCTCGCCAAAGGCCGCGAAGGCATCGGCATCCATCACTTCCGACCACATGTAACTGTAATACCCGCTCGAATAACCGTCGCCCGAAAAGACATGGGCAAACTGCGGCGTCCGGTGCCGCATCTCGATGGCATGCGGCATACCCAGCGCCTTCAGGGTTTTTTCCTGCGATTCCATCGGGTTGGCCGGGGCCGCGCCGTCATGGAAATCCAGATCGACCAGCGCCGAGGCGACATATTCCACCGTCGAGAAGCCCATGTCATAGGTCTGCGCCGCCAAAAGCCGCTCCAGAAGCGCCTTCGGCATCGCCTCGCCCGTTTCCACATGGCGGGCGAATTTCTCAAGCACTTCAGGCACCGCCAGCCAATGTTCGTAAAGCTGCGACGGCAATTCCACAAAGTCCCGCGCGACCGAGGTGCCGCTGATCGAGCCATAGGTCACATCGCTCAACATCTGATGCAGAGCGTGCCCGAACTCGTGAAACAGCGTCCGCGCATCGTCATAAGACAGCAGGCTTGGCGCGCCCTTGGCAAAGTTGCAGACGTTCACGACGATGGGCCGCGTATCGCTGCCCAGCTTCTTCTGCGACCGCATGGCCGAACACCAGGCACCCGACCGCTTCGATCCGCGCGCGAAGTAATCACCAATGAAAACAGCCACATGCTGCCCGTTGCGCGTCACCTCCCACGCCCGTGCGTCAGGGTGGTAAAGCGGCACATCCAGCGCCGCGAACTCCAACCCGAACAGACGGTTGGCGCAATCGAACGCCGCCGCGATCATCGCATCGAGCGATAGATACGGCTTGATCGCCGCCTCATCCAGATCATGCTCCGCCCGCCTGCGCTTCTCCGAATAATACCGCCAATCCCACGGCTCCAACGGGCCATTCACCCCGTCCTCGGCCATCATCGCGGCCAGTTTCTCGCCATCCGCCATGGCTTGCGCCTTCGCCGGTTCCCAGACCGCCATCAGCAATCCGCGCACCGCGTCCGCCGACCCGGCCATCTCGGTTTCCAGCTTGAACGCTGCAAAATCCTTGTATCCCAACAGCTTGGCTCGTTCTTCGCGCAGCGCCAAAGTCTCGGCCGCGACGCCCAGATTGTCCGTCTCGCCGCCATTGGCACCGCGCGCGCCCCAAGCGCGATAGGCGATTTCGCGCAGATCGCGGCGGGGCGAGAATTGCAGGAACGGCACGATCAACGAGCGCGACAGCGTCAAAACCGGGCCGTTTTGGCCCTTTTCCTCGCCCGCCGCCCGCGCCGCATCGACGACGAAACCGGGCAAGCCTTCCAGATCACCTTCGGAGAGCGGCATGAACCATGCCCGTTCATCCGCCAGAAGGTTCTGCGAGAATGCGGTGCCCAGCACCGCCAGCCGCGATTTCACCTGCGTCAACCGCTCCCGCGCGGCCCCGTCCAGCGCCGCGCCCGAGCGGACGAAGCCGCGATGCGTCAGGTACAAAACCCGCGCCTGTTCGTCCGTCAAGCCAAGCGCGCCGCGCCCCTGCCACAACGCATCGACCCGCGCGAAGAGCTTGGAATTGTTGGTGATTTCCGATGAATAGGCCGACATCTTCGGCGCGTATTCGCGCTGCAACGCCTCGCGCGCATCGGTGGCATCGGCGCCTGCGAGGTTGTAGAAAACCCCCGCCACGCGGTCCAGCAACCCGTCCGCCAGTTCCAGCGCGTCGATGGTATTGGCGAAAGTCGGCGGCTCCGGATTGTCCGCAATCGCCGTGATCGCTGCACGCCCCTGCACCAGCGCTTCCTCCAGCGCCGGGCCGAAATCGGCATCGCCGATGCGGGCGAATGGCGGCAAACCAAACGGCGTATCCCAGGTTTCCAGCAGCGCATTGGTCATGATCGAGAACTCCTTTTCCCCAAGATAGGCGCGATTGCCCGCGCCCACACCCCCTTATCGTCCCCTTATCGTCGCGCACTTTTGCGCAGGTTCTTCTCCACCTGGCGCAGCAGCAGCGACAGCGTCACCGTCATGGTCAGATAGATCAGCGCCACCATGTTGTAGGTCTCGAAATACCTGAAATTCGACGCCGCCGTGACCTTGGCCAGCTGCGTCACATCCAGCACCCCCAGCACCGACACCAGTGAGGAGTCTTTTACCAAGGCAATGAAATCATTGCCCAAAGGGGGCAGGATGGTGCGGATCGCCTGCGGGAAAACCACGTGCCGGAAGCGGTGCCGCCGGTTCAGTCCCAGCGCGTCGGCCGCCTCGATCTGGCCCTGATCGACCGATTGCAGACCGGCGCGAAACACCTCGGCAATGAAGGCGGAATACCCCATCGCCAGCGCGATGACGGCCCGGTAGATCAGGGGAAAATCGCGGGTTCGGACGGGATCGGCCCCAAGCCATTCCGCCAGCCAATTATACCCCGCCACAAAGGCGGGCGCAAAGACGAACGCAACATATAGCAACAGCACCAGGATCGGCACGCCACGCACGATCTCGATGTAAAACCGCGCCAACTGCCGCGCGATCAGGCAACGCGACAGGCTCATCATCGCCAGCCCCAAGCCCATCGTGGCCGCCATCGCAAAGCCCACCAGCGTGACGGTGACGGTCACAACAATTCCGCGTCCCAGCGTTGTCATCACCTGCCGGTAAATGTCATCGGTCAGAACCGTCCAGATCGCAAGGCAGCCCAAGGCGCCAAGCGCCACAAGCCAGAACGGAAAATCGTTGTCGGAAGGCGACGGGCCGTTCATGGACAACGCGCGCGCCAGAGAACCCCGGCGCGCCTTCCTGCCTTACTGACCAAGCGCGTAGTCGACAAACCACCGCTGATCGAGTTCGGCCAGTGTCCCGTCGGCGCGCATATCCTCGATCCCGGCATCGAATGCGGCCACCAGTTCGCTGTCGTTGGGGAAGATGAAGCCGAATTCCTCGGTTCCCATCGGCTCGCCGATCAACTGCAGGCGGTCCGGGTTGGCGTTGACATAGCCCTGCCCCCCGGCACTGTCGGCCAGCACCATGTCGACATCGCCGACCAGAAGCGCCTGAATGGCAGCGGGGATGGTTTCGAACAGGACCAGACGCGGGTTCGCCTCGTCCCCGTCCAGCACGTCATAGACGCCGACATAGAACGGCGTGGTGCCCGCTTGCGTGCCGATCAGCAACTCGGGATCAGCGGCAAAGCTGGTGGCATCCGCAAAGCGCGTCTCATCCGCCGCGACCAGCATCCGCATCTGGCTGACCATGTAAGGCACGGAGAAATCGACCAATTCATCGCGATCCTCCCGGATCGTGATGCCCGTCATGCCCATGTCGAACTGCCCTTCGGCCACGGCGGGGATCATCGCGTCCCAGCTGATGTTCTGGATCACCGGCACGAAATTCAGCCGCTCCGCGAGGATCTCCAGCGCGTCATATTCCCAGCCGATCGCGATGCCCGTCACCGGATCGACGAATTGCAGCGGGGGATAGGCGTTCTCGGTCACCACAACCACTTCGATCCCGCCCAGATCGGGCAGATGCGCGTCGGCATGGGCAGCAGGCGACAACATTGCAGACAGGGCCGCAGCGGGCACCAAAGCGGACAAGGCCGCAGCAATCACTCTGTTCATGGAAAATCTCCCCTTGGATGTCGCGGCCAGTATGCCGTCCCGCGCGCGCGCGTCCAGTCCCCGCCCGTCAAAGCCCGCCGCAAACCGCACAATCCGCTTGCCTTTGCACAGCAATCAGGCGGCTTTCCCCGTGCAAGCCGTCGTAAATCAGCATCCGTCCGCGCAATCCCTGCCCGGCTCCGGTGATCTCCTTCACCGCCTCCAGCGCCATCATCGCACCGACAACGCCCGCAAGCGCGCCCACCACCCCCGTTTCGGCACAGGTCGCCGACAGGCCCGGCGCCGGCGCGTCGGGGAAAAGGCACGCCATGCAGGGCGCGCCGCCAGCGGGATCATACAGCGTCACCTGCCCCTCCCAGGCCGAGATCGCGCCCGCCAGAAGCGGGCGGCCCGCCGCCACCGCCGCACGGTTCACCATGGCGCGGGTGGCGAAGCTGTCGGTGCCATCGACGATCAGATCGTATTCGGCAAACAGCGCGCCCGCGATTTCCTCCGTCAGGTCGCGATTGTAGGGTCGCAATGCCACATGCGGGTTCAGCGCCCTGACCGCCACCTCCGCCGAGAATACCTTCGGCATGTCGACGCGCTCATCGGTGTGGATAACCTGCCGCTGCAGGTTCGACAGGCTGACCACATCCGCATCGATCACGCCGATGCGCCCCACGCCCGCCGCCGCCAGATAGAGCAGCACCGGCGAGCCAAGCCCCCCCGCCCCCACCACCAGAACTCCCGCCTGCTTCAACGCCAACTGCCCGCCACCGCCGATATCCGGCAGAGTGATGTGGCGCGCATAACGCTCCAGTTCCGCATCGGAGAATGACGCGGGCCTTGGGGCCGCCGACGCGTCCCGCTCGGCCTCCAGCGCACCCGCCCTGCCGCGCAGCCGCGTCAGCAGGGCGCGGTAAACCAGCACCAGCACCAGCGCCGCGCCCAGAAGTAACCACAACCCGGGCGAGCCGCCCGTCGCCTCGCGCAGCGGATGCCCCTCGGGCAACGCCACCTGCACCGCCAGCACCGCCACATAAAGCAGCCCCAGCGCATAAAGCCGCGCCTGCACCGGCGTCTTCATCGCCACGCCAAGCCCCCAAAGGGCACTCGCAAGGATCATCACGAAAAGCATCAGCTGACCCCGGTCGAGCCGAAGCCGCCAAGCCCCCGCCCGGTCTCGTCAAGCGTCCCAACCGTCTGGAAGCGCACCCGCACCACCGGCGCCACCACGGCCTGCGCTATCCGCGCCCCATGCTCGACCAGAAACGCCTCTGTCCCGAGATTGATCAGGATCACCCCAAGCGCCCCGCGATAATCCGCGTCGATCGTTCCCGGCGCATTGGCCAGCGTCACCCCATGCTTCAATGCCAACCCGGATCTTGGCCGGATCTGCATCTCGAACCCGTTGGGCACCGCCACCCGAAGGCCCGTCGGCACCAAGGCCCGCGCGCCCGGCTCCAGCCGGATGCCGCCGCGATCCCCCTCCGCAAAGTTCGCGCGCAGATCGGCGCCCGCCGCCCCCGCACTGGCGTAATCCGGCAGCGCCACAGCCGGATCCGCCCAGTCCTCGCGCACCACCTCCACCCGCACCCCTTGCCCTTTCATCCTGGCAAAAAAACTCAAAATCCCGCCGGTTCAGCGCGCGCCCAACGCCTCGGCGATCCGGGTCGCAAGGCGGCGCGCCACCTCGTCCTTGGGCAGCCGGGGCCATGCCTCCGCGCCGTCGGCCGTGATCAGCACGATGCTGTTCTCGGTCCCACCCATGATCCCGGTCGCGGGGGAGACATCGTTGGCCACGATCCAGTCACAGCCCTTGCGCGCGCGCTTGGCCGTCGCATGCGCCACCACGTCATCGGTCTCTGCCGCGAAGCCCACCACAAGCGCGGGCCGCCCGGCGCCCATCCTCGACACCGCCGCCAGAATGTCCTCGTTCTCGGCGAATTCCAGCGCCGGCGGCTTGCCTGAGCCGTCCTTCTTCATCTTCGACTCACTCGCATTGGCCACCCGCCAATCGGCCACCGCAGCCGCGAAGACGGCCGCATCGGCCGGATGAGCGGCTGCGAGCGCGCCGTGAACCGCCTCGGCCATCTCGCGCGCCGTCTCCACCCGCACCACCTCCACCCCTGAGGGCGGCGGAACCGATGCAGGACCGGTCACGAAACTCACCCGCGCGCCCAGATCTCTCAACGCGACCGCCAGCGCCGTGCCCTGCGCGCCCGAGGACCGGTTGGCGATATAGCGCACCGGATCAATCGGCTCATGCGTCGGCCCCGAGGTCACCAGCACATGCCGCCCCCGCAACGGCCCATTGCCCAGTGCCGCCGCAACGACGGCCACAATCGCCGGCACTTCCGCCATCCGCCCCGGCCCGAATTCGCCGCAGGCCATGGCGCCCTCGTCCGGCCCCACCACCAGCACGCCGTCGCCCCGCAACGTCGCAAGGTTGCGCTGCGTCGCCGCGTGCTCCCACATCCGCACATTCATCGCGGGCGCCATCAGCACCCGCTTGTCGGTCGCCAGCAAGAGCGTCGAGGCCAGATCATTCGCCAGCCCCGCCGCCATCTTCGCCATCAAGTCCGCCGTGGCCGGTGCCACCACCACCAGATCGGCCGCTCGGCTCAACTCGATATGGCCCATCTCGGCCTCGTCGGTCAGGTCGAACAGGTCGCGATAAACCTTCGATGCGGCCAAGGCCGAGGCGCTCAGCGGAGTCACGAATTCCTCTGCCGCGCGGGTCAGGACCGGCACCACCGTCGCATCCTGATCCCGCAACCGCCGGATCAGGTCCAGCGACTTGTAAGCCGCGATCCCGCCGCCGATGATCAATAGAATACGCTTGCCCGTCAGCATGCTGGCCCCGTCACTCCGTCACCGGCCCCCGTCATCCGGGCCCCGACATCCAGGTCCCGTCGCCGGACAGGTTAGGGGCAGGCCCCGCCACCTTCAATGACAAAGCAGCCACCGACCCTCGCGCCGACGGACGGGCGCAACCGGTCGGGCACCCCGCACACTGCGCTTCACGCGTTCAGGAAAACCCTTACTTCCTTGGATTGCGCCTCAAGCGTCTTGCGCATCTTGGCGAAAGCGGCGGCTTCCAATTGCCTGACCCGCTCCTTGCTCAGCCCCAACTCGTCGCCAAGGCTTTCCAGCGTCCTCGGCTCATCGCGCAGCTTGCGCTCGCGCACAATGAAGCGTTCCCGGTCGTTCAGTGCCTTCATCGACGTGATCAGCCACTCGCGCAACTGCGCCCGGTCGTGATCGGCCTCGACCAGTTCCGCCGCCTGATCGCTGTCATCCTCCAGCACGTCGATCCATTC
>JBBQHZ010000075.1:0-18405 GCA_038324445.1 Rhodobacterales bacterium | reverse complement strand
GGCTCGGTCGAGATGGCTTTCCTGATGCTGGAAGGCCGCCTCGATGTCACATCGGCCGCTTTCGACTTTTTCCTTCCGGTTCTCGCGGGTAACGTGGTGGGAGGCACGGCGATTTTTACGCTTCTGGTCTGGGGGCAGGTCCGCCCCGAGATCGAGGGGTAAGGTGCGCCGGGCACCGCAGTATCGGGACGAGAGAGCATGACGACCAAGCCGCCCCTGACCCTTTACCTCGCCGCCCCGCGCGGGTTTTGCGCCGGCGTCGACCGCGCCATCAAGATCGTCGAGATGGCGTTGGGGAAGTGGGGCGCGCCGGTCTACGTGCGGCACGAGATCGTGCACAACAAGTTCGTGGTCGATGACCTGAAGGCCAAGGGCGCCGTGTTTGTCGAGGAGTTGGCCGATTGCCCCGATGACCGCCCGGTCATCTTCTCTGCCCATGGTGTGCCGAAATCGGTGCCGCAGGCGGCGCAGGCGCGCGAGATGATCTATGTCGACGCCACCTGCCCGCTGGTGTCCAAGGTCCATATCGAAGCGCAGCGCCACGCCGATAACGGGCTGCAGATGATCATGATCGGCCACGAAGGCCACCCCGAGACCGTCGGCACCATGGGGCAATTGCCCGAGGGGGAGGTTTTGCTGGTCGAGACCGTCGCGGATGTGGCGACCGTCGCCCCGCGCGATCCGGCGAAGCTGGCCTTCGTCACCCAGACCACCCTGTCGGTTGATGACACGATCGAGATCGTGGAGGCCCTGCAGGCGCGGTTTCCGGCCATCGTGGGGCCGCACAAGGAAGACATCTGCTACGCCACCACCAACCGGCAGGAGGCTGTGAAGGCGATGGCGCCCGATTGCGATGCGATGCTGGTGGTGGGTGCGCCGAACTCGTCGAACTCCAGACGGCTGGTCGAGGTCGGCACCCGCGCCGGGTGCCCCTATGCGCAGTTGGTGCAGCGCGCCACCGACATCGATTGGCGCGCGCTGGAGGGGATCAAGACGCTGGGCATCACGGCGGGTGCCTCCGCGCCCGAGGTGCTGATCGACGAGGTCATCGCGGCCTTCGAGGCGAGGTTCGACGTGACGCGGGTGATGGTGGAAACGGCCGTGGAGAACGTCGAGTTCAAGGTGCCGCGCGTGCTGCGCGAGACGGCCTGAGCCCCTGTGGCCGCAAGCGGTAGGCGGGGTTCACCCCGCCGACCCCCGGCCACCCCCGGCCCCCCGCCCGTTCGGCCCGGGTCACCTTGAATACAACCTCGATCCCCCGGCATCCTGCACCCATGATCCCCGCCAACGCCGATCTCCCCAACCCGCCATCCTGCATCGACCAGCGCGACGACAGCGACCGGGACACCACCCCGTTGGCACGGGCAAGCATGTCCCTGAACGCCTCCCTGACCTGTGGAATTGCCACCTACACCGGCGACAGGGCGGCCCGTCACCACCTGCAAGTCAGCATCGCCCCCGCTTTTCGCGGCATGGGCATGTGCAGGGCCTTGATCGGGCGCCGCGTCTCCGCGTTGGCAGCAGTCTGGCGCCCCGGACGCACCATCGGCCCGATCGTCGCGAAAGGCATCGAGTGTCTTAATGGCCGGGTCGGGTTTGCCGCCCGCGTTGCCTGTGCCCTGGGTTCCGGCATGACCATGTTCGGGACATGACCGACTACGTCTTATTCGAGGGCCGTATCACCGTCCTGTCATGGGGCTTGGCTACCTACACCGTGGTGCCCCTTCCTGCCGATGTTCTTGCCGTCTTGGGCGAGACGCGCCGGGTGGAGGGGGAGTTCAACGACCATCCCGTGAACCTCGCCATTTCCCGCGCGCCCCTCGAGGTGATCGACACGCCCTTCCTCTGGGCAGGCAAGACGCTCCTCTCCCGCATTGGTCTTCAACCGGGCGAGGTGTTCGAGGCGCGTCTGCGCCCCGCCCCCGACGATCTGGTCGAGGTGCCGCGCGATGTGATGACTGCGCTGCGCTCGGCCGACCTGACCGATCCGTGGGAGGCGTTGACACCGGGCAAGAGGCGCGAGCTCCTCTATCCGGTCGACAGCGCGAAGCGCCCCGAGACGCGGATGGCGCGGATCGGCAAGTTGCTGGACAGCCTGCGTCGATGACCGGTGCGGCGGGCCGGATAGGGGATGAGTCGGACACATGACACGCGCTGAAACCGCTGAGGAGTATGCGATGGCCACCGAATTCGACCCCTTGCTTGTTCTCGAGCGTCCACTGATGGCGATGCTTGCGACCGTTACGGCAGAGGGCCAGCCGCGCAATGCGCCGGTCTGGTTCGCGTGGGAGAACGCGGCGCTGTGGATGCTGTCGGGGCGCGAAAACAGCAGCGCGAGACGGATTGCCGCCAACCCGAATGTTGCCGTCGAGATCGTGGATTACGATAACGCGGCGGGCGTGCTGCGGCATCTGGGGATGCGCGGAACGGCCCGTATCGAGCCGATGGACACCGCCCTGTTCCGCCGCCTTCTGATCCGCTATCTGGGGCCGGAAACCCAGCAAAACCAATGGTTCATCGAGAATGTCGCCTGCATCGACGATTCCCAAGGTCGTCTGATCCGGCTTGCACCGGACACGTTCTTCACCAATGATGTGAGCTTCTTCCGCACCGGCCCCGCGCTGGCCAAACCCACGGGACAAACGCCATGATCACCCCGCAATTCCTGCTGACCGCCCTCATTGTCGTGTTGGCGCCGGGCACCGGCGTGATCTACACGCTGGCGCTTGGCCTTGGACGCGGCCGCACGGCGGCGCTATGGGCGGCGCTGGGCTGCACCATCGGGATCGTGCCGCACCTGCTGGCCGCGACGCTGGGGCTGGCCGCGATCCTTCACGCGTCGGCGGTGATGTTCAATGTCGTCAAGTTTCTGGGCGTGGCCTACCTGCTTTGGCTGGCGTGGTCGGCCCTGACCTCTGGCGGGGCGCTGCGGGTGGAACCCGCGACCAGCACCGAGCCGGGCTTTGCCGTCGCGCGCCGGGGGGCGCTGATCAACATCCTCAACCCCAAGCTCTCGATCTTTTTCCTGTCGCTGTTGACGCCGTTCCTGTCGGGCGACCCGGACACGGTGGCCCGGGAAACGCTGCTGCTGGGCGGCATCTTCATGTCCATGACCTTTGCGGTTTTCATCCTTTACGGCCTCTTCGCGGCACAGGCGCGCGACTGGCTTCTGGGATCGGCCCGCGCGATGCGGTGGCTGAACCGCTCCTTCGCGGCAATCTTCGCGCTTCTGGCGGGGCGGCTGGCGCTGGAGCGTATGTAGCGCGACGGGTTGCCAGAGCGTCAAGCGCGGGCGATGGCCGCTGCGGCCCGCTCGATCGCGGTGTCAGCCGGCACGAAGGTGATCCCCAGATCGCGGGTTGTGGCGGAGGCATCGAACACCGCCTTGTGGCCCAGTTGTGGCAGGATGGTCCTTATCGCCGGATCGAAAAGCGACAGGATGCGCAACAGCCATCCGGGCGCTTGTCGCGTGGCGATCTTGCGGTTCGGGTAGACCTTGGCCAGATGCCGCGCAATCTCGGGCAGGGTCACGGAGCCCGCCGAGCCGATATAGCGGTTCCCGGCCGTTTCGGGCCGTTCCATCGCGGCGATGTGCATGGCGGAGATATCCGCCACATCCACCACGGCAAAGCCCAGATCGGGCAAAGCGGGATCCTTGCCGGCCATGACACGCTCGATCAGGGAGAGCGAGGTGCCGTAGTCGCGATCAAGCGGCGTGCCAAGGACGAGGGAGGGGTTGATGGTGGTCAGCCGCATCTGCGGATGATCCGCCACGAAGGCCCAGGCAGCCCGTTCGGCCAGCGTCTTGGATTTGTAGTAGGTCGTGGCGCGGGGATCGGTGATGTCGGTCCAATTCTCCGGCGTCTGCGGATTGGGCTTGTCATTGACCTCGATCGCCACAACCGACGAGGTCATGATCACGCGGGTGATGCCCGCCTGATGCGCGGCGCGGAGCGCGCGGAGGGTGCCGTCAACGGCAGGGCGAATGACCTCGTCCGCGTTCTTCGGCGACGA
This sequence comes from Rhodobacterales bacterium, assembly GCA_038324445.1. Taxonomy (GTDB): domain Bacteria; phylum Pseudomonadota; class Alphaproteobacteria; order Rhodobacterales; family Rhodobacteraceae; genus Gymnodinialimonas. The sequence continues at coordinate 14,391 of JBBQHZ010000075.1, read as the reverse complement.
CATGGGGAAGGGGGAGGCAGTGTGCATCAGCACGTCGCAGCCTTGCGCGGCCTCGGTCCAGCCGGTGTCTGAGCTCAGGTCCAGTTCCACAAAGCCGAGGCGGTCGAGGGCGGCGGGATCGGTCAGGTGCGGGCGAACGGCGTCGCGCACCTCGTCCGCGCGGCTGAGGCTGCGGAGCGAGCCACGCACATGGTGGCCTGCATTCAGCAGGTCGAGGGCGATGCGTTTGGCGATGAAACCGGTGACGCCTGTAAGAAGAACCATGTTGGTCATTGGGAGCCCCCTTGTGATCATTCGCTGGATATTGGGCGGATCATAACAAAATCAACAAAAAATGTCAGAAGGTTTCGGTATGGGAAAGTATGGAACTTGCCATACCGCGTCAGCCGAAGTCCGATAGCGGGCGGGCGCGGACCCATTGGTGCAGGATCGGGTCGGTGACGATGCGGGTGCCGCCCTCGTTGTCGGCAAGGCCCGCCTTGACAAGGTTGTTCATGGCGGTCTGGCGGGTGGATTTGCTGGGCGGGTCGGTCAGCCCCAGACGGCGCATGGCGCGCGTGCCATCCTCGCCATAGATCGCCCGATTGCCTTCCGCGATCAGGCGCAGGACCACGCGGTCATGCGGTTGCAGGGCCACCCAGATCTCGGCAAAGCCTTGATCATGCTCGATCTCCTCGCGGATCAGCGCCTCGATCACTTCGGCGGAACCGTCGCCTGACAGGGCCATCCGGCGCAGCCATTGGCGGAAATAGTCCGGGTTGCGGTCAAGCCGTTCGAACACCGCCATGGCAGTCGCCATGTCCACCTTCGGCGCACCCTTGGGGTAGAAGCCCAGTTGGAAGGCGACGAAATCCGCCTCCAGCGGTGGCAGTCGGATATCGGTGGCATAGCGGTAGAACGGCGCATCGCGGCGGGAAAAGACGCGGCGCAGAAGGTCCTGGGACGAGCCGGTGAAAACGGTGGCTAGCCCGCCATCGTGGCGGTTCAGCCCGGCGCGGAGCGCGGCGAGAAGGGGCGCGTGATCGTTTGAGCGCAAGATGTCCTGAAACTCGTCGAAGAACAGGAAGGCGCGCTGCTTGGTGGATGCCAGCCGTTCCAGATAGGCGTCGAGCATCAGCACCTGATCTTGCGGTAGCTTCCTGGGCCGCGCGCCCAGATCAAGCTCCATGCTTTGGCCAAGGGCGTTCAGAACCACACGGGGTGCCGCGGTTTGGGCCAGTTTCAGCGCCTTGCCGGTGGTGCTTTGGGGCTGCAGCGCGCGGTCGAGTTCATAGAGGATGATTGCCAGCGCGGAGGGGCCGCGTTCCCACAGATCGACATAGGCGACGCGGTGCCCGAAGGTGAGCGCCTTGGGGCCGAGGTCGTTGAGCAGGAATTGCGACTTGCCGGTGCGGCGGGGACCGAACAGCGCCAGTTTTGACGCAAAGCCGGTGGCCATCTGGTCAAAGATGGACTGGCAGAAATCCTTGCGATGGAAATAGTTCGGGTCAAGCATGGTATGGTGGAGTATGCGGCCCGCCATACCGATGGGTCAATGGGGCGGGCCAGCCGAGGAGGCGGCGAGCAATTACCTGCGCCTGACTTTCGGCGCGCGACCGAGGGAAAGGTCCACCGGACCTTCCCTGCCTGCTGTCAGCCCAGCAACCTTCTTGCGATCACCTGCGCCTGAATCTCGGCCGCGCCCTCGAAGATGTTGAGGATACGCGCGTCGCACAGGATGCGGCTGATGGGATATTCGAGCGCGAAACCGTTGCCGCCATGGATTTGCAGGGCGTTGTCGGCGGCGGCCCAGGCGACGCGCGCGCCCAAGAGCTTGGCCATCCCGGCCTCCAGATCACAGCGCCGGTCGTTGTCCTTTTCGCGGGCGGAGAAATAGGTGAGTTGGCGGGCCACCATGATCTCCACCGCCATCATCGCCAGCTTGCCAGATACGCGGGGAAACTCGATCAGGCTTTTGCCGAATTGCTTGCGATCCTCGGCGTATTTCATGCCGGCGTCGAGCGCGGATTGCGCCACGCCGATGGCGCGGGCGGCGGTCTGAATGCGGGCGCTCTCGAAGGTCTGCATCAGTTGCTTGAAGCCTTCACCCTCCTTGCCGCCCAGAAGGTTGTCGCCGTCGACGCGGAAATCGTCGAAATTGACGGTGTATTCCTTCATCCCGCGATAGCCCAGGACCTCGATCTCGCCGCCCGAGATACCGGCGTCCTGCCAAGGCGCATCATCGGTGCCGGGGGTCTTTTCCGCCAGGAACATCGACAGGCCCTTGTAGTCGTCGGTGCCGGGAACCGAGCGCGCCAGCACGGTCATCACATGGGTGCGGGCGGCATGGGTGATCCACGTCTTGTTGCCGTTCAGCCGCCAATCGGCGCCGTCACGCGTGGCCTTGGTGCGGAGCGATCCGAGGTCGGAGCCAGTATTGGGTTCGGTGAATACGGCGGTCGGAAGGATCTCGCCCGAGGCGAGGCCGGGCAGCCACTTGGCCTTTTGCGCCTCGGTGCCGCCGGAAAGGATTAGCTCGGCCGCGATCTCGGACCGGGTGCCGAGAGAGCCGACACCGATATACCCGCGCGACAGTTCCTCGGACACGACGCACATGGAGGCCTTGGACAGGCCAAGTCCGCCGTGTTCCTCGGGGATGGTCAGGCCGAAAACGCCCATCTCGGACAATTCCTCGATGATCGCCATCGGGATCAGTTCGTCCTTGAGGTGCCATTCGTGGGCGTGGGGAATGACGCGGTCGACGGCATAGCGGCGGAATTGCTCGCGGATCATGTCCAGCTCGTCATCAAGGCCGCATTGGCCCACGGTGATCTCGGCCGTGCGTTCGCGCATCAGCGCGACAAGCCGTGTGCGCACGGCCTGCGTGTTGCCCTTGCCGGTGAGGGTCATCACCGCGTCGGACATAAGGCCGCGCTGGTCGTCCTGGGTCAGGCCCAGATCCTGCGGGCGCAGGATCTCGCCCTGGTTCATCGGGATGCCGCCGTAGATCTGCCAGAGATATTCGCCGAACGTGATCTGGAGGATCAGCGCCTCGACCTCGCCGAACTTGCCGTCTGCCTGAAGGCGTTCCGCCCAGCCCTGCATCTGGCGGAGCGCTTCGACATAGGTGGCAAGCCACGCAACGCCGTGGGCGGCGGTCTGGTTTTCCTCGATCAGGGTGGCGGATATGCGGCCATCGTGGCTGAGCGTGCCGCGAAGGTGGTCGATGGCGCGGGACAGAATCGCCTCGGCAGGGGGGACGGCGGTGGCGGTGAGGGCAAGCAGGTCGGGCAACAACACGGGCGTCTCGCTTGTCAGATGGGCGTCACGGGGCATGATGGCATTCTCCTGCAGCAGGCGGCCTGATGGACCGGGGCAGAGGTAAGTGCTTTGCAGGTGCAGCGCAACTTAAATGCTGCGCCGAACCGCCATGCGCACAAAAATGTCGCGGACGATTGCGGGTGCAGCGAGGCCGCGACCCCTCTAGAAAGCAGCCATGTTTGCGGAAATGCTCTCTCTCTTCACGCCATGGACTTTTGTTGCGGCCTTCGCCGTGGCGTTGGTTGCGGGCACTGTGAAGGGCGCCATCGGCTTTGCGATGCCCCTGATCCTTGTATCCGGCCTGTCGCTGTTTCTGGACCCGTTCGTGGCCATTGCCGGGGTGATCCTGCCGGCGCTCTTCTCCAACATCCTGCAAGTGATGCGACATTCGCGCGCCGACATGCTGGACGCGCTGCGCGAACATTGGCGCTATGTGCTGATCGTCTGCGTGATGATCCTGATCGTGGCACAGTTCGTGACGCGGGTGCCGGAGCAGGCGTTTTTCCTGATCCTCGGCGTGCCGGTGGTCGTCTTGTCGCTGATCCAGTTGCTGGGGGTGCGGTTTCACATTCCGCCGTCCCGCAGGCGGGTGGCAGAGTGGTCCATCGGCGGCTTTGCGGGGGCGTTGGGCGGGTTCACCGGCACTTGGGGGCCGCCGACGGTGCTCTACCTGATCGCGCTGGAGACGCCGAAACAGCGGCAGATGCTGGTGCAGGGCGTGGTCTATTCGCTCGGGTCGGTCAGCCTGTTGGCGGGGCACATCCAGTCGGGGGTGTTGACCAGCGTGACCGCGCCGTTTTCCGCCGCGTTGCTGGTGCCCGCGTTCATCGGGATGCGTCTGGGCTTCTGGCTGGGTGACTGGCTGGATGCAGAGTTGTTCCGCAAGGCGACGTTGATCGTGCTGGTTGTGGCAGGCGCGAACCTTGTGCGGCGCGGCATCCTTGGCTGAGCGCCGTCAGGAAATGAAGGAATCGAAGCAGACCGACATGATCTGCGGCATCAACTCGGGTGCGACGACTTCGAACGAGACGAAATACAACTCCTCCCCCTCGGCATTGACGGCGGAGAAGGTCCATTCGCCCAACACCAGTTCCGAGGCGGTGTCGAAGCTGAACCCCATCAGGTTGGGCGCCTCGTCGATATCTGTCACCCAGCGCTCGGTGGTGATGCCGGTGTCCGCATAGGGCGGGTGGGTGACGGTGACGGTGACGGGTTCCAGATAGGTGTCGGGAGGGGCGGAGGCGAGGACGCCGAAGCCGATGCCGATCTCGGCCGGGACAAGCCGCTGTCGAAACCGGAAATCCGGGATGGCAGGCACGATGTTGATGGTGCCCGAGGCGGTTTCCGGGGCGGGATCGCGCCGCTCGGGCTCTTGCGCGCAGTAGACGCCGTAGACCAGATCGGCGAGCAGGGGACTGGTGCGCGGATCGGCGTCCTGCGCCTGCGCCGCCCCGGTCAGGGCAGCGGCGCAGAGCAGGCAGGGCAGGAGTGCCGCCGGACGCATCACTGGACGCATCACGGGGCCGGGACACAGGCGGGAATGACGCCTGTATAGGCCTCGGGCTGGACGACGGAGAAGGTCACGTCATAGACCGTTTCGTCGCCGCGCCGGGCGTCGAAGCGGTAGGTGCCGACAAGCGGGCCATCGGCCGTTTCGAGGACCCAGCCGTCCAACACGGCGGAGGCGTCGAAGAACCGAGAATAGACTTCAACGATCGGTGCGCCGTCTTGCGGTGTCCGGGTCAGCGTCGTCTGCACCTCGTGCTCGACGCCCTCGGGGTAGCTGCCGATGATGCCGAAGGTGAGGTATTCGATTGCCGGGATCTCCAGCGTCGCAGTTGCGCGCATCAGGAAATCGCCCTGATCGGCTTCTTCCAGCGCGACGATCTCGTCCTCGGTCAGCGGCCGGTCGGGGATGCTGTCGTGATGGAAGCAGATGATGCCATAGGCAAAGTCATCGAACTCGGCCGAATGCGGCAGGTCTGCCTGCTGCGCGTGCAGCGGCGTGGCAAGGACGAGGAGGGCGAGAGGAAGGGCGAGGGTGCGGTGCATGGCAGGGTTCCCGATTGTGGATGACGCCAAGGTAGCAGGTCCGCATCGTCGCGCATCTGTGGATTTCCGCCAGTCCCCTCACGCAGAGGTGACCGGCCCCGATGCCGGGGCGGCCCTGTTGCGGCAGCAAGTTGCCCCCAAGTCAGATCGCGGCGGCTTTCACGTCGGCGTCGATATGGTCGACATATTGCGCGAAGTTGTCCGCGAACATCTGCACCAGCCGCTGCGCCTGCCTGTCATAGCTGTCGGGCCGGTCCCAGGTGCGGCGCGGGTCGAGCAGGATGTCGGCGACGCCCGGGCACGATGTCGGCACATCGAAGCCGAAATTGGCGTCGCGGCGGAAGTCGCCCTTGGTCAGCGAACCGTCAAGGGCCGCCGTCAGCAATGCCCGCGTGGCGCGGATCGGCATCCGGCTTCCGGTGCCGAAGGCGCCGCCGGTCCAGCCGGTATTGACCAGCCAGCAGGTCGCGCCGTTGGCCGCGATCTTGTCGCGCAGAAGCGCGCCGTAGACTTCTGGCCTGCGCGGCATGAAGGGCGCACCGAAGCAGGTGGAGAAGGTGGGCGTGGGCTCGGTCACGCCACGTTCGGTGCCGGCGACCTTGGCGGTGAAACCGCTGAGGAAGTGATACATCGCCTGCGCGGGCGTCAGCCGCGCGATGGGGGGCAAGATGCCGAAGGCGTCGCAGGTCAGCATCACGATGTTGCGGGGATGCCCGGCAAGGCCCGTGGCGCTGGCGTTCGAGATCATGTCGAGCGGATAGGCGCAGCGGGTATTGGCGGTCAGGCTGTCGTCGTCGAAATCCAGCTCCAGCGTGTCGGGGTCGTAGACCATGTTCTCGATCACGGTGCCGAACTTGTGGGTGGTGGCGTAGATCTCGGGCTCGGCCTCTTGCCGCAGGTTGATGGTCTTGGCGTAGCAGCCGCCCTCGAAGTTGAAGATGCCGGTGTCGGACCAGCCATGCTCGTCATCGCCGATCAAGGTGCGGCCGGGATCGGCGGAGAGGGTCGTCTTGCCGGTGCCCGACAGGCCGAAGAACACGGCCGCATCGTCGGGATCGCCGATGGCGTGGTTGGCCGAGCAATGCATCGGCATCACGCCTTTTTCGGGCAGCAGGTAATTGAGAAGGGTGAAGACCGATTTCTTGTTCTCGCCCGCATATTCGGTGTTGGCGATCAGGACGATCTTCTTGGTCAGGTTCAGCGCGATCACCGTTTCCGTGCGGCAGCCGTGGCGCGCCGGGTCTGCCTTGAAGGCGGGGCAATTGATGATGGTGAAGTCGGGGGAGAAGGTTGCCAGTTCGTGCGCCTCGGGGCGGCGCAGCAGGTGGCGGATGAAGAGGCTGTGCCACGCGAGTTCGCTGACGATCCGCACATCGAGGCGATGTGCTGCATCCGCGCCGCCATAGAGATCCTGGACGAAATAATCGCGGCCCTGCATGTGGGCCAGCATGTCGGCATGGAGCAGATCGAACGCCTCGGGCGCCATGGGGGCGTTGTTTTCCCACCAGATCTTGTCTTCGACCTCGGGCGTGCGGACGACGAACTTGTCCTTGGGCGAGCGCCCGGTGAACTGCCCCGTCGACACCAGAAATGCGCCGCCAAGGCCAAGCCTGCCCTCGCCCCGCGACACGGCCGCCTCGATCAGCGCCGGTTCCAGCATGTTGTAATAGACCTGCCCCAGTCCCGTGATGCCTTGGGTTTCAAGCGTGTGGGTGGGGTTCACGCGTCCTTGGGTCATGGTGGAAGCTCCTGTCAGGCCGTCCTGAAATGCGGCGCCGGCGTTAGCGCCGTTCCATTGCTATATCATGACGATTTTGAGCGTGAACAGGTCGCTGTGCCCCCGTTAGCGCAACCACCACGAAATAATATTGCGCGACAGTGATTTCCGCCCGGCAAACCGCAATCGGGGGCATCTGCCCGATTTTTGCCACACTGATTTACCGGTCCTTAACGCAAAATGGCCACAGTTGGGTCGGGTCGACGTCGCAAGCGTGTGTTTTTTATTGATTCTCTGCGGCGGAAACGGAACAGTGGCGCAAAACAAGAAATGCACCGAGCAGTAATCGAGGACATAAATAGATGGCGCGTATCGCACTCGTCGATGACGACAGGAATATCCTGACGTCCGTTTCGATGACATTGGAAGCCGAAGGCTTTGAAGTCGAAACCTACAACGATGGCCAGTCGGCCCTCGATGCGTTCAACCGGAAGCTGCCGGATCTGGGTGTCTTCGACATCAAGATGCCGCGCATGGATGGCATGGATCTTCTGCAGCGGTTGCGCCAGAAATCCCAGATGCCGGTGATCTTCCTGACCTCCAAGGATGATGAGATCGACGAATTGATGGGCCTGCGGATGGGTGCCGACGACTACGTGCGCAAGCCGTTTTCGCAGCGCCTGCTGGTGGAGCGCATCCGCTCGATCCTGCGTCGTCAGGATGCGATCGCGTCCGACGCCGCCGGCGCGCCCGAGGAAAGTACGGTTCTGGATCGCGGCCAGTTGCGGATGGACCCGCTGCGTCACGCGGTCAGCTGGAAGGGACGCGATGTGACCCTGACGGTGACCGAGTTCCTGCTGTTGCAGGCGCTGGCCCAACGGCCCGGTTTCGTGAAGTCGCGCGACCAGTTGATGGACGTGGCCTATGACGAACAGGTCTATGTCGACGACCGCACGATCGACAGCCACATCAAGCGCCTGCGCAAGAAGATGCGTTCCGTCGACGACGATTTCTCGGCGATCGAGACGCTTTACGGCATCGGCTACCGCTACAACGAAGAATAGGGGGCGGCTCAGGTGCCAGCCGATCTGTCGATGACGAACCGCCGCGCCACCGAGCGGGCGGACATTGTTCTGGGCGAAGACTGGGACCGTCCCCAGGCCTCGCTCGAAAGCGAGCTGCGCGCCGCCCGCGCGCGGCGGTCGCTGATCTCGCTCAATTCCTCGCCACTGGCGCGCAAGATCATCCTGTTCAACCTGATCGCGATCATGGTGCTGGGGATCGTTTTCCTGGCGCTGGATCCCGTGCGCGACAGCCTTGTGGTGCAGCGCGAGCGTGGCCTTGCGGTCGAGGCGCAGCTGATCACCGACGTGTTCGAAGCAATGCTGCCCGCCGCTGCCCCAGCCAATCTTGTGACAGGGGATGGCATCGACGTGGACAGCGTTCTGTCGCGGATCGGGGTGTCGGACGGGGTGGATATCTTTATCTTCGCCGCCGATGGCACGCCGGTTTCTTCCACCTTGGCCGTCGCGCGCAGTGCTGCACGGCCGGTACGCGGGCTGGACAACCGTCCCGTCGAAACGCTGCTGATCACCGACTTCCTGTTGTGGGTCTGGAACGGCGTCTCGGCCGTTCTGGGCGGCGCGGACCGCCCCGACCTGACTGTACCGGGGCCAGAGGCGCATGCCGGACTGGTCGCACAGGCGCTGGATGGCGCCACCATCCTTCAGCGTGGGTCCGACACGACGGGCGCGGTCTTTGCCGCCGCCTCGCCGATCGAAGGGGTGGGCGGGATCGTCGGCGTGGTCGTTGTCACCACCGCAGCCGGAGAGATCGACCAACTGGTGCGCGTGGAACAAGAGCAGCTGTTGCAGATGTTCGTGGTGGCGCTGCTGGTGTCCATCGCGCTGTCGCTGGTGCTGGCCTCGACCATCGCCAATCCGCTGGCAGACCTGTCCGCCGCCGCCGAATTGGGCCGCGACAAGAACGCCCGCAAGATGTCGCCCACCCGCGTGCGCATCCCCGACCTGACCGGCCGCCCCGACGAGATCGGGCGACTGTCCGGCGCGTTGCGCGGCATGGTCGCGGCGCTGTATGACCGGATCGACAGCAACGAGCAGTTTGCGGCGGATGTCAGCCACGAGATCAAGAACCCGCTGGCCTCGCTGCGGTCCGCGGTGGGCACGCTCGGTTTCGCGAAGAATGACGAACAGCGCGCGCGGCTGATCGCGGTGATCGAGCATGACGTGCAGCGACTGGACCGGTTGGTGAGCGATATTTCCAATGCCTCGCGCCTCGACAGCGAGTTGGTGAAGGAGGAGGAGGAGGAATTCAACCTCGTCCGCACCCTTGAAAACATCAGCCTCTATCATTCCGAGGAAGCGGCCAAGAAGGGTGTCGAATTCATTACCGACCTGCCGCCGGGCAAGATCCTGATCTCGGGCCTTGAGGGACGCCTTGCGCAGGTCTTCGTCAACCTGATCGGCAACGCGATTTCCTTCTGCGAGGAAGGCGACGCGGTGCGGTTGTGGATCCGTCGACGCGAAAACCGCGTGCTGATCGTGGTCGAGGATACCGGTCCCGGCATCCCGGAACAGGCGCTGACCAAGGTGTTCCACCGGTTCTATTCGGAACGCCCGGTGCAGCAGTTCGGCAACCATTCCGGCCTTGGACTGGCCATCTCGAAACAGATCGTCGAGGCCCATGGCGGCGTCATCTGGGCCGAGAACATCCGCCCGACCGACGCCGACATCACGTCCGAGCCGCTTGGTGCGCGCTTTGTGGTCGGCTTGCCGATCTGAGCGATGACGGCCCCCACGCCCGAACCGCTTGAGGACAGGGCAAGCGCCAGAGAGGGCGCGCGGGCCTTCTTTCACGGCAGCGCCGTGGAACTGGATGGCAAGGGCGTGCTGGTTCTGGGCCCGTCCGGCTCGGGCAAATCCAGTCTGGCACTGGCGCTTCTGGGCTTTGGGGCGACGCTGATCTGCGACGACGGGGTCTGGGTCGATCCGCCCGGTGCCCCCGATGGTCCGGCGATGCTGCGCCGCCCGGACGGTGCGCCAGAGCTGATCGAGGCGCGGGGCATCGGCTTGCTGAAGGCGGGGCCGGTCCGCGCCGAGGCGCCGCTGTCGCTTGTCGTCGATCTGTCCCGGCGAGAGCCGCACCGCTTGCCGCCGTCCCGGCTGGTAACCTTTGGCACGGCGCGTATAGTGGTGATCCTAGCAATGTCGAACCCGATGCTTACATCTGGCCTTGTGCAGCTTCTGCGCCATGGCCGGGCAGATACCTGAACGCGACACTCCACGCCCTGAAGGCCCCCACCATGCTCATCCGCCCTGTCACCCCGAAGGCACCCGATGCGCAGGCCCATGTGGTGTTCGTGACCGGCCCTTCCGGTGCCGGGCGCAGCACGGTGATCCATGCGCTGGAGGATCTGGGGTTCGAGGCCATCGACAACCTGCCGCTTGGCCTGTTGCCTCGACTGCTGGAGGGGCCGCCGCCGGCGCGTCCGCTGGCGCTTGGCATCGACCCTCGCACCCGCGACTTCGGCGCGGAAGAGTTGATTGCTGCGATCGAGCGCTTGCAGGGCGAAGGCCTCTATGAAGTCGATCTGGTCTTTGTCGATTGCGAGCCTGCCACGCTGCAACGCCGCTTTTCCGAAACCCGCCGACGCCATCCGCTGGCCCCCGACGCCGACCCCGCCGACGGCATTGCGCGCGAGCGAGAGATGCTGGCGCCGCTGCGGGGACGGGCCAGCGTGCTGATCGACACGACAGCGTTGACGATCCACGACACCCGCGCCGAGATCGGTCGCTTCTTCGCCGATGACCGTGCGCCGGGGCTGGCGATTCAGGTCGTGTCGTTCTCGTATCGGCGCGGCCTGCCGATCAATGCCGATCTGGTGTTCGACTGCCGCTTCCTGCGCAATCCGCATTGGGACCCTTCGTTGCGGCCCGAAGACGGACGCTCGCCCTTCGTTCAGTCCTACATTGCGCAGGACCCGCGCTTCACTGCCTTCTCGACCCAGGTCGACGACATGCTGACGCTGCTGCTGCCGGCCTTCCAGGAAGAGGGCAAAAGCCACCTGACGGTGGCGTTCGGCTGCACCGGCGGCAAGCACCGCTCGGTTGCCATGGCAGAGATCACTGCAACGCGCCTTGCGGAAGTGGGTTGGCAAGTGTCAAAAAGGCATCGAGACGTGATGCAAGACCGAGACAGCAGCCCGCCCAAGGGCATCGCGGCCTCGACTGAGGATGGAGAGGCTAAGTCAACGTGATCGGTATCGTGATCGTCGCCCATGGCGGCCTCGCCTCGGAACTCAAGCGCGCCACGGAACATGTGGTGGGCGCGCAACCGGCGATGGTGGCAATCTCCGTTGGCCCCGAGGATGACCGCTCGGCCCGAACCCGCGAAATCTGCGATGCTGCAGATGCCGTCGACAACGGCGACGGCGTGGTGGTGGTGACGGACATGTATGGCGGATCGCCGTCGAACCTGTCGCTGCGCGCCTGCCGCCCCGCGAACCGCAAGATCCTGACGGGGGTGAACCTTCCGATGCTGGTGAAGCTGGCGAAATCGCGCCATCTGAGCGTTGAAGAGGCCGTCTCGCGTGCGGCAGAAGCCGGTCGGCGCTACATCAATGCCTTCGACGGCGCACCGGAATAGGGGGCAAGATGACCGATAGCCATACGACTCGGAAGTTGAAGATCGTGAACATCAAGGGTCTGCATGCCCGGGCATCGGCCCGATTTGTCGAGGTTGTGGAAGAACATGACGCAAGGGCAACCGTGCGCCGCGATGGGCTGAGTGCTGCCGGTGACAGCATCATGGGCCTTTTGATGTTGGCAGCCTCGATGGGAACCTTTATTGAGGTAGAAACCAGCGGTGCCGAGGCAGAGCGCCTGGCAGATGCGCTGGAAGCCCTGGTAGCCGACCGGTTCGGTGAAGAAACCTGACCGATCCGGCAAAAGGCCTCGGCATACAGGAGAGACGAGGGCACGTGACGGACTTGAGCACCCGCAACATTACGGCACCTGCCCCGGCCCGGCGTTCCGGACCGGGAGGGACATATGACCGCCGGTCGCTGACCTATGCCAATTCATTTCCCAGCCCTTTCGTGCGCTACACCATCAAGGCGATGGAGTGGATGACCGGCAAGCTGACGATCATTCGCCGCGTGCGGCAGTTCGAGGGCCTGGGCGAGTTCAAGGGCCAGGCGTTCTGGCCCGCGACGATGAAGGTGATGGGGATCGACCTGACCACGCCGCAGGAGCATCTGGACCGGATCCCTGTCGAGGGACCGGTGGTGTTCGTGGCGAACCATCCCCATGGATTGGTCGATGGCATGATCCTGGCCGACCTCATCGGGCGGCGGCGCAACGATTACAGGATACTGACGCGCGCATTGCTGACCGGCATCGACGAGGCGGCGTCGGGCTACATGATTTCGGTTCCGTTCCCGCATGAGCCGGATGCCCAGCAGAAGATGCTGGTGATGCGCACCCAGGCGATGGAGCATCTGGCGGACAAGGGCTTGATCGCCCTGTTTCCATCGGGCGCCGTGGCGGCGAGCGACCGGATGTGGGGTCAGCCGATCGAAGGCGAGTGGAATGTGTTCACCGCCAAGATGATCCGCACAAGCGGCGCGACGATCGTGCCCTGCTTCTTCACCGGGCAGAACAGCCGCGCCTATCAGATCGCCAACCGGATCAGTCCGGTGCTGCGTCAGGGATTGCTGATCCACGAGGTCGTGAACAGCTTCGACAAGCCGCAGGGCCCGATCATCGGAAAGCCCATCACGCCGGACCAGTGGCAGGACCGCATCGGCAAGCCGCGCGAGTTCATGACGTGGTTGCGGGAGCGGACATTGTCATTGCGGGACGATCCCGATCAGGGATGAGCATCTTCTTGCCCGATCAGGGATGAGCTTTCCCCTTGATTGCCGCATCCGGCGAGATGTCGGAATGAGTTTTTTTTACCAAGCTGAAACAGGGGCTCGGCGCGCGGGGGGTGGCTTCAGCGCGTAGGAACCGGATCGCCTTCGCCGCGATAATCGTAGAACCCGCGGTTGGTCTTGCGGCCGAGCCAGCCCGCCTCGACATATTTCGTCAGCAGGGGGCAGGGGCGGTATTTGGTATCGGCCAGCCCGTCATGCAGCACGTTCATGATCGCAAGGCAGGTATCCAGGCCGATGAAATCCGCCAGTTCCAGCGGGCCCATCGGATGGTTGGTGCCAAGTTTCATCGCCATGTCGATGGAGGTGACGTTCCCGACACCCTCGTAGAGGGTGTAGACCGCCTCGTTGATCATCGGCATCAGGATGCGGTTGACGATGAAGGCTGGAAAATCCTCGGCGGTGGCGGCGGTCTTGCCCAGCTTGTCGACGACAGCCTTGCAGGCCTTGAACGTCGGCTCGTCGGTCGCAATCCCCCGGATCAGTTCGACCAGTTGCATCACAGGCACGGGGTTCATGAAGTGGAAGCCCATGAACTTCTCGGGCCGGTCGGTGCGCGACGCCAGGCGCGTGATCGAGATAGACGAGGTGTTCGAGGTCAGGATCGTTGACGGCTTGAGATGCGGCAGGAGGTCCTCGAAGATCGCCTGCTTGACCGTCTCACGCTCGGTCGCGGCTTCGATGATAAGGTCGGACGGCCCGATGTCGGCGAGGTGCATCGTGGTGCGGATGCGCGCCATAGCGGCATCCTTGTCGACCTGGGTGATCTTGTCGCGGCTGACCTGACGCTGCAGGTTCTTGTCGATCAGGGCGCGCGCACGGTCCAGCGCGTCCTGGCTGACATCGGACATGATCACGTCATAGCCCGCCAAGGCGCAGACATGGGCGATGCCGTTGCCCATCTGGCCGGCCCCCACCACCCCGATCTTCGTCATCACCGCTGCCATCTGGCCCTCTGATCCCACCCCAGCGGAGTATTTCGCAGTTGCGAGAGAAGCGGAAGCCTCGGAAGCGCGATTTTGCCGCGAATGTGGCCGGGACAACCGTTCCGCGCGCGCTATCCAGCGGCCTTAAGCTTCTCCAGCTCTTTCTCCAGCTCCGGCAGAACCTGGAAAAGGTCAGCGACGAGGCCGTAGTCGGCGACCTGGAAAATCGGCGCGTCGGCATCCTTGTTGATCGCCACGATCACCTTGGAATCCTTCATGCCGGCGAGGTGCTGGATGGCGCCGGAAATGCCGCAGGCGATGTAGAGGTCGGGCGCGACGATTTTTCCGGTCTGGCCCACCTGCCAGTCATTTGGCGCGTAACCGGCATCGACCGCGGCGCGGCTCGCGCCAACTGCGGCGCCGAGCTTGTCGGCGACCGGCAG
>JBBQHZ010000074.1:0-18469 GCA_038324445.1 Rhodobacterales bacterium | reverse complement strand
GCCACTGCCGAGTTGCGCGCCGAGGCCGAGGCGCTTGAACTCGAAGCGCCCGATACCGTCCGCTTCACCCGCGCCATAAAGGACGCCGTGCCCTACGAGGACCGCCTCGGCGTGATCGAGGCGCTGTGGACCATCGTGCTGGCGGACGGCGAGCGCGACGAGGACGAGAATGCGCTGTTGCGCATGGTCGCGCCGATGCTGGGCGTCAGCGACATCGACAGCAACAAGGCCCGCCTTCGACTGTCTTCGGGGTCATGATCGCCAGCCTGCCGATGTATTGGCGCGCCGAGACGGCCGAGGGCTGGTGCGCTTTCTGGCGGCTGGTGCAGGACGGCACCAACTTGCCCGACCTGACGCCGCCCGCCGATCTGCCGGCGGACTTGGTTGCGCACTGGCTCTCGCCCGATCTGGCGCTGTCGATGACCTGTGGCCTGCCGTTCCGCTCGGTGCTCCGCGACCGCGTCACCTATGTCGGCACGCTCGATTTCGGCCTCGGCGATGCACCGGGTCACTATCACTCCGTCATCATCCGCCGCCCGGACAGCACGCCCGCCATCCTCGCCTACAACTCTCCCGACAGCCAATCCGGTTGGGCGGCGGCGCAAGGCCTGCCCTTCACCGCAACGCTGCAGACCGGCTCCCACGCCGCCTCGCTCGCGGCCTTGGCCGAGGGGCGGGCGGACATCGCCTGTATCGACGTGGTCACCTGGCGGCTGTTGAGCCGCACCGATCCCAACGCGGCGCTGGTCGAGGTCGCGGGCCGCACCGCCCCCACGCCCGGCCTGCCCCTGATCACCACGCAGGGCCACGACCCGGCCCCGCTTCGCGACGCCATTCAGGCCGGGCTGGCCCGCTGGCAGCCTGCCGACCCGATGCAGTATGGCGGACCGCTGAGCTTTCACATCCTGCCCGAGAATGCCTATCTCGACCAACCGGTCCCCACCCCGCCGCTGCCCAATAATTCAGCATCTGCCTGAAAGCGGGCGAATTTCGCGCGTTTCCCCTGCGCATCCCCTTGCCCCCCATCGCAATCCTTTCCCCGATTGGCTCAACTCTCTGAACCAAAGGGGAAGCTTCCGCGTGACCGATGCCACACCTCCGGTGATCCAGATCACCGGCCTGCACAAAAGCTTCGGCGTGCTCGACGTGCTCAAGGGCGTCGACCTGACGGCGCGCGCGGGCGATGTGGTGTCACTGATCGGCTCTTCCGGTTCGGGCAAATCCACCCTTCTGCGCTGCGCCAATCTGCTGTAGGACAGCCAACAGGGCGACATCCGGTTCGAAGGCGATCCGATCCGCTGGAAGGGCAAGGGCCACAACCGCCGCCCCGCCGACGCCGAACAGGTGCGCCTGATCCGAACCAACCTGTCGATGGTGTTCCAGTCCTTCAACCTCTGGTCGCATCTCAGCATCCTGCAAAACGTCATGGAGGCCCCCGTGACGGTTCTGGGCGAGGACCCTGCCGAGGTCGAGGACCGCGCCCGCGCGCTTCTCGACAAGGTCGGCATCAGCGCCAAATGCGATGCGTGGCCCGCGCAACTCAGCGGCGGCCAGCAACAGCGTGCCGCCATTGCGCGCGCGCTCTGCATGCAACCCCGCGCGCTTCTGTTCGACGAGCCGACAAGTGCGCTTGACCCGGAGCTGGAGCAGGAAGTCGTCCGCGTCATCCGCGACCTTGCCGCCGAAGGCCGCACCATGATCCTGGTGACCCACGACATGCGCCTTGCGCGCGATCTGTCGTCCCACACCATCTTCCTCCACCGGGGTCTGGTGGAAGAGGAAGGCCCGCCTTCCGAGTTGTTCGGCGCCCCCAAATCCGAGCGCCTGCAACAGTTCCTCAGCCACAGCCAGATGGCCTGAGGCGATGCCGGTGCGTTCCCCTCACCCGTCGATGCGTGCCGCCGCGGCACAGCCTGTTGCTTCCGGCGCGGTTCTCTCGCACCTCGTGGCGCTGGCCACGGCCACTATTTTTCCCTCGAGGATCGCCCCTGACGCCTCCGGCCCGGACCTTGCCGACAGGAAACATGCCCCTCTTGCAGACCCGTCCCGGGACGGGACACCCACCCATCGCGCGCCGCCATGGCGCGGACGTGCTGTTGCGGAGCGCGTCGCGCTTTGCGAGACATAGACACCCAAAAGCCGAACCAACCAGGAGAAACCACCAATGAAAAAACTGATCCTTGCAACCACCGCCCTGACGATGACCGCCGGCATGGCCCTTGCAGATGCGCATTCCGTCGTCCGCATGGGCACCGAAGGGGCCTACCCTCCCTACAACTTCATCAACGATGCGGGCGAGGTCGACGGCTTCGAGCGCGCTTTGGGTGACGAGCTTTGCGCCCGCGCCGAGCTGACCTGTGAATGGGTCACGAACGAGTGGGACAGCATCATCCCGAACCTGACCTCGGGCAACTACGACACCATCATCGCCGGCATGAGCATCACCGACGAGCGGGATGAAGTGATCGACTTCACCCAGGCCTACATTCCGCCCGCCTCGTCGCTGTTCCTCGGCATGTCCGAAGATCTGGACCTTGAAGGCGCCGTGGTCGCGGCCCAGACCAACACCATCCAGGCCGGCTATATCGCCACGCTTGAAGGCGTAACGCTGATCGAGTTCGCCACCCCCGACGAAACCGTCGCGGCCGTGCGCAACGGCGAGGCCGATGCCGTCTTCGCCGACGGCGACTACCTTCTGCCCATCGCGGACGAGGATGCGGACCTGATGGTCATCCTCGACCCGATCCAGCTTGGTGGCGGCGTCGGCATGGGCCTGCGCGAGGGTGACGAACTGGTCGCCATGTTCGACGCGCAGATCACCGCGATGAAGGCAGACGGCACGCTGAACGCGATGATCGTGGAATGGTTCGGCCCCGACGCCGCGACCTGGTAATCGACTGAATGCGAGGGGGGCGTCATTTGCCGCCCCCCTCGTCGCCCCCTCGTCGCCCCCTCGTCGCCCCCTCGTCGCCCTTCGTCCCGCCCTAGTCCCGCCCCTCGTCCCCGCCGCTCCGGCACGCCCCCCTGCTTCACCTTTTCAAAAATACTCAATACTTCCCGCCCGCAGCCACAGGCCCCCATGCCCGACATCCGCGCCCATCCCTCCGAGCCATTCCCGGCCCGCCCGACTGCGACGTCCGGCGCGGCCCGCCATGACGGCAGCGTCGCCCCTTGATCCGCCTCCCCGCCTCACCACCGATCCGGTTGCTGCTGCTGGCAGCGCTCTATCTTGCCGTGATGGGCCTTATCTATCGGGCGTTCTGGTTCTGGTTGCCCTCCCTCGTCGGCTGGATTCAGGCGAATTCCAATTGCGAGGTCCCCGCCGACCTGTCGGGTTGGCCCTGGGCACAATGCTACCTGACCAACGGTGTGCATTCCCTGCTCTACGCCAGCCTCGGCACTGTCCTGATGCTGCTGGCCATCGCCGCCCCGCTGTCGCTGGCGTTCGGCTTTGCCGCCGCGACCGCCAGCCGCTCGCGCGTGCTGCCGCTGCGCTGGATCGGAAAACTCTACACCGCCATGGTGCGCGGCGTGCCCGACATCATCTTCTTCCTGTTCTTCGTGCTGGTCCTCGACCAGGGCATCGAGTTCATCCGCCACCAGATCAACTGCCCCGACTGGACCGAGCCGATCCGCCAGGGCGCCAACTTCCTCGTCTGCGACGCCGCCCGCACGCCGCAGGGCAACGCGCCGCAATGGGTGCACGAGACCTATAATTTCGGCCTCGCCATCTTCACCTATGCCATCGTTTTCGGCGCCTTCTGCGGCAACGTCCTTTATGGCGCAATGCAGGCCGTGCCGCGCCCGCAGCTCGAGACCGGCGAGGCCTTCGGCATGTCGCGCGGGCAGGTCTTCCGGCGCATCCTCGTGCCGCAGATGTGGGTCTACGCCCTTCCCGGCCTCAGCAATATCTGGATGATCCTGATCAAGGCCACGCCGTTGCTGTTCCTTCTGGGGATCGAGGACATCGTCTACTGGGCACGCGAAATCGGCGGCTCGCGCACGTCGCAATTCGCCTATCCCCACCCCGACTGGCGGTTCTGGTACTTCCTCGGGCTGCTGGTCTTCTACCTCTGCTTCACGCGCGTCTCGGAGATCGTGCTCGACCGCCTGACCCGCCGCCTGACCATGGGTCAGGCCACGGCGGGCGGCGACGCGCTGCGACGGGCCGACGCATGAGTGCGCTTCTCGCCCTGCGCCCCGCCCCCGGCCCCGGCCCGCGCGCCAGATCCTTGAAAGGATCTGGCAAATCCCTTGCAAGGGATTCTCTGCGTTGCCCGCGCGGTGACCGGCCATGACCTGCGCCGAAGCCTTCCAGGCCTACGCCCTGCGCGCCATCGGCATCGGCGAGCGCTTGTTGCCCACCGGCGATATCGGCATCTGCGAGCAGGTCTTCCTGATCGGCTCGGGGATGATCTGGAACGTCTATTTCGGCCTTCTGTCGCTCTGCCTCGGGTTCTCCTTCGCCGTGGTCCTTGCGCTGGGCAAGGCCTCGCCCCGCCTGATCCTGCGCAAACCGGCGCAATGGTTCATCTTCCTGTTCCGCGGCTCGCCGCTCTTCATCCAGTTCTTCATGGCCTACGAGGCCTTCGTGATGCTGCCGCGTCTGGGCTTCGAGTTCGACCTCTTCGGCATCGCGATCGAGGTGGAAACCCGCTGGTTCGCCCGCGCATGGCTGGGCGCGTTGATCGTGCTGCTCCTCAATACCTCCGCCTATACGGCCGAGATCTTCTACGGGGCGCTGCGCGCCGTGCCACGCGGCGATCTGGAGGCGGCGGATGCTTACGGCCTGACCGGCTGGAAAAAGTTTCGCCGCATCACCTTCCCCACCACCATGCGCCTGGCCTGGCCCGCCTATACCAACGAGGCGATCTTCCTGTTCCACGCCACGGCGCTGGTGTTCTTCAGTTCGTTCCCCGCCTTCCAGCAACGCGGCGACGCGCTCTACTACGCCAACTACTTCGCGGACCGGACCTTCAACCCGTTCATCCCCTACCCCATCGTCGCGCTCTACTTCGTGGCCCTGACGCTGACCATCATCGCGATCTTCGGGGCCATCAACCGCCGCCTGAACCGCCACCTGCCGCAGGACGGGCGGCAGCGTCTGCGATTGCGTCCAAACCTGATAAGATAAGACGCGGTGGGCCGAATTGTTTCCATCGAGCCAGCTTCTCAGGCCTCAAGAATCAGCTTAGCTTGACCTTGAGTAACGCAATCAACATGGGGACCCACTTTGAAACACGTGATCGCCGCAGGTCTGCTTCTGCTCTCGTCCATGTCCGCTCAAGCCTCAACGCTCGATTTCAACTTCAGCTTCACGAATACCGCCAACACTGGCGGCGTCGTGACAGGCATTGTCCGGGGCCTGACCGATAATGCCACAAGCGCTGCAACGAGCGTCGAGGTGTTCACCAACACCGACGGGTTCGGGATCGGCGAATATATCGGAGTTCCTACTAATAATTCGTTCACAGTGGTGGCAGGCGTAATAACCAACGTCGAATTCGATGTTTTTGGGATTGTTAATTCTACCACTTTTGATTTTCTTACGCCTGCCGAGCAATTGGATTTCTTGGGATTCTTCGATATCACTATTGCGTTTCTCATTGATGGTAACGGACCAGTTCGGGCAGGCCTTGCAATGAGGGAAGACTCGGTGACACTGGGCGTACTCCCTATAAACCTGACCTTCACCCCCGCCGTTGCGGCGGTTCCGCTGCCCGCCGGCGCGGTGCTTCTGCTGACCGGCCTTGGCGGTCTCGCTGTGGTGCGCCGCCGCCGCGCTGCCTGATCGCCACACCCTCCGCTCTGCTCCAAGGCGCTGTCCCGACCGGGGCCGCGCCTTTTTTCGTGCGGTGCAAGTGCCTTGCCATGACCTTGTGGGCAACCTACACGACCGTATCCAGCCCAATCTCCGTGTCCCATGACCCAGCCCCTCTCGCCGACGACGCCGCAATCACCGACCGAGTGGCTTGCCGAAAATCCCCAGATCAAGTCGATCCGCATGGTCGCCTCCGACCTCAACGGGCAGGCCCGCGGCAAACGCGTCGCGCGCCGCTATGCCTCGAAGGCGATCAAGGAAGGCACCAAGTTCCCCTATTCCGTCCTCAATCTCGACATTTGGGGAGAGGATATCGATGACAGCCCGCTGGTGTTCGAGGCCGGTGATCCCGACGGCATCCTGAAGCCCACCGAACGCGGCCTTGTCCCCGTTCCATGGCTGGAGGCGCCATCCGCGATCCTGCCGATCTGGATGTTCAACGAGGACGGCAGCGCCTATGCGGGCGACCCGCGACACGCGCTCAGCCTTGTGGTGGAGCGCTACAAGGCCCATGGCCTGACACCTGTGGTCGCCACCGAGATGGAATTCTACATCATCGACGACCGGGGCCGGGAATTGCGCGTGCCGGTCTCTCCCGTGTCCGGCAAGCGTCGACAGCAGGCCGAGATCCTGGCGATCCGCGCGCTGGATGCCTTCGACATCTTCCTGACCGCGCTCTACGACGCCTGCGAAGAGATGGACATTCCCGCAGACACCCTGATTTCCGAGGCCGGCCCCGGCCAGTTCGAGATCAACATGGATCATCAGGCCGACGCGCTGAAGGCCGCCGACGATGCATGGCTGTTCAAACTGCTGACCCGCGGCCTTGCGCGCAGCCATGGCTTTGCCGCCAGCTTCATGGCCAAACCCTATCCCGACTATGCCGGCAACGGGCTGCACAGCCACTTTTCCATCCTCGACCGGGACGGCAACAACATCTTCGACAATGGCGGGCCCGAAGGCTCGGACGTCCTGAAACACGCCATCGCCGGCTGCCTTGCCGCCATGCCCGGCTCCATGCTGGTGCTGGCGCCGCATGCCTCGAGCTATGACCGCTTCGTGCCCGGCTCGCACGCACCGACCGCCGCCGCCTGGGCCTACGAGAACCGCACAACCGCCCTGCGGGTGCCCTCCAGTTCGCCGGTGGCGCGCCGGATCGAGCATCGCGTCGCGGGGGGGGACATCAACCCCTATCTCTTCCTCGCCGCCATCCTCGGCGCGGCGCTCGACGGGATCGAGCAGGGCAAGATGCCCCCCGACCCGATCACCGGCAGTGCCTACAAGATGGACCTGCCGCAACTGCCCCGCACCTGGGCCGACGCGATCGAGGCTTTCGACAAATCCCCCGAAATCGCCCGCATCTTCACGCCCGAATTGCGCGCCAACTTCCTCGCGACCAAGCGCCAGGAACTGTATTACATGGCCGACCTGACGCCCGAGGAGCAACAGGACCTCTACCTCGACACGGTCTGATCGGCGCCCCGTTGCGCTCCCTTCTTGCCCCCATGTGCCCCCGCCCCCGTTCATCTTGGCAATAAACTCCGGGGGATTGGGGGCTGGCCCCCAACAGAACGGTTGCCGCGCGCGCAGGCCGCGCCTACCTTGCCCCCACATCTCCAAAATCGAGCTCCCTCCATGCATCTCGGCATCTTGCAATGCGGCCACGTCCCGGATGAAGTCGCCAACAGGGATGGCCCCTATGGCGCCCTCTACGGCGCCATGTTCGCCCATCGCGACTTCACCCATACGCTCTGGTCCGTCGTCGACGGCGACTTTCCCCCCGGCCCTGACGCCGCCGACGGCTGGCTCGTCACCGGCTCGCGGCATGGCGCCTACGAGGATCTGGCGTGGATCGACCGGCTGGAAGTCCTGATCCGCCAGATCCGCGACGCGAACATCCCGCTGGTCGGCGTCTGCTTCGGCCACCAGATCATCGCCCAGGCCCTTGGCGGCACGGTCGAGAAGTTCAGCGGCGGCTGGGCCGTCGGTGCCCAGGACTACGAGATCGGCGATACAAGGCTGCGCCTGAACGCGTGGCATCAGGATCAGGTGACCGCCCCGCCGCCGGGGGCCACCCTGCGCGGCACCTCGGACTTCTGCGAGAACGCGGTCCTTGCCATCGGTCCCCGCATCCTGACCGTGCAGGCGCATCCCGAATTTCCCGATAGCGTCGTGGAAACCCTGATCGACGTGCGCGGCCACCTGATCGCGCCCGACCGGGTCGAGGCGGCGCGGTCGCACCTCAACCAACCCAACGACAACCGCCGCATCGCCGACTGGCTCGCCGATGTGCTGGAGGGGGCAGATGCCACCCAGGTCCCACTGAAGGCATTCCCATGAGCGAAGCGGTCGAAACCCTTCTGGCCAAACTTCCCGAGGTGGCGCAGCGCTACCTCGAAGGCAAAAGCATCGTCGAGGTGGAATGTGTCGTCTGCGATCTGGCGGGCGTGGCGCGCGGCAAGGCGATGCCCGGCCCGAAATTCGCCCGGCAGAGCCATTTCTACCTGCCCAACTCGATCTTCTTCCAGACCATCACCGGCGACTGGGCCGACAAGGTGGCCGAGGGCTTCACCGAGCCCGACATGATCCTGACGCCCGATTTCTCCACCGCCCTGCCGGCGCCGTGGACCGCCGATTGCACGTTGCAGGTGATCCACGACATCGATGACCAGAACGGCCGGCCGGTGCCCTTCGCGCCGCGCAACGTGCTCAAACGGGTGGTGGAGTTGTACAACGCGCGCGGCTGGCAGCCGATCGTGGCCCCCGAGATGGAATTCTACCTCGTCGCGCCCAACATCGACCCCGCGCGCGAGATTGAGCCGCCGATGGGCCGATCCGGCCGCCGCGCCGCCGCGCGTCAGGCCTATTCCATGTCCGCCGTCGACGAATACGGCCCCGTCATCGACGACATCTACGATTTCGCCGAAGCCATGGGGCTGGAGATTGACGGCATCCTGCAGGAGGGCGGCGCGGGCCAGATCGAGTTGAACCTGCGCCACGGCGATCCGCTGCATCTGGCCGACGAGATGTTCTATTTCAAGCGCATGATCCGAGAGGCGGCGCTGCGCCACAACATGTATGCCACCTTCATGGCCAAGCCGATCGAGGGCGAACCGGGCAGCGCCATGCATATCCACCACTCGGTAGTGGATATCGAGACGGACAAGAACATCTTCTCGGATGCGGACGGGAAAGAGACGCCCGAATTCCTGCATTTCATCGGGGGCATGCAGCGCAACATGCCCGCCGTGGTGGCGCTGCTGGCGCCTTACGTGAACAGCTATCGCCGCTACGTCCCCGATTTCGCCGCCCCGATCAACCTGCACTGGGGCCGCGACAACCGCACAACGGGCCTGCGCGTGCCGATCAGCGACCCCGCCTCGCGCCGGGTGGAGAACCGCCTGCCCGGGATGGATTGCAACCCCTATCTGGGCATCGCGGCCAGCCTTGCCACCGGCTATCTGGGCCTGCTGGAGGGCAAGGGCCCGTCGCCCGAATTTTCCGGCGACGCCTATTCCTCGGCCTCGGACGTGCCCAAGGGGCTTGGCGATGCGTTGGCATTGCTGGCCGGCAACGCCGGCATCCAGGAGGTGCTGGGGCCCGAGTTCTGCCGCGTCTATTCCGCGGTGAAGGAGTTGGAGCACAACGAATTCCTGCAAGTCATCTCGCCATGGGAGCGGGAGCACCTGTTGCTGAATGTCTGACGGGGGGCACGCGGCATGAACCCGCTCTATCGCAACGACCGCGCCGGACGCCATGCGCCCTCGGTCTATGCCGCGGGCGTCGCGGCGCCCGAGCATCCGCCCCTGACCGGGCACCTTGCCGTCGACGTCGCCATCATCGGCGCGGGGTTCACCGGGCTTTGGGCCGCGAAAACGCTGGCGGCGGCAGGGCGCAGTGTGGTGGTGCTCGACGCGCACCGCGTCGGTTTCGGCGCATCGGGTCGCAATGGCGGGCAGGTCCATTCCGGCTTCAACAAGTCCCAGCGCGCGTTGGAAGCAAGCCATGGCACGGCCAAGGCCCGCGCGCTCTGGGATCTGGCCGAGGCCGCCAAGGCGCAGCTTCTGGCGTTCTGCGCCGAGCATCCTGAAACCCGGTTCCGCCCGGGCCTTGCGCATGGCGAATACGACCGCCTGTCGCTGGCCGATCTGCGGCTCGAGGCCGACCACATGGCCCGCACCTATGGCCGAGAGATTGCGGTGATGGACCGCGACGCCTTCGCCGCGGTGGTGAAATCGCCCCGCTATGTCGGCGGCGCGCTGGACGAGTCCGGCGGGCACCTGCACCCGCTGGCCTATGCGCTGGCGCTGGCCCGCGCGGCACTGGCGGCGGGCGCCGTGATCCACGAGCGCACCGAAGTGACCGATATCGAGCCCGGCCCCCGCGTCATCCTGCACACACGGCGCGGACAGGTGACGGCGGGCCATGTGATCGTCGCGGGCAACGGCTATCTGCCCAACCTGCTGCCCGAAGTGAACCGGCGGGTGATGCCGATCAACTCGTTCATTGCCGCCACCGAACCGCTGCCCGAGCGCTGGACCGAGGTGCTGGCCCGCGACATCGCGGTCGCCGACAGCAAGTTCGTGGTGAATTACTACCGCTTCGACGCCGAAAGGCGGTTCCTGTTCGGGGGCCGCGAAAGCTATTCCATCGGCTTCCCCGGCGACATCGCCCCGGCGCTGGTCGCCCGGATGGAGGGGTTGTTCCCGCAACTCAAGGGGGTGCGGATCGACCATGTCTGGGGTGGATCGCTGGGCATCACACCCAACCGCCTGCCCCATGTGGCGCGGGTCGCGCCCAACATCCTGTCGGGCGCCGGTTTCTCGGGCCAGGGCGTGGCGCTGAGCGGCATGGCGGGGCGCGTGATGGCCGAGGCGGTGATGGGCCAGGATGCCGGCATCGCCACCTTCGAGGCCCTGAAAATCCCTGCATTTCCAGGGGGAACGGCGCTCCGCGCCCCGATCCTGACGCTTGCCATGACATGGTTCGCGTTGCGCGATCGCATCGGTCTCTAGGCGAAAATCCGTCATTGACGCAACGTCGCGGCATTGCCGCTTCCAGTCACGTCCCGTTAAGCATATAAGTAATTTGAAAACACACATTTCAAAAAGGTGAATGTATGTCCCCCTCTACCCACTCATCTGCCCCGAACGTCTATGATGCCGAGCCAATCCCCGAGGCCGCCCGCGCGGAGATCGACCGGATTTTGCAATCGGGCGACCTGTTCCGCTACACCGCGCCCGAGGCCTCGCCCGTGGCCCTGCTGGAGCGGGAATTCGCGGCGATGATGGGCACGAAATACGCCTTGGCAGTGTCGTCCTGTTCCGCCGCGCTGTTCCTGTCGCTGGAGGCGTTGGGCCTGAAGAAGGGCGCAAAGGTCATGATCCCGGCCTTCACCTTCGCCGCCGTCCCCTCGTCGATCATCCATGCCGGCATGATGCCGGTGCTGTGCGAGGTCGGCGACAATTACCGCGTCGACCTGACCGATTTCATGGCGAAACTGCCCGGCGTCGATGCGGTGATGATCAGCCACATGCGCGGCCACACCTCGGACATGGACGCCATCGCCGCCGCCTGCGACGCGGCGCGCGTGCCGTTGATCGAGGACGCGGCGCATTCGCTGGGGACCGAGTGGCATGGCCGCAAGATCGGCACGATCGGCCGGGTCGGCTGCTTCAGCTTCCAGTCCTACAAGCTGGTGAACGCGGGCGAAGGCGGCATTCTGGTGTCGGATGACGCCGATCTGGTAGCCCGCGCGGTCATCATGTCGGGGGCTTACGAGCATAACTGGAAGAAGCACGGCCCCGACGACAACAGGGACCTGCCCCTGCATCAGGCCTTCGCCAAGTGGCAGAACAAGCTGCCGCTCTATAACCTGCGGATGCAGAACCTGAGCGCGGCGGTGATCCGCCCGCAACTGCCCGAGGTCGCGCGCCGGGTGCGCGACGGGCGCCGTAACCACGACTACGTGGCGGGCCTGCTGAACACCTCGGCCTGGCTGACCGTGCCCGACGCGCTGCCGCCCGAGGAACGCGCGCCGGATTCGATCCAGTTCAACCTCGAAGGCTTCGACACCGATGCCGAGGCCCGCGCCTTTGCCGATGCCGCCGCCGCGCGCGGCGTGAAGGTGCAGGTCTTCGGCCTGTCCAACGACAACGCCCGCGCCTTCTGGAACTGGCAGTTCATTCCCGGCGATGTGCCCGACCTGCCGCAGACCCGCGCCATGCTGATGCGCGCCTGCGACGTGCGCCTGCCGGCGCGCCTGCAAAAGGCCGATCTGGACTATATCGCGGGTGCGCTGCTGGCCGCCGCCGAGGATGTGAAGGGCGAGACGCGCGCCTACGGCACCTGATCGCCACTTTAAGGGCGGCAGCGCCACGCGACTTGGCCGGTGTCGCGCCGGAAATCCGATGCAATCAATCGCGGCAGCCAGACCGGCTGCCGCGATTTTCTGTCGGAAGGGCCGCCGCAAAGCTGATTGCGGGCACTCTCGCACAAGGGTAGCCTTGCGCGACCCCAAAACCGGAGTGCCACGCCATGAACACCCATGCCCCCAATTCGTGGGAAGCCCGCGCGGAAGAATACTCGCTCTACGGCTTCACCGATCTGCCCTCGATCAAGGAGCGGGGGACCGTGGTGCTGACCCATGGCGAGGGGCCCTATGTCTTCGACACGAACGGCAAGAAATACCTCGACAGCAATTCGGGGCTTTGGAACATGGTGGCGGGGTTCGACCATCCGGGCCTGGCCCAGGCCGCCAAGGACCAATATGACCGCTTCCCCGGCTACCACGCCTTTTTCGGGCGGATGTCGGACCAGACCGTCGCCCTGTCCGAGCGGCTGATCGAGGTCAGCCCGTGGGATCGCGGCAAGGTGTTCTACACCAATTCGGGGTCTGAGGCGAATGACACCATGGTCAAGATGCTGTGGTTCATGGCCCGCGCCGAGGGCACGCCGGACAAGCGCAAGATCCTGACGCGGGGCAATGGCTATCACGGGGTGACGGCGGTGTCGGCCTCGATGACCGCCAAACCCTATAACGCGACCTTCGGCCTGCCGTTGCCGGGCTTCATCCACCTGACCTGCCCGCATTTCTGGCGCGAGGGGCGCGAGGGCGAGACGGAGGCTCAGTTCACCGCCCGCCTCGCCGCCGAGTTGGAGGACGTTATCGCGCGCGAAGGGGACGAGACGATTGCGGGCTTCTTCGCCGAGCCGGTGCTGGGTGCCGGCGGCGTGATCACCCCGCCCGAGGGCTATTTCCAGGCGATACAGGCCGTGCTGAAGCGCCACAACATCCCGTTGATCTCAGACGAGGTGATCTGCGGCTTCGGGCGCACCGGCAATGTCTGGGGCTGCCAGACCTACGATTTCGTGCCCGATGTCATCATCTCGTCCAAGGCGCTGACGGCGGGTTACTTCCCGATGGGGGCGGTGCTGCTGGGGCCGGACATGACCGACCGCCTGCAGGCCGCCATCGACCCGATCGAGGAATTTCCGCACGGCTTCACCGCCTCGGGCCATCCGGTTGGCTGCGCCGTGGCGCTCAAGGCCATCGATGTGGTGCTGAACGAGGGGTTGATGGACAAGGTGCGCGCAGGCACGGCGCGGATGGAGGCCGGTCTGGCCGAAATCGCCCGGCACCCCAATATCGGAGAGCTGCGCGGCGTCGGCTACATGTGGGCGCTGGAGGCCGTGCGCGACGGCAAGGTGCCGTTCGAGGGGCACCTGTCCGTCAGCGAGCGGATCGCCAATACCTGCACCGATCATGGTCTGATCTGTCGGCCCCTGGGCCAATCCATCGTGCTGTGCCCGACCTTCACCCTGACCGACGGGCAAATGGACGAGATGTTCGAAAAGCTGGATGCCGCGTTGCGGAAGGTCTTTACCGACCTCGCCTGAGGCTGGTTGGGCTTGTTGAGTATTTTTTGAAAAGGTCAAAGGGGGCGATCTGCGTGGACGTGAGGACCTTACCGGAGGAGTTTGACGCGGCGTGTCCCTTACGCTCGGACCTGCTGACCCTGACGCCGATGGGTGCAGACGATCTCCCGGCGCTGACGCTGGCCGCGGGTGATCCGGGCATCTGGGTGGGCCATCCTGATCCCGGCCGGTGGCAGGCGGAGGTGTTTGCGACCTACGTCGCCACCCAGTTGGCCGCCGGGGGCGCGATGACGTTGCGCAAGACGGTGGAGCGCGAGGCGGCGGGACGCGTCATCGGCATGTCGCGATTTTACGCGACCTCCGATACGCCGAACGGCATCTGCATCGGTTATACTTTTCTGACCCGCGACCACTGGGGCGGCGGCACCAATTTCGAGCTGAAGCGGCTGATGCTGGACCATCTGTTCGGCTCGGTGCCCGAGGCATGGTTTCACATCGGGCAAAGCAATATCCGCTCGCAAAGGGCGACCGCCAAGCTGGGGGCCGAGCGGATGGAGACCATGCGCCTCGATCTCGGGGCCGGGCCAGCAGAATGGGTTCGGATGCGGCTGGACCACGCGGTCTGGCGCGCGCGGTTGGCGGTTTAGCGGACCCGCAACGTCGCCTGACATCTTTCGGCAGCAGCGGTGACGCGGTCCATCTCGTAGAAATGGTCGAGATTTGTCGGCTGGGTGGTGGCCGACATAGTGCTGGCGGCCTGGGCCAGGCGGGCGGCAGCGGCGGCCCGTTCGGCCGGCGAGGGCGCCGTTTCGCACAGCGAAAAATCCGCCATGGCGCTTTGATAGACGCTGACGGCGTCGGTAGACGGCTGGTCATAGCCGAACAGCGGACCAAGCAGGGCACAGGACGAAGTGAGGGAGACGGCAAGTATTGCCGCCAGCAATCGAAGGGCGGTCATTACATCTTGCTCAATTTGGCCTGCAACTCGGCCAGTTGGCGTTTGATGGCATCGAGATCCTCGGCGGCGGGAGGGGTGGATGCAGGCGGCGGCGGGCTGTCCTCTTCCACCACCGGCCAGGCACCAATGCCGCCGGTCATGGCCTTGAAGAACGCCTCTTGCTGCGCGCGCATGGCATCAAAGCCGGGCATCTTGGCCATCGGGTTCAGCACCGAGATATTGTCGAGCATCTTCGATTGGCCCTGCTTGAGCATCTCGAAGCTGGCGGTCAGAAAATCAGGCACCACGGAATGGGCCTGCGTCGTGTAGCTGCGCACAAGGTCCATCAGCACGCCAAGCGGCAGCACCGATTCCCCGCGCGATTCGTGTTCGGCCACGATCTGAAGAAGATATTGCCGCGTCAGGTCATCGCCGGATTTCAGATCGACGATCTGAACCTCGCGCCCGGCGCGGATAAAACCGGCGATGTCGTCAAGCGTCACGTAATCGGAGGTCTGGGTGTTGTAGAGCCTGCGACTGGCATAGCGCTTGATCAACAGCGGTTCAGACGGATCCGTCGGTTTGGCCATGGCGCGTCATCTCCCCTGGCACCGGCTTTGCAGTGCAGCATGAAGGCAAGCCTACGCTGCTGACGCAGAAATGCAATGCGACTTTTCCATATGAAATTATAGAAGAATTCGAATTCTCGCCGCAACGCAACAAAAAAGGCGGGCCACACAAGGGGCGCCCGCCTTTTCTGGTCCGGAACGAGGGGGAGGGCCCCGCCCGGCATCAGTCCAACCGGACCGCGCGATTACTTCGCAGCGGCGGTGGCTTTCTTGGCAGCGGTCGTCACGTCGGCGGTTGCCTTCTTGACGGCGGCGGATGCTTCCTCGGACGCTTCCTTGCCGGCAGCCATCATCAACTCGACGGTTTCCATCTGGACCTTCTTGGCAACTTCAGCGAAGGCGGCCATCGTTTCGGCCAGCATTTCGGCCTGCGCGGAGGCGAAATCGGTCATCGACTTGGAGTAGTCGGCGGGCTCTTCCTTGACGGCGGTGACGTCGGTCATCTTCGCGATGGTGTCTTTGGTCCACTTCGAGCAGATCTCGGTCGACTTCTCGGCAGCGTCGAGCGCGACTTTCGACATCTTCTCGGCAACGGCGGCCTGGGTTTTGAACGCGTCGGTAGCGGACGACATGTCCATCGGGAACGACGCCATCATGTCGGACATGTATTTGGCGAAATCGGGGGTTGCAGCTTTGGCCATGGGTCTTCTCCAGTCATTGTGCCCGAAAACCGGGCGTTTCCTTGATGACAGGTATGTGGATGCTGCAGTGCAGAATGTCAATGAATTTCTGCGCTGCAGCATAAATCTGGACCAGCCAGAAAAAGCCATGTCAAATCAAGCGGCTCGGCCTTCCGTTACGTAAGTTCCGGGCGCAGGTGCCAGAATGTCGCGGCCATCCGCACCCGGAATCCGCGCTGGTACCTGCGCGCCTGATCGCTTTGCCAGCCATTCCGCCCAAAGCGGCCACCACGACCCCTTGTTGTAGGTCGCCGCCGCCAGCCAATCTGTGGCCGCACCCGACACGTCCGGGTTGGTGTAGTGACCATACTTGTTCTTGCTCGGCGGGTTCACGATGCCGGCGATATGGCCCGACTCGGACAGGATGAAGGTCTTGTCCTTCGATCCCATCTTGGTCACGCCCCGAAAGCTGTCCTTCCACGCCGCGATGTGGTCGGTTTCGCAGGCAATGGCGCAGACCGGCACGGTGACGTCCTTGAGGTTCAGCGTCTCGCCCATCAGGTCATAGCCGCCGTCAGCAAAGCCGTTCCCCTGACACAACCCGCGCAGGTATTGCTTGGCCATCTTGCCCGGCAGATTGGTGCTGTCGCCGTTCCAGTACAGCAGATCGAAGGCGGGCGGCGCCTCGCCCATCATGTAGCTGCGCACGGCGGGTCCGTAGATCAGATCCTTGGAGCGCAGGAAAGAAAACGTGCGCGACATGAAGGTGGAGTTCAGCACACCGTCCTGATCCACCTGCCGCTCGATCGCATCGACGAAATCGTCCTGCAGGAAAGGCGCGAACTCGCCCTGCACCGAGAAATCGGTGAGCGTGGTGAAGAAGGTGGCGGATCTCACCGACTTGTCGCCGCGCTTCTTCAACAGCGCCAGCGTCATGTTGAGCGTGGTCCCGGCGATGCAATAGCCCACCGCGTTGACCTGCTTTTCGCCGGTAATCTGCTTCATCTGCTCGAAGGCGGTCAGGTAGCCTTCCTGCACATAATCCTCGATGCCCACATCGGCATAGCTTTCGTCCGGGTTCTTCCACGACACCACGAACAGGGTATAGCCCTGCTCGACCAGCCACTTGATCAGGCTGTTTTGCGGTTTGAGATCAAGGATATAGAACTTGTTGATCCAGGGCGGGAAGATGATCAGGGGCGTCTTGTGGACCGTCTCGGTCTTGGGGGCATACTGGATCAGCTCCATCATGCGGTTGCGGTAGACGACCGAGCCTTCGGTGGTGCCGATATTGCCGCCGACCTGAAACGCCGATGGATCGGCGAGTGTCGGCAACAGCTCGCCGCCATGCGCCTCGATATCGCGGACAAGGTTCTCCAGCCCCGCGACAAGGCTTTGGCCCTCGGTCGCCACGGCACGCTCCAGCGCATCGGGATTGGTGGCGAAATAGTTGGTGGGCGAGAACAGGTCGATGATCTGGGACGAGAAGAATTCCACCCGCTGCTTGTCGAGTTCTTCTAGGCCCTCCAACTCGTCCACGGCCTTCCGGATCGCTTCGGACCCCAACACATATTGGTGACGCACGAAGTTGAAATAGGGATGCGTTTTCCACAGCGGATTGGTGAAGCGCTTGTCGTCGGGCATGTCGTCATCGGGCAGAAGTGGCACCTTGCCCTCGACCACCGAGTTCTGCATTTCCATGAAATGGGTCATCGCCTGACCCCAATACTGCGCCTGCTGTTCCAGCAACTTGCCGGGATGGGCCAGCATGTCGGCCCAATAGGCCACGCCCGCCTTCAGATACAACTCCTGCCCCGGCCCCGACAGACCCGCATCGGCAGGCGCGCGTTTGCCCATCGCGGCAACCAGACGCTTGGACAATTCCTCGACCCGCGCGAGGTTGGCGTTGAGCCGTTCCAGCGTTTCCGAGCCCTCGCCCGAGTGCGGCTGATCGTCCACACTGCCCTCTGACTTATCGGATGCCACCTTGATTTCCCGTCCTGAATGCTGCATCTGCGTAATAGCGGGATCGCGGTGAGGGGGTCCACGCGACGAAACGTTCCGGGCGATCCCCGGCTGCGACGCTTGGAGTCTTTATGCGACAGCTTCTCACCTACGACCTCATGGAATCGATACGGGTTACCAACCAGTGGATGGGCGCATCGGCCCGTGCCCTGTGTTCCTATCCGCATTTGGGCCTGATGGCCAATCCCATGATCCAGTTGACCGCCGCATGGGGCGAAGTGACAGAGCGGAGTTTCGCCCGCATGGCGGTGAAACCGAGCTGGGGCATCACCTCGATCTCGGGTGCGGATGGCCGCGACCATACGATCAGCGTCAAGACGATTGTGGAACGTCCGTTTGGCAACCTTATCCGCTTTCACGTTCAGGGCCGTGAACCCACAGGCCGCAAGGTTCTGCTGGTGGCGCCGATGTCGGGCCACTATGCGACGCTGCTGCGCAAGACGGTGAAATCGCTGCTGCCCGATTGCGATGTCTACATCACCGACTGGCACAATGCGCGCGACATTCCGGTCAGCGCGGGCAAGTTCGATATCGAGGATTATACCCTCTACCTCGTCAA
>JBBQHZ010000073.1:0-18537 GCA_038324445.1 Rhodobacterales bacterium | reverse complement strand
GATCGCTGGGGCATATCGCCCGATGACAGCGCGGGCGATGTGTTGGCGCAAACGGCACCCGGCCGGTTCTTGCGGCAAGTCGCGGAGGCCGCGACGGCGCCCCTGTCAGCCGAGGCGCTGGTGGCGCTGTTGAAGCATCCGCTCTGCCATACCGGTGCCGATCGGAATGAGCACCTGCTTCGGACCCGCGATCTGGAATTGACGGAACTGCGCAAGAGCATGCCCTTCCCGACGCCCGAGGGGTTGCAGGCATGGGCGACCGCGCGCGACACCGATCCCGACGCGCCGGCGTGGGCGGCGTGGCTGACGGAGACCCTGCTGCAAGGCAGCCCGCGCAAACCCCTGCCCCTTGCAGCGCGGGTCGAGGCCCACATCGCGCGCGCCGATGCACTGGCCGCTGGCCCCGGACAGACCGGCGCGGGTGAGCTTTATGAAAAGGAACCGGGCATCGCCGCCGCCAGGCTGGTGGCCGACCTGAAGGCCGATGCCGCCAATGGCGGGCCGATGTCGGCCCGCGACTACGCCGATTTCTTTGCCGCCCTGACGGCGGATCGGGATGTCCGTTTTGCCATTCGTCCCTATGCCAACGTGCTGATCTGGGGCACGCAGGAGGCGCGAGTTCAGGGCGCGGACATCACCATCCTTGCGGGATTGAACGAGGGAACCTGGCCACAGGCGGCGCAGGCGGATCCCTGGCTGAACCGGCCGCTGCGGTCCGAAGCCGGCCTGCGCCTGCCGGACCGTGTCATCGGCCTGTCGGCGCATGACTTCCAGCAGGGCATCGCGGGGCGGGAGGTCTGGCTTTCGCGCGCAAAACGCGACGACGAGACGGATACCGTGCCCTCCCGCTGGCTGAACCGGCTGGTGAACCTGCTTGGCGGGGCAAGCCCTGCCTCATCGCAGGCGCTGGCTGACATGCGCAAACGCGGAGAGATTTGGTTGGCGATGGCGCGCGCGCTGACCACGCCAAGGGAGCGCATCGCGCCGGCCCCAAGGCCCGCACCTGCCCCGCAAGCGCCTCGCCTTTCGCAATTGTCGGTGACGGATGTGGAACGTCTGACCCGCGATCCCTATGCGATCTATGCCAGCCGCATCCTGCGCCTGCAGCCGCTCGATCCGTTGCGGGCAAGCCCCGATGCGCGTCTGCGCGGCAATGTCATCCACGCGGTGATGGAAGCGTTCATCAAGGAAACCACCGACGCCCTGCCGCCAGATGCCGAAGCCCGGTTCCTCGACCTCGCCTCGGAAATTCTGGCCCGGGAAGCGCCCTGGCCCGCCGCGCGCCGATTGTGGTTGGCCCGGATCCGAAGGGTGCTGCCGTGGTATCTGGCGACGGAAGCGGGACTGCGCGCCATGGCGGATCCCTGGATCGTGGAGGAGAAGAAGCGGTGGGAGGTGCCAGGTCTGGATCTGATCCTGACCGGAAAGGCCGACCGGATCGACCTTGCGTCGGACGGGCGCGTGGCGATCTACGACTACAAGACCGGCTCGCTTCCCACCGACAAACAGGAGATCGCCTATAACAAGCAACTGCTGCTGGAGGCGATCATGGCAAAAGGCGGCGCCTTTGCCGACCGCCCGCTGGACGTGGCGCGGCTGGCCTATATCGGCCTCGGTACCAAGCCGGAGTTACGCGATCAGCCCTTCGATGAAGCGCTTCTGGCGCAGGTTCTGGGCGGACTGCACAGCCTTGTCGGGCATTATCGGCGGTTCGACGTGGGCTTCCCGTCGCGCCGATCGGTGAAGGAAACAAGGTTTGAAGGGACATATGACCACCTCGCACGCCTGGGCGAATGGGACGAGACGATGGATGCCGTGGTGATTCCCGTCGGGGCGACACAACATGGATGACGCCACCCGCGCCCAGACCCGCGCCGCCGATCCGGCTACCTCGACATGGCTCGGGGCCAATGCGGGGTCGGGCAAGACCCGCGTGCTGACCGACCGTGTGGCGCGTTTGCTGCTGGATGGCGTCCGACCCGAGCGGATCTTGTGCCTGACCTACACCAAGGCCGCGGCGATGGAGATGCAGAACCGGCTGTTCAAGACGCTGGGCACCTGGGCGATGAAGGATGACAGCGCCCTGCGGAAGGCGTTGGCCGACATCGGCGTGTGGGAAGTCAGCCTGACCGATGAAAGCCTGTCGCGCGCCCGCACGCTGTTCGCCCGCGCCATCGAGGCGCCGGGGGGCCTGAAGATCCAGACCATCCACTCCTTCTGCGCCTCGGTCCTGCGCCGCTTCCCGCTGGAGGCGCGCGTCAGCCCGGCCTTCACCGAAATCGACGACCGGGTGCAGGCGCGGCTGATCGCGGACCTGCTGGACGAGATGGCCGAGGGCGACAAGGGCCGCGAGGCGCTTGATCTGGTCGCGGCGCACCTGTCGGATGATGACGGCGCAGTGGCCTTGGCCAAGGCAGTAGCAGGGCAGGCGGAAGAACTGACGCCGCCCGCGGATTGGGCCGAGATTTCCGCCGGTGCCGGGATCGATCCCGGGCTGACGGAGGCGGAGATCATCGCGGGGGTTCTGATCGGCGGCGAGGCTGATCTGGCGACAGTGGTCTGCCAACTCCTGGACATGACCAATCCACAGCACGTTTCGCTGCATGTTCGGCTTGGGTCGGTGTGTTGGGATGCCCCGAAGCTAGGGGATCTGGAAACACTTGAGGCCGCTTTTCTGGTTCAATCCGGCCCGAAGATGCATCAGCCCCGGATCGACGGGATTGCCAACGCAGCCGTGCGCAAGCTGATCGGCGAGCACATGGAGCCGCTCAACGATCTCATGCAACGCACAGCCGATGCCCGGCCGCTGCGCACCGGCCTGCTGACCGCCCGCCGCACCCATGCGCTGCACCAATTCGCCGCCACTTTCCTGCCTGCCTATGTCGATGCCAAGGAGGCGCGCGGATGGCTCGACTTCGACGACCTGATCGACAAGACGCGCGCCCTGCTGACCAACAAGAGCGTGGCGCAATGGGTGCTGTTCCGCCTTGATGGCGGCATCGACCACATTCTGGTCGACGAGGCCCAAGATACCTCGCCCCGGCAGTGGGACATCGTCGAGCGTCTGGCCGAGGATTTCGCCGCAGGCGACGGCGCGCGGGCCGAGGTGAAGCGGACGATCTTCGTGGTCGGCGACAAGAAGCAATCGATCTATTCGTTCCAGGGAGCAGACCCGCGCGAGTTCGACAGGATGCGCGCCCACTTCAAGGCGCGGCTGGAAGAGATCGCCGCCCCGTTCCAGGACGCCGACCTGATCCATTCGTTCCGGTCCGCAGCCCCGATCCTGATGCTGGTCGACGCCGTCGCCGCGCGCCTCGGCGCGCCGGGTCTGGGCGATCGCATCGAGCACAAGGCGTTTTTCGACATCAAGCCGGGGCGTGTCGACCTCTGGCCCGAGATCGAGCCGACCAAGGGCGGCGCCAAACCGGAATGGGACGATCCCAGCGATCTGGTGTCGGACGACCATCATTTCTCGGTTCTGGCAAAGACACTGGCTGCCCGGATCGCCGACATGCTCAAGAACCCGCCCGCAATCGACGGCCGCGCGCTGGATGCGGGCGATATCCTGATCCTCGTGCAACGCCGCTCGCCGCTGTTCCACATGATCATCTCGGAACTGAAATCTGCGGGCTTGCCAGTTGCGGGCGTCGACCGCTCGCAACTGACCTCACCCCTCGCGGTCAAGGACCTGTTGGCGCTTTGCCGTTTCCTGGCGACGCCGGAAGATGACCTGTCGCTGGCTTGCCTGTTGCGCTCTCCGCTCTGTGGTCTGTCCGAGGGCGACCTGTATGACCTTGCGGCGCAGAGGCCGCCAAAAGGCTACCTCTGGCCAAGCCTCCGCGACCGTGCGGATACACATCCGGACACCGTTGCGTTGCTGAAAGACCTGCTCAAGCAGGCCGATTTCCTCCGTCCCTATGATCTGCTGGAACGCGTGCTGGTCCGCCATGACGGCCGCCGCCGCATGATCGCGCGGCTCGGGCCAGAGGCAGAAGATGCCATGGACGCGATGCTGGCTCAGGCGCTGGCCTATGAGGCGACCGAGGTGCCGTCACTGACCGGTTTTGTCGGCTGGCTCGAATCGGGTGACGTGCAGGTGAAGCGTGACCTCAGCCAAGCGGCAGGAGAGATACGGGTGATGACGGTGCATGGCGCCAAGGGGCTGGAAGCGCCGGTGGTGATCTTGCCCGATTGCGCGCAGCGCCGTGTTGGTAACACCGGGATCAGGCTGATCCGGCCAGAGGGGGGGCCGCTGGCATGGCCGCCAGCCGCGAATGACAAGACGGATGCGATCCTTCAGGCCGAAGTAGAGCGCAAGGACCGTGCGGAGGAGGAGGCGAACCGCCTCCTCTACGTCGCGCTGACCCGCGCCGCGTCATGGCTGATCGTGGCCGCCGCCGGAAGCCTTGGCGGCAAGGACAATGCGGCATCGTCGTGGCACAAGATCGTGCGTGATGCGATGGAAACGCTTCCCGCCACGCCACTGATTGTCCCCGGCCTTGAAAATGCAGGCCTTCGGCTACAGACCGGCGACTGGGTGACCATGCGCAAGCCCGACGACCGCACCGAAACCGCGACCGCTCTGCCACCATGGGCCTCTGTCCCCGCGACGATGCCGGTCAAGGATGAACCGGCCCTGTCACCGTCGGACCTTGGCGGTGCCAAGGCGCTGCCGGGGCCGGGAGAGGATACCGCCACCGCGATGCGGCGCGGCACGATCATCCACCTGCTTCTGGAACATTTGCCGCGCCTGCCCGCTGCTGTCTGGCCCGCCGCCGCCGCCGGTATCGCGGCGCTGGAGGCCGAGATCGACGACGCCACGCTGGCACCCTTGCTGGCCGAGGCCACCGCCGTCCTGACCGCGCCCCATCTGGCGCATCTTTTCAGGCCCGAGACGCTGGCCGAGGTGGAGATTACGGGCCGCTCCCCCACGCTCGACCGCGACATCCTCGGCACCATCGACCGCCTGCTGGTGACGCCGACCCGCATTACCGCCATCGACTTCAAGACCAACGCGATCGCGCCGGGCGACGCGAAAGACACACCCGAGGGGCTGCTGCGCCAGATGGGCGCCTATGCGGATCTGCTGCAACTCGTTTACCCATCGCATGAAATCGCTGTTGCCATCCTCTGGTCCCGCACGGCGACGCTGATGGAGTTGCCACACGATCTCGTGTCAGCAGCACTTGTCCGCGCTAGGGGTGCTTGACGACCCCAAGCTGCATCCATACCTTCCGTCCTCGATCAAAACTCGCCTGGAGGGCAAGAACCATGGCAACCACCGCCGTCACCGACGCCACCTTCGATGCCGAAGTCCGACAGTCCGACATCCCCGTCGTTGTCGATTTCTGGGCCGAATGGTGCGGCCCCTGCAAGCAGATCGGCCCGGCCCTTGAAGAGCTGTCGGCCGAATATGCAGGCCGCGTGAAGATCGTGAAGGTCAATGTCGACGAGAACCCCAATGCACCGATGCAGCTGGGCGTGCGCGGCATCCCCGCGCTGTTCATGTTCAGCGGTGGGGAAGTCGTGTCCAACAAGGTCGGCGCTGCCCCAAAGGCCGCCCTGCAAAAGTGGATTGACGAGGCCGTCTGAGCCTTATTCGCCGAATTCGGACTAAGGGCGCCCCTTGTGGCGCCCTTTCTTTTGGGAAAGCCCGTGTTTCGCCCTGCGATCGTTTGACCATATCCAACTGTTTCCTATACTTACACGAGATGGAACCGAGGAGACGACCAGATGGCGGGCAATGACCGCAGCCTTCGAGAAATCGGGCCCGACAAGACTTTGCTGCTGGTCGACGATGACGAGGCGTTTCTGCGCCGACTGGAACGCGCGATGGAAAAGCGCGGTTTCGTGGTCGAAGCGGCAGGCTCGGTTGCGGCCGGGACAGCCATCGCCACCGCCCGTCCACCGGCCTACGCCGTCATCGACCTGCGGCTGGAGGATGGCAACGGCCTCGACGTGGTCGAGGTGCTGCGCGAACGCCGCCCGGATGCCCGCATCGTGGTGCTGACCGGCTATGGCGCAATCGCGACGGCCGTCGCCGCCGTGAAGATGGGGGCGACGGATTACCTGTCCAAACCCGCGGATGCCAACGACATCACCTCGGCCCTGCTGGCAGAATCCGAGGAAATGCCGCCGCCGCCGGACAACCCGATGTCCGCCGACCGGGTCCGGTGGGAACATATTCAGCGCGTCTATGAACTCTGCGACCGCAATGTTTCCGAAACCGCGCGGCGGTTGAACATGCATCGGCGCACGCTGCAACGCATCCTTGCCAAGCGCAGCCCGCGCTAGGATGGTTCGGACGTTGCCGATGGTTGTGCTGGCGCTGGCAGGATGCGTTGGCGCGGCGCCGCAAGTACCCGTTTCATCGGGATCGCCCATCTCTTCGGGACCAATTGTGCCAATGCTCTTCGACGCTGGCGGGATCGACGCTGTCGGAACCGGACGGCGCATC
This sequence comes from Rhodobacterales bacterium, assembly GCA_038324445.1. Lineage (GTDB taxonomy): Bacteria > Pseudomonadota > Alphaproteobacteria > Rhodobacterales > Rhodobacteraceae > Gymnodinialimonas. The sequence continues at coordinate 12,080 of JBBQHZ010000073.1, read as the reverse complement.
GATTTCGGGCGTGACGGGGCGGGGGTGATCGACACCGTTTCGCGCTTGCAGGGCGGGCGACCTGTTGCGGTCCTTTCCGCCACCGACTGTGGCGCGGAGGGGATAACGGCCGCGCGCTGGGACGACGGCCTAACATTGGTCTTTCGCAACGGCGCCTTCGCCGGATGGCGCAGCCCCGATGCGGCGCGTTCGGCCAATGGCGCGCTCGGTTCCGGGGCAGCCTGCGCCGCCTAGACCTGCCGTGCCGCCAGATCGCGCCTCAGCCACGTCACGAATACCTGCGCCCGCCGACTGAGCGGGCCGGGCAGGTGAAGCAGGTGATAGGCGGTGTCGCCGCCAACCTCGCGCGCCAGAATTTCCAGCCGACCGTCGGCCACATCCTGCTCCACCAAGGCCAGCGGTTGCGCCGACACACCGCCCCCGGCGCGGCAGGCGGGCAGAATCAGCGCATTCGACATCAACTTGGTCGCGCGAAGGGTGTCGGGGTCCAGCCCGAGGTTCAGAAGCCGCTTGTTGAACTCGCTATGCGACATATCCAGCAGCCATGGCAGATCGTGCAGGTGAGCCCACGCCTCGGGCGCGGAGGGGTCGTCAGGCGTCGCAAAGAGGCCCGGCTGCGCGACGACGACCATGGTGGCTTGGGTCAGCACGTCCCCCTCCAGCCCCGGCCAGGGACCCCGGCCATGACGGATCGCAAGGTCAATCCCCTCGCGTCGCAAGTCGACCACGTCCTGATCGGTCTGGACCGACAAGGGGATGTCTGGATGCGCGCGCCAGAACCCGGCCAACCGCGGCATCAGCCAGCTTTCCGCGAAACTGGGCGTTGTGGTCAGGGTCACCGGCCGATCCTCGCGCCCGAGTTTCAGGGCGCGGACGCCAGCGGCGATTTCGGCGAACCCGTTGCCCAGATCGCGGGCCAGCTCTGCGCCGGCCTGCGTTGTTCCCATGCCGCGACCGGCGCGACGCAGCAGCGGCTGGCCGAACTCGGTCTCCAGCGCGCGGACATGGGCGGCGATGGCAGCATGGGTCACGTTGAGCGCGCGCGCAGCCTCTGACAGCGAGCCAAGCCGCGCCGCGGCCTCGAACGCGCGGAGCGCCGAGAGGGAGGGGATGTCACGCCAATCCATCTGTCACCTCAACTGACATATTGGCAAGATTGCAGAGTCGTGATGCACCGCGCAAGAGGGTATCTTGGGGACATCGGATCGAAAGGAGATCACCATGTTCAGCATTCTCGCAAAAGCCCTCAACATCGCAACCCTTACGGAGCATCGGTGGAACGCACCGCAGCATTGGGTCGACCACGACCACCGCACCCGCGCCCAGAAGGAACGTGACGCGCAGGAGCAAAGGCGCCTCTTGCGTCAGTCCGGCTGGTTGTAAGCTGGGTTGTCACAGATCGAAGCGTTTGAGGATCTTGTCGACCATCGTTCCATCGGCCATGCGGTGGGCGGTGATCCGGCCATAATCCTCGAACCCGCGGGATTGGTAATAGGCTACGCCAAAGGTGTTGTCGGCGCGGATATTGGCGTTGATCCAGCGGTAGCCGAGGCGTGTTGCGGCAGCGCGCGTGGCCTCGAACAGGCGGGAACCAATGCCAACGCCCTGCTGGCCGGGGCGCACGAAGGTGGCGATATCGCAGGCCTCGGGCGGCAGGTGAGAATGCGGGGCGATCCATTGAAAGCCGAGGATATCGCCGTCCGCGCCTTCGGCGACGTGCCAAGCGGACGCGCCCTCGCTGTCGCTCATCCATGCCAGCATGTCTCCGCGGCTGATCTGTCCGGTCAGGGCCGTCGTGCCGCCGACAGCGATGATACCGGACAGCAACCCGGCCATCTGACCTGCGTCAAGCGCGTGGGTGGGACGGACGTTGATCACAACGCCGCCATCAGCCCCGCGTGGCGCGCGGTGAAATCGGCGCGCACCTCGGCCGGGGAGCGCAAGTGCAGGTGCAGGCCATCGACCATATCGGGATCGGGACGGCCGAAAAAGCGATCCGCCTCCGCCATGGCGAAACCGGCGAGTTGGGTGGCCTCCAGCCAGGCCGAAATCTTGTCGGCGCGTTTGATCGCGGCCTTTACGGGTTTGGGCAAGATCGCGGGAAGGCCAAAGCGCAGGTGAATCGCCGCCGCCAAACGCTCGTCCAGCGCGCTGTAGCCGGGGCCGACGGCGGCTTTGACCGGAGAGATCATGTCGCCGATGACGTATTCCGGTGCATCGTGCAACAGGGCCGCAAGCCGCCATTTCACCGGGGCTTCCGGCACCAGACGGGCGTGAATATCGGCCACCAGAATGGAATGCTCCGCCACCGAATAGGCATAGTCACCCTTGGTCTGGCCGTTCCAGCGCGCCACGAAAGCGAGGCCATGGGCGATATCTTCGATCTCGATATCCATCGGCGTCGGGTCCAGCAGGTCGAGCCTGCGTCCCGACAACATGCGTTGCCAGGCACGGGGTTGGGGTGGGGGCATCGGCCGCCTCCTTTGTGTGATGCCATCGGTTGTAGCAAGTGTCCCGCGCGGTGCCAGCGCAGTTTGGGGCGCTGCCCCGTCCTTCGGACTCCCCGGAGTATTTTTGAAAAGATGAAGGGGTCGGTCGGGTCAGCGACCTGGAACCATCGCCTTGATGGCCTGCAGCGTCGGTTGATCCCCTTCAAGCGCGGCGGTGCAAAGGGCGCGGGCGGTCTGCAGGAGCGTTTCGGGCGGGCAGAGACGGTCGACAAGGCCGCAGGCCAGCGCCTCGTCCGCCGAGAGTTTCTCGGCCGCCAGCAACAGCAGTTTGGTCCGGGCGGGGCCAATCAACGCGACAAGTCTGCCGGGATCGGAAGGCTGCGGCAGAAAGCCGAGCCTGGCCACCGGGTAGAAGAACCGAGCGGAGGGCACCGACAGACGCAGATCGCAGGCCAGCGCCATGCCGAACGCGCCGCCCGCCAAAGTGCCGTTCAATGCCGCGATGGTCAAACAGGGCAACACCGCCAGCGCGCCCGAGCAGCGTTCCCATATCGGCGAGGTGGCAAGGCCAGCGCGCGCCTCGTCCAGATCGGCACCGGCAGAGAACACCTTGTCCCCCGTCCCGGTCAGGATCAGCGCGCGGGCATCTTGCGCGGACTCGAATATCTCGGCCAACTCCCCCAGCATCGTGGCGGTCAGGGAATTGGCCTTGTCGGGGCGCTTGATGGTGACGATCCGGAGGCCGTCCTCGATCCGCGTCTCGATCACGCGAGGCCGACCTTCGCGCGGATCTCCGCGTCGCGCAAAGAGATGTCGCCGCCCAGATAGGCATCCGCCGCCTCGGTGCACATCCAGGCCAGCGCCTTGGCAGGCCATTCCGGGGGGATATGCACGGACCAGTCAAGCTGGCTGACCGGATTCACGCCCGAGGCCTTGATCTCCACCTGCATCTGCGTTGCCACGGTGCCGGGGCTGAGACCCAGCGCCCGGATGCCGACATGGCCCATTTCCGCGTGCAGGCATTTCGTCAACATCAGCGCCGCCGCCTTCGAGGCGCAGTAATGCGACCATCCCTCCAGCGGATTGGACGCCGCCCCCGACGAGATGCCGATGATCGTGCCGCCCCGCCCCGTCATATGCGGAAGGGCCGCACGGATGCCGTTGAACGTGCCCTTCAGGTTTATGTCGATGACCTGCCCCCATTCGGCGGGGTCGGTATGCTCGATCCGCGCAACCGGCTCGATCACGCCGGCGTTGTTGATGACGACATCCAGCGCGCCGAATTCGGCGACGGCGGCATTGAACGCCGCCTCGACCTCCCAATACCGCGTCACGTCACAGGGGACGGCCAGTGCTGCCGTGCCGATCTCCCCCGCCAATTCCACAATCGCATCGCGGCCCCGCGCCAACAGGACAACCCTGGCGCCCAATGCCGCAAACTCGCGCGCGGTTGCCGCCCCGATGCCACGGCTTGCGCCTGTGATGGCGACGACCTTGCCGGCCAGTACATGGGTCATGGCTTTTGCCCTCCCTCTCGTAATTAATGCTGACTTGATAAGACCTAGCGTTCCGGATCGGCGGGGACCAGCCACTTTAGAGCGATGGATACTTGACGTGGCACGCCGCCCCCCCGAACATCAGTAAATTCCTTTGTGCTTGATGGAGCCAACTCTCCGATGAAACGCATTTCCTACACGATATCCGCTCTGGCCCTTGCGGCGGCCAGCCCGGCCTTTGCAGAAGCGACTGCCGCCGACCTTTGGGCCGAGTGGCAGGCGCAAGCCGGGCTGACCGGGCAGACGATCAGCGCCGATGTGACGCCAACCGAAAACGGCCTGGCGCTGCGCAACTTCACAACCCTGACCCAGCAGGAAGAGTTCAGCGCCCGAGGGGTCATGGAAGAGGTCTTGCTGACCGAGAATCCAGACGGGACCGTTACCGCCACGTTCTCGGAACTCTATACCATGACCTTCACCTTCGAAATCGAACCCGGCGATCCGCCCGGCAACATCGAGATCCTGATGCGCCACGAGGGTCTGAACGCGGTTGTCTCGGGTGATCCGGGGGCAAGGGCCTATGTCTATACCGCTGACCGGCTTACGTTTACCGAAGGTGAGATCTGGGGCGGCGGTGACGTGCCCCCGACGATCGACCTGTCGATGGAGATGACCGATCTGGCCACCACCTACCGCGTGTTCGGCACCGATCTGGAGACCATGCGCTTTTCCTCCGAGGCAAGCATCGGCGGCCTGTCCATGTCGTTGGAGGTCACCCCGCCAGCAAATGCTCCCGGACGTCTGAAGATGGGCCTCATGGTGGGCACGATGCAAAGTACCAGCAGCGGGTCAGTCCTGTCGCTGGGCACGTTGAACCAGGTCAACGGAACGATCCCGCCCGGCTTCGAGATCGACGGAGATTTTACCTATGGCCCCCTCGACCTTGAATTCTCTTTCGACGAACCGGGTCAGGCCTTTGCCGTCCTTTACGGCAACGAAGGCGGCAGCCTGGGCGTCAACTTCTCGGAGGACGCGATCGGTTATGACATCATGGCCCAAGGCATGCAGACGCGCGTGACCGGATCGGAATTGCCGGTCCCGGTCGAATTGGCGGTGGCTTCCAGTGAATTGTCGTTCCAGATCCCGCTGGCGGCAGGCCCTGCACCGCAGGATGTCGCGATAAGATTGGCAGTCGAGGAACTGACGGTTGGTGATTCCCTCTGGAGCATGATCGACCCGGGTCAGTCGATCCCGCGTGATCCGGCGACGGTTGTATTGGACGCCACGGGACAGGTTCAACTGTTTGTGAACCTCATGGGGCTCGATCCAGAGGCCCTTGCCACCCCCCCCGGCGAATTGCGCGGCGTCAGCGTTTCCGAACTCCGCCTGTCCGCCGGTGGCGCATCGCTGAGCGGAACCGCTGACCTGACCTTCGCACCGGGGCAGGTTGTGCCGATGCCGGTCGGTAGCGCCAACCTGCAACTGTCGGGCGGCAACGGGCTTCTGGACACGCTGATTGCAGGCGGCATGGTGCCGGCGCAGCAAGGTGCCTTCGTGCGTGGGGCCATCGCGGCCTTTGCCCGCCCCGGTGCCGGACCCGACACGTTGGAGACATCGGTGGAATTCGCGCCCGATGGCACCGTTACCGCCAACGGTATCCCGCTGCCCTTCTAGGCCGAGTCACCACGGTTTGATGGCCCGGACAGACCGTGTCCGGGCCATTCTTGTTGCAGACTGGACGCTTGCAAGCGCCCGAACCCGGCCCTAGGTCCGTCAGGACAGACGTTCCAAGGAAACCCCATGACCGACACCGCCCTTGCCCCCCTTGTCCAGGCCCTGCTGGACGCCGCCCGACGCGCCGGGGCCGATGCCGCCGATGCGCTGGCTGTCGATGGCACCTCTTTGTCGATCGGTGTCCTCAACGGCACGCTGGAACAGGCGGAACGCTCGGAAGAGATCGAGTTGGGGTTGCGCGTATTTGTCGGGCGCAGGCAGGCCTGCGTGTCGGCCTCCGACACCGGGGCCGCGACGCTGGTGGAAATGGCCGAGCGCGCCGTTGCCATGGCGCGGTTGGCGCCCGAGGATCCCTTTGCCGGTCTGGCCGACCCGGCGCAGCTTGGCACGCTGCGCGATGGCGGCGCGCTGGACATGAACGACCCCGGCGGCGATCCGGACCCGGCAGCGCTGGAGCGGATGGCGCTGGAGGCCGAAGCCGCGGCCCTGGCCGTCGCTGGCATTTCCCAAGTCTCGAACGCGGGCGCGGGTTATACCCGCCGCCGCATCCATCTAGCCGCGTCGAACGGCTTGTCCGGCGGCTACGCGCGATCGGACTACGGCGTGCACTGTGTGGCGATCACCGGTGAAGGCACCGGGATGGAGCGTGATTATTTCGGCGACAGCCGCAACCATCTGGCCGATCTGATGTCCCCTGCCGAGATTGGACGCATTTCCGCTGAACGCACGGTCGAACGGGCGGGATCGCGCAAGCCGCCAACCGGCAGATATCCGGTGATTTTCGACGAGCGCATATCCTCCAGCCTCATCGGGCATCTCCTGTCTGCCACCAACGGCACGGCCATCGCGCGCGGCGCGTCCTGGGCGCGCGATCTGCTGGGGCAGATGGTTCTGCCCAAGGGCCTGTCGCTGATCGAAGAACCGCATCGCCCCCGCACCTCAGGCAGCAAGCCCTTCGATGCGGAAGGCCTTGCTACGCAAGATCGCCTGATCGTCCGCGACGGCATGCTGACCGGCTGGACGCTGGACCTTGCCACGGGCCGCAAGTTGGGCATGCCCTCGACCGCGTCCGCCGCACGCGGCACCGGCGCGCCGCCCCAGCCCTCGAACGGGAACGTGCGGCTGACGGCGGGCGAGTTGGACCGCGACGCGCTGTTGCGCGAGATGGGGACAGGCCTGCTGATCACCTCGATGATCGGCTCGTCGATCAACGCCAACACCGGCGATTATTCGCGGGGCGCATCCGGTTTCTGGGTCGAGAATGGGCAGATCACATATCCGGTCAACGAGTGCACCGTCGCGGGTAACCTGCGCGACATGCTGCGATCACTGGTCCCGTCCAACGATGCCCGCCCGCATCTCAGCCGGGTTGTGCCCTCGCTTCTGGTCGAGGGCCTGACGATTGCCGGCGCCTGAAGACGACCTTGCGCTTCTGCTCCACGCCGCTGCTCAGGCAGGCGAGATCGCCGGGCGCTACTTCGGGCAGGACCCGGCCATCTTCGACAAGGGCCCCGAGGGGCCGGTGACCGAGGCGGACCTTGCCATCGATGCGATGCTGCACCGGGTGCTGCTGCAGGCCCGGCCTGATTACGGCTGGCTCAGCGAGGAAACCGAGGACGGCAGCGCGCGCCTTGGCGCCGAACACGTGTTCATCTGCGACCCCATCGACGGCACCCGCGCGTTCATCGAGGGCGGCACAAATTTCGCCCATTCGCTGGCCGTGGCCCGCGGCGGAGAGATCATCGCAGCCGTGGTGTTCCTGCCGATGCGAGACAAGCTCTACGCCGCGTCGAAAGGCGCCGGGGCCACCCTGAATGGCGTGTCTGTGAAGGTTTCGGGCGCGATCAGGCCCGAAGCTGCCACCGTGCTGACGACCAAGGGCAATCTCATGCCCGATCATTGGCCCAAGGGCATCCCAAGCTTCGAGCGGGCATATCGCCCCTCCCTGGCCTATCGCATGTCATTGGTGGGAGAGGGACGTTTCGACGCCATGATGACGTTTCGACCGACCTGGGAATGGGACATCGCGGCGGGCACCCTGATCGTCACCGAGGCGGGCGGCAATGCCACCGACGGGCGCGGCGCTGCGCTGCGGTTCAACGGACCGACAGCGCAGGTCGATGGCGTGCTGGCGGGCGCGCCGCTTTTGCATCGCGCCTTGGTGGAGATGCGGGGCTAGGTCCCCGATCGTCAGCGTCCCGAAACCCGGAACACCACAATATTCATCGGCCCCGTCGACATGATCCGGATGGAGGAAAAGTCCTCTTCATCCGCGGGCACATTGGTATGGGCATGGGCACCATGGCCTAGGGGTGCAAGCACGGCCACGGTCAGGGCGATGGCCAGGGCTGAAAGGGGTTTGCGAAGGGACATGGCAGCTATCGATTCTCTTGGAAATGGTGGGGGCCTGAATGTCGTGTCGTGCTCCGTGCTCGCCTGATCAAATTGGCAGAACCCGCAAAGTTTCGCGAGTAAGGGTGCCCTTACCTCCCGCCAGCCACTCTGCGAGGCCCACCATGAAAAACCCCCGCCGCGGGGGGAAACGCGACGGGGGCAGAGCGTGTGAAAAAGGCGGAGAGGGAAAAGGTATCAGGAAAGGGCTTGGTTCTTAAAAATGGCGTTGTCTTGTCGGTAGGATCGTTCGGGCTTACCGGCCCGACCCGAGGTCGCCGCTGGAAATTCCGCGCGTTGTGCCGCGAGTTGCGTTCGATCCGGTGGTATGGCCCGACGAGAGGAACGAGTCGGCCCTTTCCAGCGATGTCGCTTGAACCGGGGCGGTGTCGACGGCGAGCGTTGCGGTGACAACAAGGGCTGCGATCAGGGCGGTCAAGGTGCGGGTCATCGTAGTATCCTCCAGAGTGCGTTGCTGTCTTGTTGTCCTCAATCTAGGCCTTGCCACCCCGCCACGCGATGGCAGGAAACCTGACCCTGCCGCCCCCTGGTGGTAGGGTTGCCCTTACTCCTCGCCGGTCCTTCGATGAAAAACCCCCGCCGCGGGGGGACGCGACGGGGGCAGAGGGATTGAAAAAGGCGGCGTGAAAAGGACTGAAGTAATATCTGGGTGCTGAAAATGGCGTTGTCTTGTCGGTGGTATCGTTCGGGCTTACCGGCCCGACCCGAGGTCGCCGCCGGCAATACCGCGGGTGGCGTTCGATCCGGTGGTGTGACCCGACGAGAGGAACGAGTCTGCCGTGGCCAGCGTTGTCGCGTGAACCGCGCCGGTGTCGATGGCGAACGTTGCGGTGACGGCGAGGGCTGCGATCAAGGCGGTCAGGGTGCGGGTCATCGTGGTGTCCTCCAGGGAATGTTTGTTCGTCTTGTTGTCCTCAATCTAGGCGCTGCCACCACGGCGCGCGATGGTGGGAAACCCGACCCCGCCACCCTGTGGTGGTAGGGTTGCCCTTACTCCCGGCCAGATCGCAATGAAAAACCCCCGCCGCGGGGAGGACGCGACGGGGGCAGAGGAGAGGGAGAGAAAATGGGCGGAAGGAAAGTGGAAGGAAAAAGGTCTTGATGGTTGAATGTGGTCTTTGGCGGAGCGGCCCCGTGCGGAGATCGAGGGAGAGAGAGAGAGACGCAGGGACCGCCCCGCTTGACCGGTCGGAACTACCGACCGGAACCAAGGTCCATTCCGGAAACGCTGGTGACGTGGCCGAAGCCTGCGCCGCCAGCCATCAATCCGGAACGACCTGAATTTTTAACGCCGACCGAACCGGGCTTGCGCCGCTCGATGTCGGCAATAACGGAGGTTGCGGCACAAAGACGGGCGATCAAGATGGTCAGGCGGCGGGTCATCGGTGAACTCCATTTTGTTGCGATAAGGCGACTATGCGCCATGCCACCGAAGCCCGTCAGGCAGGGAAACCTGACGCTCACGTTCCAGTGACGCCCCGGAAACACCGGGCCAGCCTTGACGCCCCTTCCCCACGCCGTAAGGGTGCGCCAAATTCCACCGACTGGAGAAATTCCATGGCCCAACGCCTGCACCTTGTCTTTGGCGGCGAATTGATCGACCCGCAGAAGACCGAGTTCGTGAACCCCGACGATATTCACATCGTCGGCATGTTCTCCGACTATCAGTCCGCGCTCAGCGCGTGGAAGGCCGAGGCGCATCGCACCGTGGACAATGCGCAGATGCGCTATTTCATTGCCCATATCCACCGGCTGCGCGACGAGGGCATGGAAGCCTCGCCCACCGAAGAACTCGGCAGCTGACACCAGCCCATGGCGTGGTCCCCGCTGCTTGGCCTATATCTTGCCTGGTCCGGGCGTGGCGCACGCGCCTTTGCGGAGCGCAAGCTGCGCGAACGGGTCGACGCCGGCAAGGAGGATCCGACTCGCCTGAACGAACGGCGCGGCATCGCCAGCCTGTCCCGCCCCGATGGCCCGCTGCTGTGGTTCCATGCTGCGTCTGTTGGCGAGTCGCTGGCCGTGCTGGAACTGATCCGCCGCCTGCTGGACGAGCGGTCGGACCTGCACGTTTTGATCACCACGGGCACCGTCACCTCGGCCGACATGATGGCCGACCGCCTGCCGGACCGCGCCATCCACCACTTCGCGCCGCTGGATGCGAAACCCTTCGTCACCGCATTCCTCGACCACTGGCGCCCCGATGTCGCGATCTGGACCGAAAGCGAGATTTGGCCGACACTAGTCGTGGAAACCGCGAACCGGGGCATCCCGATGTTGCTGCTGAACGCGCGGATGTCGAAGGCCAGCCACGACAAATGGCGCTTCGCGCGCGGCGTGGCGCGCAGCTTGCTGGGACGCTTTCGATTTGCGCTGGTGCAGGACACGACGACGGTGGGGTATCTACTCGGGCTTGGCATGCCGGCCGATCGGATGATGGTCATGGGCAGCCTCAAGGAAGGCGCCCCCGCCCTTCCCTGCAACGAGGCAGAGCGCGCCACGCTTGCTGCCGGATTGGCCGGGCGACCCGTCTGGCTGGCAGCGTCGACCCATGCGGGAGAGGAGAAGCTGGTGCTGCAGGCCCATCGCCTCGCGCGACGGTCCTCGCCCAGGTTGCTGCTGTTGCTGGTGCCGCGCCACCCCGATCGCGGTGACGAGATCGCGGCGATGCTGCAAGCCGACGGCTGGCGATTTACCCGCCGCGCGGCGGGTGAGGAACCGGACGAGGAGGCAACCGTTTACCTTGCCGACACGATGGGCGAGTTGGGCCTGTGGTATCGTCTGGCCCCGGTCAGTTTTGTTGGCGGATCGCTGGTCGCTGTGGGCGGACATAACCCGTTCGAGCCTGCCGCCCTCGGTTCCGCCATTCTGCACGGTCCTTATGTGGCGAACTTCAGTGACATCTACCGCCGCCTTGCCGAGGCCAATGCCGCGCGACAAGTCTCCTCACCCGAGAAACTGGCGGCGCAGATCACGCAATTGTCCAGCCCGGAGCAAGCTGCCCTGATGGCGTCTGGTGCGTGGGAGGTTATTTCGGACGGGGCCGACGTGACCGAGCGTGCTTTGGCGCTGGTGCTCGACACGCTCGACGATGCCGGGACGGCATGATGCGTGCGCCGGTGTTCTGGCACAAGCCGCCGGGATTGGCATCGGCGCTGCTGCGACCGTTGGGGGCGCTTTACGCGGCGGGCACGGCGCGGCGTCTGGCGCATGGAAGCCGGGCCAAGGTCGGCGTGCCGGTGATCTGTGTCGGCAACATCAACGCAGGCGGCACCGGCAAGACGCCGACGGTGATCGCCCTTGCCGAACGTCTGCGCGACCGGGGCGTGACAGCCCATGCCGTGACACGCGGCTATAGTGGAAAGGTGACGGGCCCGCTGCTGGTGTCGGAAGGCGCGCATACCGCCTCCGATGTCGGGGACGAGGCGCTGCTGCTGGCGGCGTTCCTGCCCACATGGGTCGCGCAGGACCGCGCAGAAGGCGCGCGCGCGGCGGTAGCTGGCGGAGCGGAAGTGATCATTCTGGACGACGGGTTCCAGAACCCCGGCCTGTTTCATGACCTGTCGGTTGTGGTGGTGGACGCGTGGCGGGGCTTCGGCAACGGCTGTGTCATCCCGGCAGGGCCCCTGCGCGAGCCGGTGGAAACCGGCCTCGCGCGCGCGGACATGGTGCTGAGCATCGGACCGGACGCCACGCAGGCACGCTTCGCGTCCGCATGGGGTGGCAAGGTGACGGTGCCGCATCTTACGGGCGACTTGGTGCCGTTGCCGACCGGCCTGCCGCTGCATGCGATGAAGGTGCTGGCCTTCGCGGGGATTGGCCACCCCGAGAAGTTCTTCCAGACCCTGCGCGGGTTGGGCGCCACAGTGCTGGCGGAACATGCCCTTGCCGACCATCAGCCGCTGAGCGATGCGCTGATGACACGCCTTCTGCGTGAGGCGTCGATGGCGGGCGCGCAGGTGGTCACCACCGAAAAGGACGCGGTGCGGCT
>JBBQHZ010000072.1:0-18568 GCA_038324445.1 Rhodobacterales bacterium | reverse complement strand
CTTTTCGTGCCCGCCATCACGCCCTTCAACGCCGACCTCTCCATCGACGTGCCCGCCTTCGTGGCCCATGCGCAGCGCCTTCTGGCCGCCGGCGCCCACGGCCTCGCCCCCTTCGGCACCACCAGCGAGGCGAATTCCCTGTCTCTGCCCGAGCGCATGACAGCACTCGAAGCGCTGATCGACGCCGGTATTCCTGCCGCCAAACTCATCCCCGGCACCGGCTGCTCCGCCGCGCCCGACACCATCGCCCTGTCGCGCCATGCCACGGATCTCGGCTGTCGCGGTGCCCTGATGCTGCCGCCGTTCTATTACAAGGGCGTCCCCGAGGCGGGCGTTTTCGCCGCCTATGCGCAGGTGATGGACGCGGTGCCGGACCTGCGCCTCTACCTCTACCACATACCGCAGATGTCGGGCGTGCCGATCACGCTGCCCCTGATCGAGCGGTTGCTGGCGGCCTATGGCGAGCGTGTCGCGGGCCTCAAGGACAGTTCCGGCGACTGGAACAACACCGCCGCCGTGATCCGCGAATTCCCGCAGATCGACACCTATTCCGCCTCTGAATCGCTGATCCCGCAGAACGTGGCAGCCGGTGGCGCGGGCTGCATCAGCGCCAGTTCCAACGTCAATCCGCGCGGCATCCGCGCGCTGATCGACGGTCTGGGCGGCGACACGACTGCCCAGCACGAACAGGTCAGCGCCGTGCGCAAGATCTTCGAAGGCGTGCCCCTGATCCCCGCGATCAAGGCCGCCGTTGCGGCGCAATGGGAGGCCCCCGGCCTCGCCCGCGTGCGCCCGCCCTTCGTGCCCTTGGGCGACGCCCATGCCGAGGCAGTCGCCCGCGCCGTGGTCCTTGCCGGTCCGCAGGACGCACCATGACTGGCAGCCCCGTCGTCGTCACCGGGGCAGGCGGCTTCGTCTGCTCCGAGGTCTGCGTGGCGCTGACGCAAGCGGGCCACGCCGTTCTGGCGCTTGATCGCCACTTCGACGCGCCCACGCGCGCGCGCCTCTCGGGCGTCTGGCTGATCGAAGGCGAGGTCTCCGACACGCTCGCCACGCTTAGCCTCAGCGCTCCCGCCGCCGTCATCCACGGCGCCGCCGTCACCGCCTCGCCCGAGGCGCTGGGCATCAGCCGCACCGCGCATATCAAGCGCAACATGGACATGCATCTGGCCACGCTGGACTGGGCGCAGCAATCGGGTACGCCAAGGTTCCTGTTCCTCAGTTCCATGGGCGTCTTTGCCGCCGACGACGCGCCCGCGCACAACGGCACCTTCACCGAGGCGACGATCCCCACCGCCGATTGCGCCTACTGCGTCGCCAAGCGCATGGGCGAGATGCTGACTACCACCGCCGCCCAACCGGGCTTCGCCACGCTCAGCCTGCGGCTTGGCGGCATCGTCGGCCCGCACGAGGTGGTGCGCGATACGCGGCGCATCCTGTGCCTGATCAACCGCATGCTGGCCGAGGCGCGGGCAACCGGCATCATCACGGTCGCCACGCCCGACGCGCTGCGCGAATGGGCATGGCTTCCCGATCTGGCGCAGGGCATCGCGGCACTTGCCGTGGGCTTTGACGCAACCACGCCCCCCATGATCCATGCCGGCCAACCGCCCGCCATGCGCGAGCTTGACCTTGCCCGCGCCATTGCCGAGCGTCTCCCCGGCACCACGCTGCGCATCGCATCGCCGCCGCACGCCGCCCTGCGGCCGCCCATGGCCACCGCTTACCCGTCGGCAATGCCGACCGACTGGACGCCGATCCCCCGGCTGCTCGACCTGCTCATTGCCCCGGCAGCCGCCGCATGACGCCGCTCCGCATCATTCTTGTCGGCCTTGGTGCGCGGTCCCGAACGTGGCAGCGCGTCATCGCCGACAATCCCGATGTCGCGATCGTCGCCATGTGCGACCCCGATCCCGCCGCCCGCGCCAAGGCGGCCGAGGCGCATCCGGGCATGCCCATCGCCGCCACCCTCGACGAAATCATTGGCACCGCCGCAGACGCCGCCCTGCTGGCGACCCCGCCCGGTGGCCGCGAGCAACAGATCGCCGCCTGCTGCAAGGCGGGCCTTGCGATCCTCGCCGAAAAGCCGCTGGCCGATGACGTCGTGCTGGCGGCCCGCTATGTCGACATGGCCGAGGCGGCGGGCGTCCATCTGATCGTCGGCCTCAACTTCCGCTACCTCGCCGTGACGCAGGAGATGAAGCGCCTCCTGCAGTCCGGCATCGTGGGCCACCCCGGCTTCGGTCGCTTCACCTACGAACGCTGGCGCGACGGCACGCAGGACTGGCTCAACAAATACCCCCTCACCATGGTCCACCCGATGCTGTGGGAGCAGTCGATCCACCATTTCGACCTGATGCGCTTCGTCTACGAGGCCGAGCCGATCCGCCTTCAGGCCCACACCTTCAACCCCGACTGGACGATGTATGCAGGCGACACCAACGTGTCCGCCCTGATCGAGTTCACCGGCGGGATCACGGTCAACTACCAGGGCACTTGGCAGGCCGGGCACGAGCCGATGCATTTCGACTGGCGCACCGATTGCTCCGCCGGGATCGTGGTGCAGCGCCAGATGTTCGGCGATCTGGCCTATGCGCCCCGGATGCAGAAGGAACCCACGCGCATCGACCTTCCCCCGCACGAGCCGTGGATCACCGATGCCGCCGCCCTCCTGCGGATGTTCGTCGCCACCTGCCGGGGCGCGCCGCCCGAATGCACCGGGCGCGACCACCTGCAATCGCTCTACATGCTGGACGCCTGCATTCTCGCCTCCGACCGCAAGACCGGCGTGGACATCGCCGAGGTCGCGGACCGTGCCATAACCGGAAAGGACATCTGATGCTCAATGTCGCGATCATCGGGGCAAGTTTCGCCCGCGACGCCTATCTGCCCGCCTTCGCCCATATCGCGGGCGCGCAAGTGACGGCGCTGGCCTCCGGGCGGCTCGACAGTGCCCGCGCGGCGGCGGCCCCCTACGACATCGCCCATGTCACCGACGATTGGCAGGCGATGCTGGCGGGCGGCGGCTTCGATCTGGTCTGCATCGCCACGCCCACCGTGCTGCATGCGCCCATGGCGCTGGCGGCGCTTGCGGGTGGCGCGCATGTGCTGTGCGAAAAGCCCACGGCGATGAATGCGACCGAGGCGCGGGGCATGCTCGACGCCGCGCGCGCCGCCGGCCGTCTGCACATGATCGACCACGAACTGCGCTTCAACCCGACCCGCGCGCGGATTGCCGAGTTGATCCAGGGCGGCGAGCTGGGCGAGGTGCGGCACGTCAACATCTCCAACATCGGCGCGTCATGGGCCGATCCGGCCAGCCGTCCCAAGGGCGACTGGTGGTCGGATGCGGCGATGGGTGGCGGGCGGTTGGGGGCCAATGGCAGCCATCAGGTCGACATGCTGCGCTGGTGGTTGGGCGAGCCTGCCTCCGTCATTGGGCAGGCGCTGACCGTGGTGCCCGACCGGGTGGACAAGACAACCGGCGAGGCCTGGACCGCCACCGCCGACGACCTGTCCTATTTCACCCTCGAAATGGGTTCGGGCGCGCTGGCGCAGGTTTTCATGTCCGGTGTCGCCGCCGCGAACATGGGAAACGAGACGCAGATATTCGGCTCCAAAGGCACCATAACGCTGAGCAATTCCGACGAGAAACTGTTCTTCGCCAAGGCGGGGCAAAGCTTTGCGGATATCAGCGTGCCAGACCCGAACGCGAGCCTGCCGGGCCTGAACAAGGGCATCTGGAACGTCTCGGTTCTCGCCGCCCTGCAGGAATTCTGCGCCGCGATCACCGAAGGGCGCGACTTGCAGCGCGGCGCCACCTTCGTCGACGGCCTGCGCAACCAGATGGTGCTTGATGCCGTCATCGCCTCGACCGCCAGCCGCAAATGGGAAGACCTCGACATGGGACGGGCCGTCTGATGCCCGCCCTCGCGGGTCAGCGCGTCGTCATCACCGGTGCGGCGCAGGGCCTTGGCGCAGGCCTTGCCCGCGTCTTTGCCGAGGCCGGGGCCGAGTTGATCCTGATGGACCGCGACGGCGCAGGGCTGGAAGCGCTGGGGATCACGGCCACGCTGATCGAGGTCGATCTGGCCAATGCCAGTGCGACGGAAGCTGCCATCGCGCGCATCGGCGCGCCCGTCGACACGCTGATCCACAACGCCGCCATCCTGCGCCCCGAACCGCTGGAACAGGTCAGCTTCGCCACCTTCCGCGCCACGCTCGACGTCGGCATCCAGGCCGCCTTCCAGCTCAGCCAGGCGGTCTGGCCCGGCATGAAGGCCCAGGGCGGTGGCGCGCTGATCTTCGTGTCCTCGCAATCGGGCATCAAGGGTTTCGTGGATGAAACCGCCTATTGCGCCGCCAAACACGCGCTGGAAGGCTTCTCCAAATGCCTCGCCATGGAGGGCGAGGCGCATGGCATCCTCTCGTGCACCATCACGCCCGGCAAAGCGATGCACACGCCGATGTCTGAGGCGAACTATACCCCCGAACTCAAGGCGCAATGGATCGACCCCGCGCGCCTTGCCCCCGCTTTCGTCAAGATCGCGACGACGCGGGACAGGGCGCTGAGCGGCCAGCGGCTCAACGCGTGGGAAATGTCGCAGGAGGACGCGCAATGAAGGATATCTACGACTGGATCGACGCCCATGCCGATGAATGTGTGCGCGACCTGCAACGCTTCGTGCAGCAACCCTCTGTCTCGGCTCAGGATATCGGCCTGCGCGATTGCGCGGCGCTGATCCGCGGGATGATGCATGACGATGGCCTTCCGGCGGAATTCCATGAACTCGAAGAAGGCCCGCCGGTCGTCTATGGCGAAATCGCCTCGAAGTCGCGCAAAACGCTGCTGTGCTACTCCCACTACGACGTGCAGCCCCCTGAACCGATCGAGGCGTGGACCCATGGCGGCCCATGGTCCGGTGCCGTGGTCGACGGCATCCTCTACGGACGCGGCGCCACCGACAACAAATCCGGCGTGCTGGCCTTCAACAAGGCCGCCAAGGCCTTCCTTGCGGTGCGGGGCGAGGTGCCCGTGGGCCTCAAACTTCTTATAGAAGGAGAGGAAGAGATCGGGTCACCCAACCTAGGGCCGTGGGCAAAGGCCAACGCCGCGATGCTGGCGGCCGACGGCATGCACTGCCTCGATGGCAGCCTCGAGATCGGGGTCGAAGTGCCCGACGTCTCCCTCGGCCTCAAATCCGTGCTCTTCGTCGAGTTGATCGCGCGCGGGCCGCGCACCGATGTGCATTCGCTCAACGCGCCGTTGGTGCCCAACCCGGTCTGGGATCTGGTCCATGCGCTCGCCACCATCATGGACCGTAACAAGCGCATCCTGATCCCCGACTGGGCGGAGGGCATCTACGAGCCGAACGACGAGGATATGGGATATCTGGCCGACAAGGCCGCGCGGATCGACTTCGACCTGCTCAAGGCCGAGATGGGGGTCGATGCCTTCGCGCTTGGTCGCGACGGCGTTGAGGCGCTCAAGGCCCGCACCTACGAGCCGACGGCGAATATTCAGGGCATCATCGGCGGCTACACCGGCAAGGGCACAAAAACCATCGTGCCGTCCGAGGCGCGGGTGCGCATGGATTTCCGCCTGATCCCCAACATCTCGCCCGCCAAGGCCATCGTGAAACTGCGCGAGCACCTGAAGGCGCAGGGCTTCGACCGCATCGAGGTCAAGGGCGAGGCCCGCACCGAAGATCCCTACAAGATCAGCGCGCGCGAGGATATCAGCCAGGCCATCATCGCCGCCGCCCATGAGGTTTACGGCGAGCCGCCCATCGTCAACGGCGTCAGCGCCGAGGGGGCGATCCTCAAGCACGTCTGGATCCCCTGTGTCCTGACCGGCTTCGCCAATCCGGGCTGCAATCTACATGCGCCCGACGAGAACATCCACATCGACAAATACATCAAGGGCATCAAGTACGCCGCCGCCATCATGGAACATTTCGGGCGTTCGTGACGCCCCCCCACCCCCCCTGCGGCAGAGCCGCAGAATGAACGGGCGGAGCCGCAAAATGAACAGGCGGAGCCGCAAAACGAACCGCCTCGAGGAGATCAAAATGCCAAAGGTCGATATCGCCTTCGACACCTACTACACCTACGACCAGATGACCGCCCACTTGAAGGCGCTGGCGGGGGCCTACCCCAAGCTCTGCACCCTCACCTCCATCGCGAAAACCTTCCGCGGCCGCGAGGTGTGGTTCCTGACCATCACCAACCCCGAAACCGGCCCGGCGCTGGAAAAGCCCGGCTTCTACATCGACGCCCAGATCCATGCCGAGGAACACGCCACCTCCGCGACGGCGCTCTACGCCTGCTGGTATCTGCTCACGAACTACGGCTCTGATGCCGAGGTCACCCGCCTTGTCGACACGCAGACCTTCTACATCATCCCCCGCATCAACCCCGACGGCGCGGAATACGCGCTGACCGCACCCTATCACCCTTGGTGCGGCAACGGCCGCTGCCTGCCGGGCGAGGATCAGCTAGACGGGCTGGTGGCGCAGGACATCAACGGCGATGGCTATATCGTGCAGATGCGCGTGCCCGATCCGAAGGGCGAGTGGAAGAAGGACCCGGAAGAGCCGCGCATCCTGATCCAGCGCGAACCGGGCGAGGAGGGGGGCACGTATTTCCGCCTCTACCCTGAGGGGATCGTGCAGAACTACGACGGCGTCCATGTGCCGGTCCATCCGCAGCAGGATGGCAACATGAACCGCAACTTCCCGATCAACTGGTCGCCGCAGGAATACGGCGCGGGCGCCTATCCCTTCTCCGAGCCTGAGGCATTCGGCATGGGGCAGGTGATCCTGAACCACCCCAATATCGCGGGGATGTGCGCCTATCACACCCATGGCGGCATCATCCTGCGCCCCTCGATGATGAAGATGGACGCGGACATGAGCCCGCGTGACCTCTCGCTCTACAAGGCGCTGGGCGCCGTGGGCGAACGCCTGACCGGCTATCCCACGATCTCCACCTACGAGGATTTCACCCCCGACAAGTCCAAGGCGCGCCACGGCAGCCTGAAGGACTGGGTCTACGAGGAGATGGGGATCATCTGCTTCTCTACCGAACTCTGGGATCTGGAACGCACCGCGGGCGTGCCCAAGGAGGGGTACTACAACCTCTATCCCCGCGACGCCGAGACGACGCGCAAGGTGTTCCGCTGGGTGGTGGAGCATATGGGCACCCACGGCTTCCGCGACTGGGAAGCCTTCGATCATCCGCAGCTTGGCCCGGTCGAGGTCGGCGGCATGGTCTATATCTGGTCTTACCGCAACCCGCCCGGCGCGCTGTTGCAGGAGATCTGCCACAACAACGTGATGTTCAACCTGCGCCACGCCGCCGCCGCCCCCCGCGTGCGCGTCGACGAGGTGACGGTCGAGGCCATGGGCGGCGATCTGCACAAGGTGACGGCGGTGGTGTCGAACCACGGCTACCTGCCGACGAACCTGTCGGATGTGGCGATCCAGAACGGCGTGGCAAAGCCGGTCAGCCTGCGCCTTGACCTTCAGGGAGCCGAGCTGGCGATGAACCCGGCCGAGGTCGATCTGGGCCATCTGGCAGGGCGCAACGAACGCCGCTACGCCTATTCGAACTGGGGCCAGCAATGGTCGGCGGTGACGAAGAAGGTGGAATGGCTGGTCCGCTCCACCGGGCCCGGCGCCTCCGTCACGGTGACCGCGACATCGCAAAAGGGCGGCACGCACCGGCAACAGGCACAGGTCTAGGCGATGGCCGACACCCCCGGCATCAGGCTTGTCACACCCCCCGGCATCTTCCCGGTGCCGGGCTATCACCAGGCCTCGGTCGCGGGGGGCTTCATCCATGTCGCAGGGCAGGTGGCCCGCGACGAGGACGGCAATTGGATAGGGGGCGACGATGCGGGCGCGCAGGCGGTGCAGATCTACCGCAATATCGGTCGCATCCTGTCGCATCTGGGGGCAGGGCCGCAGAACGTCGTCAAGATCATGGTCTATATCGTCGACCGGGAAAACTGGGACCGCGTCACAAAGGCCCGGCAGGACTTCTTCGGCGATCACCGCCCGCCCCATACCGGCCTGATCGTCGCCGGCCTCGGCGGACCGCAGGTGAAGATCGAGATTGAGGTGACGGCATGGCTCCCCCCTGACGCCCCGCCCCCCTGATGGCCTGCACCCCTGACGGCCGTCGCCGCTGACGGTCCTGCCCTGCTGACGGCCCGCACCTTTGACGCTCCGCCCCTGACGCCCCGCCCCGATGACGACCCGCACCCCTGAAGCCCTGCCCCCTGTCGCGACGGCCCGCTGACGGCCCGGACCAATTCGTCCGTCGCCCTGATCTTTCCAAGTCCTTTACTCCCTGGCCCGCGCATACTCTGGCCCTCCCGCCACCCCCCCGCGTCTGCCCCCCCCTCTCGCCACCCCCCCGCATCCCGCCAACCCGCACTACCACCACCCCTCCCGCCCATCCCGCCCCCCCAAGAAACCCCTATGCGCCGCGCGTCCGTCGCTTATCCTGCCGCAACCGACATCGGTTGCTGGGGAGTTCGGATCATGCCGTCACAGGTCTATCTGGGAAGCTGGCGGGTGCCCGATTGGCTGGTCTGGTTCATCAACTACGGGACAGAGGGGCTCAGCGGCCCGGAGTTGCGCCAAAGGCGCACGCTCAATGTCGTCTCCGCGATCATCCCCGTCTCGGGAAGCTCCTATGCGGCGATGTATCTGCTGTTCGATCCGCAGGGCCTCTGGCCTGCGGCGGCGGCGGTGTCGGTGTTTTCGCTCTTCCTGCTCTGGCCGATCATCGCGGCCCGAAGCGATCTGGCGGCGCAGCTTTACGGGGCGGCAATCGCCCTTGTCGTTCAGGCCGTCCTCGTCTGGCTTCTGGGCCACGATTCGGGCCTGCACCTCTTCTTCTTCAGCATTCCGGTGATCTCGGTCGTGTGTTTCGGCACCCGCCGCGTCTGGTTTCTGGTCGGGTTGGCCCTGATCTGCGCCGGCGCCATGGTATTTGCCGAACTGGCGCTGCCCCATCCCGCGCCGTTCATCCGGGTCGACGACACCCTTCTGCGCCTCCTGCAGATCAGCGCCTTCGTGACGGTGACGGGGTTCGTAGCGCTCGGCGCCTATGTCGGGTTCGCCCATGCCGACACGGCGGAACGCTCGCTCGAGGCGGAATATGCCCGCTCGGAAGACCTGCTCTACAGCCTTCTGCCGCGCGACATTGCCCGCCGCCTCAAGGTCGAGCCCAACAAGATCATTGCCGACAGCCTGCCCAACGTCGCGATCATCTTTGCCGACATCGCCAACTTCACCTCGCTCTCTGCTCGGCTCGAGCCGCGCAAGGTGGTCGACCTCCTGAACAGCCTGTTCACCGCCTTCGACCATCTCGCCGACACGCATCAACTGGAGAAGATCAAGACCATCGGCGACGCCTACATGGTGGCGGCCGGGATGCCCAAGCCCTGCGGCGACCCCGCGCACCGGGCGGCGAACATGGCGCTCGACATGCTCGATGTGCCCCGGACCCTGTCGCTGTCCCTGCCCGAGGGCCTTGCCATCCGGATCGGCCTGCATGTGGGGCCTGTCGTGGCCGGCGTGCTGGGCAACCGCAAGCTGTTCTATGATGTCTGGGGCGAGACGGTGAACACCGCCAGCCGCATGGAGAGCCAAAGCGCCTCGGGGCGCATCCTGCTGACAGCGGCCGCACGGGCCGACCTCGGCGATGATTTCGCCTTCGAGCGGCGCGGCGAGATCGAGGTGAAGGGGATCGGCCCGATGGAGACTTGGTGGTTGACGGGGCGGCGGATTGCGCCCGACGGCTGAGCGCTCCCCTTGGCCTGCGCGCCAGTCACCAATCACGGGGCAGGGCGCCCGGGGCCCTGAAGGCCCGAGTCTCCTGCGGCCTTGCCCCAAAGGGGATACTGGTGCGGGCGGCGGGACTTGAACCCGCACGGGCACAGGGCCCAACAGATTTTAAGTCTGGTATGTCTACCAATTTCATCACGCCCGCAACGCGACAAGCCCTAGCGGGCCGGGACCGCGATGACAATGCAAGTCAAGGGGGGCAGGTAAAGGCGGAGGTCAGGGGAGCGCAGACCAGACAAGCGGGCGCAGGCAAGGTCGCGCAGGTATCGGCGCGCGCAGCGGACCAGAGGGGAAAAAACCTGAGGCACCGTGAAAGGTCTGCACGCCCCGGATTGGGGTCGGAGCGTGCAGCAACTGGGTAAGACAAGCGCAGAAGGCCGCAACATACACTGCGGATAACTCAGCGTTATCCAACAAGGCTTAACGCCGGGTTAACGCGACAACTTCAACGAAACATCGTAGGGCAACGCCCACCGCTACAGCCCCCGATAGGCACAGATCGCGTGCACCGGCACCCCCATCGCCTCCAGCCGCGCCCGCCCGCCCAGATCGGGCAGGTCGATGACAAAGGCGCAGGCGATCACCTGCGCGCCCAGCCGCTCGATCAGCTTGATCCCCGCCTCCGCCGTGCCGCCGGTGGCCAGAAGGTCGTCTACGATCAACACCTTGTCGCCGGGGCTGACGGCGTCGTCATGGATCTCGACCACCGCCTCGCCATATTCCAGCTTGTAGGCCTGCTCGATCGTGGCGGCGGGCAGCTTGCCCTTCTTGCGGATCGGCACGAAGCCCTTGGACAACTGATGCGCCACCGCGCCGCCAAGGATGAAGCCGCGCGCCTCCAGCCCCGCCACGGCGTCGATGCGCGCGCCGACATAGGGCGCCAGCAACTGGTCGACCGCCAGCCGGAACCCGCGCGGATCGGCAAAGAGCGTGGTCACATCGCGAAACAGGATGCCCTTGTGCGGAAAGTCCGGGATCGTGCGGATATAGTCTGGCACCGTCTTCTGGGCGATCATCGGCAAATCCTTTTGCGCGGGCGTTGTCACGGATCAGTTCGACGCCCGGATCGGCACGCCGGGGCGGGGATAGTGGCGGCGGAGCGCTGCGGCGTCCTGTCCCGCCAGCCGGGTCATGTTGTTGCCGTTCTCGGCAAAGATCGAGCGGTCATAGGCGGGCGAGACGACATCGGTGACCAGCCCCAGCGCTTGCACCAATTCCTCCAGCACGACACTGGCGATCTCGCGGCGGCGGATGTCCTGACTGATGGCGATGGCGGCGGCCACGATCTCGTTCCCGCGCGAGCGGATGGCGACGCGTCCGATGGAGATGTCCGAGCCGTCAAGCTCGGCCACCCCGGTGCCGCTGATGAACCCGCCCTGCGGCGTGTCGACCAGATGCAGCGGAATGTCGATCTCGCCCTGATAGGCGCGCTCCAGAAAGAGATGCGCCCCGGCGGCGTTGATCTCGTTGATGGCGGCATCAAGGGCGGCATCGACAAGATCGAACTTGTAATCGGGAAAGCTGTCGGCCACCGCCGCGATGCCGACCTGCAGGGTAAGCCTGCGCTCTTCCGGCCAATAGATGAAAGGCTTGGCGCAGTCTCCCGCCGGTGGGGCCGCACAGGCGACAAGGCGATAGAACGCCTCGTCCGAGATCAGGTCGGGCACGGCAATGAATTCCTGCGCGACCGCGCCGCGCGGGGCAGGAAGGGCCAGCAGGAGGACAAGCACGATGAAACGCCACATAACGCTTGTGATGGCGCGGGCCGGGGCGCGGATCAAGCGACGCCGTGCAATTGCAGATAGGGTGTTGCCCGCGCGCATGGGCGCGCAAATGAAAGCGTGCGCGCATGGGCGCGCAAATGAAAGTGTGCGCGCATGGGCACGCAAATGAAAGTGTGCGCGCATGGGCGCAAAATGAAAGCCCACGCACATGGGCGCAAATGAAAGTGCGCGCGTATGGGCGCACGAACTGACGGACAACGGGGGCGGCCAACGGCGGCAGTCTTACCGCCCCCATTTGGCGACAATCCCCGTCACCCCCGCCCAATCGCCCCGCCCCAGCACACGGGCCGGGTTGGTCGGCGGCGGCATGGTCACGCCGTCCAGCCGGACAAACCCGAACCGCTGGTAATAGGGCGCGTCCCCCACCAGCATGATGCGCGGCCAGCTTTCGGCGCGTGCGGCCTCCAGGCTGTCGTTCATCAGCAATGCACCCAGACCTTCGCCCTGACGCGTCGGGTGGACGGCAACGGGCCCCAGCAGCAGCGCCTCCCTGCGGCCGATCGAGACGGGCCAATAGCGGATCGCGCCTGCCAGAATCCCCAGATCGTCGCGCGCCACAAGGCACAGGGACTGCACCGGCGGCACCCCGTCGCGCAGCCGGTATGAACTGAGCACCTCGCGCCCCGGCGCGAAGCAGGTATCATAAAGCGCCTCGACCTCGGGGCCGTCTGCAAGGGTTTCGCGGGTTAGCGCATACATGCGGGGCCCTGTGTCGTTGCGGTCTTTGCTGCCTGCCGGGTGATGGTGTCGCCCGTGCCTCTGGCCATTGGCGTAGCACGGGGCTAGGTCTTTGCCAAACAACGCTTAAAGCCTCAAAGGAGCAGGCCCATGTTTTATCGCCCCGTCGACGGCCATGGCCTGCCGCACAACCCGTTCAACGCCATCGTCACGCCCCGGCCCATCGGCTGGATCTCCACGCGCGGCGCAGACGGGGCCGAAAACCTCGCGCCCTATTCATTCTTCAATGCCGTGGCCTACACCCCGCCGCAGGTGATGTTCTCGTCCACCTCCGCCAAGGAGGATCGCGGCGATACCAAGGACAGCGTCGCCAATATCCGCGAGACGGGGGTGTTTTGCGCAAACATAGTGGAATATGCCGCGCGCGATGCGATGAACCGGACCTCTGGCATGTGGCCGAAGGACGAGGATGAATTCACCCTTGCGGGCATCGCCCGTGCGCCTTGTTCGGAAATCGCCTGCTCGCGCGTGGCGGATGCGCCCGCCAGCCTCGAATGCCGCGTGACGCAGATCGTGGCGCTGGAGGGCAAGTCAAACTTCGCGGTGTTCGGCGAGGTCGTGGGTGTGCACCTGCGCGACGATTGCCTTGTCGACGGGATGTTCGACGTCACCCGCTTCAACCCGCTGACCCGACTGGGCTACACCGATTATTCGGTCATCCGCGAGGTTTTTTCCCTGAAACGCCCGGGCGCGTGATCCATTCATTCCTGAATGGCCAACGCCCGATTTTGTGGAATTTCATTCACGGATGGTTTGCTTGATCTAACGGGTATCGCAACCCGGAAGGCCAACAGATGACCAGAACCCAAATTCTCACCCTCCGCGCCGAGGGCGCGGTGAACCTTCTTCTCGCACTCTGGATCTATCAGACCACCGGCATGTCATGGGGGCATTACGCCGCGCTGTTCCTTGCGCCGGATCTCACCTTCGCCGCCTACGCCTTCGGCCCGCGCGCAGGCTCCGTCGCCTACAACTCCGTTCACAGCTATATCGTCGCGGGCGCGGTGCTGGCGCTCGGGCACTTCGGGGAACTGCCGCTCCTTGTCGCCCTCGGCGCCATCCTCTGGGCCCATATCGGCTTTGACCGGATGCTTGGCTACGGCCTCAAGACCCGCGCCGGTTTCAACACCAGCCACCTGAGCCTGACGCAGGCTCAGTCGCGCCCCTGATCCGCGAGGTCTTTTCGCCGGCCCGTCCGGGGGAATGATACCGACAACCGAAACTGGCCGCCGAGAGGCTATCGCCGATCCATCAGCGATTGCGGTCGGCACTCTAGCCGCCTCAACCGCCCCGCCACCGGGGCGTTGCAAAAACCCCACGCCCGCTCCACGGTGCAGCGGAGGGCAGCAGCCCGGTCGGACGGGCCGGTGGGACGGGGACATGGCATGGACAGACATCTCGGGATCATCGGCGGCTCCGGCCTCTACCAGATCGACGGGCTGGAGGGGGCGGAGTGGCAAACCGTCCACAGCCCCTTCGGCACCCCGTCCGACGCGATCCTGAGCGGCACGCTGCACGGCATGCGCACCTCGTTCCTGCCCCGCCACGGGCGCGGCCATGTCCATTCCCCCTCCACCGTGCCCTACCGCGCCAATATCGACGCTCTGAAACGGGCGGGCGTGACGGATATCGTCTCCGTCTCCGCCTGCGGATCCTTCCGCGAGGCCATGGCGCCCGGCGATTTCGTCATCGTCGACCAGTTCATCGATCGCACCTTCGCGCGCGAGAAATCCTTCTTCGGCGCGGGTTGCGTCGCCCATGTCTCGGTCGCGCATCCGGTCTGCCCGCACCTCTCCGCCACCGCGTCCGAGGCCGCAAAAGCCACCGGCGTCACCGTCCACGACGGCGGCACCTACCTCGCCATGGAAGGCCCGCAATTCTCCTCCCTCGCGGAATCGCATCTCTACCGCCAATGGGGCTGCGACGTGATCGGCATGACCAACATGCCCGAGGCGAAACTGGCCCGCGAGGCCGAGATCTGTTACGCCTCCGTCGCCATGATCACCGACTATGACAGCTGGCACCCCGACCACGGCGCGGTCGACATCACCGCGATCATCGAGACATTGCACGGCAACGCCGACGCCGCGCGCGCCATGATCGTCGGCATCGCGCGCGCCCTCTCGCCCGCGCGGAGCGCCTGCGCCGCCGCCTGCGACCGTGCGCTCGACCACGCCAT
The DNA here is from genome assembly GCA_038324445.1 of Rhodobacterales bacterium. Lineage (GTDB taxonomy): Bacteria > Pseudomonadota > Alphaproteobacteria > Rhodobacterales > Rhodobacteraceae > Gymnodinialimonas. The sequence continues at coordinate 4,007 of JBBQHZ010000072.1, read as the reverse complement.
CATGACCGCGCCCGAAGCGCGCGACCCGGCCGTTATCGCCAAACTCGACGCCGTTGCCGGACGCGTGCTGGGGTGAGGAAGGTTCTTATCCTCGGCGCCGACGGCTTCATCGGCCGCCACACCGCGTTCCATTTGCGCGCGCTGGGCTGGGATGTTCTGGCCTCTGCCCGTCGACCCGAACGCCTTGCCCGCATGGGGTTCGACACCTTCGCCGCCGATCTCGCCCACCCGGAAACCCATGTGCCCGCCTTCTGGCAACAGGCCGCCCAAGGCCGCGCCATCGTCAACGCGGCTGGCCTGCTCACCGCCTCCGATGCCCGCTTCGAGGCCGTCCATGTCAAGGCCCCCGCCGCCGCCTATGCCCATGCCCAAGGCGGCGTCCTGATCTCTGCCGTCGGGGTCGAGGCCGACACCCAATTCGCCCGCTGGCGGCGTGCGGGCGAGGCTGTTGCCGCCCGGCACAGCCTCACCATCCTGCGCCCCGGCCTCGTCATGGCCGATACCTCCTATGGCGGCACGTCGCTCCTGCGCGCCCTCGCGGCCCTGCCCTATGTCACGCCGATGCTTGGCGACGGGGAACAGGTGTTCAACCCGATCCATGCCGAGGATCTGGCCGCTGTGGTGGCCGAATGCCTCCAGACCCCGCCGGGCGACGGCCCGTGGGACGTCGGCGGCCCCACCCGCATCACCCAGGCGGCCCTCCTCCGCGATCTGCGCGGCTGGCTCGGCCTGCCGCCCGCGCGCGCCCTCCCCATCCCGCCGCGGCTCGCCTATGCCGGCGGCACCCTCGGCGACGCGCTCAGGCTCGGCCCGATCTCCCGCACGGCCGTGGCCCAGATCGCCCAGGGCATCTTGACCTCCGAGGCGCCCCTCGTGTCCCACCTCACCCACAAGCCCCGCGGGGTCGAGCAGTTCCTCTCGCGCCGTCCCGCAGGCACCCAAGACCTCTGGCATGCGCGCCTCTTCCTGATGCGCCCGCTGATCCGCCTTACCCTCGCCGCCCTGTGGATAATTTCCGGCCTTCTCGGCCTTTTCCTTCCCGCCGCCCATTTCCTGCCCATGACCGCCCACCTGAACGCGTCCGACGCCTTGTGGATAAGTCTCGCGCGGGCAGGCGGTCTGGCCGACCTCGTCCTTGCCGCGGCCCTCTTGCGCAACTGGCGTCCGCGCGTGACTGCCGCCGCACAACTGGCGCTGGTCGGCGCCTATACTGTGGCCTTCAGCCTGATCGCCCCCTTCCTCTGGCTGCTGCCCCTCGGCGGCCTCCTCAAGAACCTCCCCATCCTCGCCCTCATCCTCACATGGGCCATTCTCGAGGATGAACGCTGATGGCTGTGAACCCCTACGATCTCGCCAAATGGCTCCATATCCTGTCGTCCACCGTGCTCTTCGGCACCGGCATCGGCACGGCGTTCCAGATGGTCTTTGCCATGGCGCGCCGCGACCCCGCCCATATCGCCGGAACCGCGTCGGGCGTGGTTCTGGCCGATTGGCTCTTCACCACCCCTGCGGGCGTGATCCAGCCCGCTACCGGACTCTGGCTGTCCTATCTCGCCGGCTGGTCGCTGACCGAGCCTTGGCTGCTGATCACCTACGCCCTCTACCTACTGGCGCTGGCCTGCTGGCTCCCGGTCGTGCGCCTGCAGATCCGCCTGCGCGACCTCGCGCGCGAAGCCGTCGCCGCCGGCACCGATCTGCCGCCAGAAGCCTACCGCGCCTATCGCCTCTGGTTCCTTCTCGGCTGGCCCGCCTTCGCCGCCCTCATCGCGATCTACTGGCTGATGGTGACGAAGCCGCCGCTTTGGGGCTGACCGCCCGCAACTCGCCCCACAGGACGCCCCGCGCCCCCATCGCCCGATTGACCCGGGCAAGTGGCCCGACGTTTATCGGCACGGGGCTCCCCGCCGCACCGCCAAAACGCGCGACCTTTCCCCTCCATGTGCGTCAAATAACCCGGGGGGTAGGCGGCCCTTGGGCCGCCAAGGGGCGCTTGCCCCCCTCTTTCCCCTCAACTCACGCCTGACGCTTCAGCCAGTCCATGACCGCGCCGCGCACCGATTGCGCGCCCTCGGACCGCGCCTCGGTAATCACCGCGCGCGCCTCGCGCAGATCGACCCGCCGCAGCAACGACTTCACCGGCCCGATCGAGGCAGGGCGCATCGACAGGTTGCGCAAGCCCATTGCCGCGAAACAGACCGCGTCCACCGGACGCCCCGCATCCTCGCCGCAAAAGCTCAGCGGCGTGTCCGCCTCGTCGCAGCGATGCACGATCTGCTCCAGAAACGTCAGGAAACTGACGTTGAGCGTATCATAGCGCCGCCTGACCCGCTCGTTCTCGCGGTCCGCCGCAAAGAAGAACTGCTTGAGGTCATTGCCCCCGATCGAGATGAAGTCGGCCAACTCGAAGAACTGCCTCGGCGCGAATGCCAGCGATGGCGTTTCCAGCATCGCCCCGATCTCCAGACGCTCGGGCAACACATGGCCCAGCCGTCCCTCGCGGTCCATTTCCCGCATCAGGTGATCGCGCGCCTGGGTGAATTCGTCGAATTGCGCCACAAACGGGAACATCACCGTCAAGGGCCGCCCGTTCGCGGCCCGGATCAGCGCCTGCAACTGCATCCGCAACACGCCGGGCTTGTCGAGGCCGACGCGGATCGCCCGCCAGCCCAGCGCCGGGTTCGGCTCGTCATTGGGCTTCATGTAGGGCAGCACCTTGTCCGACCCGATATCGAGCGTTCGGAACACCACGCGCTTGCTGCCCGCCGAGTCCATCACCCGGCTGTAGAGGCTGGCCAACTCGCCCCGTTGCGGCACCCGCGCGCGGGTCAGGAACTGCAACTCGGTGCGAAACAGCCCCACCCCCTCGGCGCCCGAAGACACCAGCGACGGCAGATCCGCCATCAGCCCGGCATTCATCTGCAAACACACCACCGTGCGGCACAGGCTTTCGGCTGGCTTGTCGCGGATCGAGGCATAGCGCTCCTGCGCTTCGGCCTGCATCGCCATCTTGTCGCCAAAGGCGCGCGCAACCGTATCTTCAGGGCGCAGATGCACAACGCCCTGATCGCCATCGACCAGAATGGGATCGCCGTTCAACGCCTCGGTGGTGATGCCCGCCGCATGGATCACCAGCGGGATTGCCAGCGCGCGGGCGACAATCGCGGCATGTGATCCGACCGAGCCCTGCTCCAGCACCACACCCTTCAGACGCCGCCCGTAATCCAGCAATTCGGCAGGCCCGATATTGCGCGCCACCAGCACCGGGTCCATCGGCATGTCCGCGCCGGTATCCTTGCCCTGTCCGGTCAGCACGCGCAGCAGGCGGTTCGACAGATCGTCCAGATCGTGCAGCCGCTCGCGCAGGTAGGCGTCGGGCACGGTTTCCATCCGGGCGCGGGCGCTGGATTGCTCCTTCTCCACCGCCGCCTCGGCGCTCAGGCCGCGGTCGATGCTTTCCTCCATCCGCACCACCCACCCGCGTGAGCGCGAGAACATGGCATAGGCCTCCAGCACCTCGGCCTGTTCCTTGTCGCCGGTCGAGGCGCGGCTCAGCAAATGGTCTATATCCGTGCGCAATTGCACCACTGCCAGATTCAGGCGCGCCCGCTCTGCCACCGGGTCGTCGGCCACCGGGCGGGTCACCACCACGCGCGGCTCGTGCAGCCAGACATGGCCCATGGCCGCCCCTTCCTGCCCGACGGTTCCCTTCAGCATCACCTGCTTCTTGTGCCGCGCTGACAGCGCGGCACCCTCGCCGACAAAGACGCCCAACTCGGTCATCTCGGCCAGAACCATCGCCACAACCTCGATGGCGTAGACCTCATCCTCCGAAAACAGGCGTTCGCTCTTGGATTGGACCACAAGCACGCCCAACCGCTCGCCCAGACGCTGGATCGGCACGCCGAGGAACGAGGAATACCGCTCCTCCCCGGTCTCGGGCATGTAGCGGAAACCCTTCTCGGCGGGCGCATTGGCGGTGTTGATCGGGCGCGCCCGGCGCGCGACCC
>JBBQHZ010000071.1:0-18648 GCA_038324445.1 Rhodobacterales bacterium | reverse complement strand
CAGGGAATTCGCCTCGCTGGTGGTGCCGAAGGGGGCGAGGCCGTGGGCGCCGGCGGCCAGAAGGCGCTGCGCATGGGCCACGAAGGCGGGCACGTCGATGGAGAGGTCGGCGTTGAAGGGCGTGATGGCGGGCACGAAAAGCTCGATCTGGCGCATGGTCATGTCACTTTGTCCCCGATCGGGGCCTTTTCGGTCAGGGTAAGGGTGAGGGGCGGGATGGTGCGGAAATCGTCATCCTGAGCCAGACCGCCGCGCCACATCAGCACGACGAAATGGCCGGGACGGTCCAGCACGGTCGCGCCAAGGTGCCAGACGCCCGGGTTGTAGATGACGCCCATGGTGCCGGGCAGGACAAGGCCCAAAGCCTTGTCAGGCAGGGGCAACCCATCGGGACCGGAGGGCATGACGACGACGACATAGCGCGCGACGTCGAGCGGAAAGAAGCACTGGGCGGCGCGGGGGTGACGCTCGACCTTGGTGGCCGCAAGCGGGAGCGAGGCGGGCGAGACATGGTTGACATGGAGCACCGCCGCGCTGCGCGGGTCGCGTTCATGCAGGCTGTCGCTGTAGAAGGCGCGTGTGCCGGGCAGATCGGGGCCGGTGACAAAGCGTCCGTAGGGCGCGAAGGCGGTGGCTTCCGGCGCCGTCAGGGGCACGACAAGCCCGCTCACCGGGCAGGCCCCGGCGGGACGGCGCTCAGCCAGTGATCCGCGATCTCGGCGCGGCGGCAGATCCAGACATCGGGTCGCCCCGCGACATGGTCGAGCAACATCTGCAACCCTACCAGACGCCCGGTATGGCCGATGATGCGGGCGTGGAGGCCCACCGACATCATGCGCGGGCCATGGGTGGCCTCGGCCAGCATGCCGTCGAAGGTGTCGATCAGGAAGGCACCGAACTCACGCCCCGAATAGACGTCGCCGGACAGGAACTTGGCGTCGTTCGTCACCAGCGAATAGGGCACCACCAGATGCGGCGCGCCGTCGACGTCGGTGTAGTAGGGCAGATCGTCGTTATAGGCGTCGCTGTCATAGCTGTAGCCGCCATGGGCCGCCACCAGCGCGCGCGTGGCGATGCCGGCGGAATAGCGGCTGTACCAGCCCCGGGGCGCGCGACCGACCGAGGCTGTCAGGCTGTCATAGGCACGCGCGATGTGGTCGGCCTGCGTTTTGGGGTCGAGGCGGTAATACTCCACCCAGCGCCAGCCATGGGCGCAGATATCCCAATCGGTGGCGGCGATGGCGCGCGCGATGTCGGGGCAGCGTTCCAGCGCCAGCGCGCTGGCAAAGATCGTCAGCGGCAGGCCGCGTTCCTGAAACAGGCGGTGCAGGCGCCAATAGCCGACGCGGCTGCCGTATTCATACATCGATTCGACCGCCAGATCCCGCTCACCTTCCGGCACGCGCGAGGCGCGGACTTCCGACAGCGCGCCTTCCGAGCGGCCATCGCCGTCACCGACGGTGTATTCCGAGCCCTCCTCGACATTCAGCACGAAGTTGAGCGCCAGACGGGCGCCGCCGGGCCAGGTGATATCGGGCAGGGTCTGCCCGTAACCGGCGAGATCGCGGGGGCGGTTCATCGGGTTGCCCCTGCAAGGTGCAGCCGGTCAGTCACGCGGCCCCTCCACCTTGTTGAAGAAGCAGCACCAGTCGCCCGCCGTCACGTTGGGCAGGGCGCGCAGGCCGAAGAACATGCCATCGGCGGGGGCATGGATCGCGCCTACGTCGTCGCCGAAGATGTCGATGATGGTGGCGATCTTCTTGCCCTTGGGCATCATGGTCAGGAAATCCACATCCGCCTCGGGCAGGAAGATGCCGGAGGCGGGCGCCAGCAACGCCTCCTGCTGGCCCTTGGTGGCGTCGTCGGGGTAGGTCGCCTGCCCGTCCAGCATGTCGTAGTGGTAACAGATGTTGAGGATCGAGTTGGCCAGTTCCTCGCCGACATAGCGGAAGCGTTCGGGCGAGGTAAAGGAGCGCCCGCCAAGCTCGACCGTGATGCCGACCTTGCCCGCCCCGTTCAACGCCGCCATCGGGCTGCCGGATTTGGTGAAGTTCGACATGATGCAGCCCCAGCCCGCGCCCATGGCCTTAGCCAGTTCCACGCTTTCGGGGCGTTCATCGACGAAGATCGCCTTGTCGAGGAAGGAATGCGCGCCGCCGGAATGGATCGAGATTTCCATGTCGGCCACGTCCTTCATGGCCTGCCAGTGGGCATGGGCCAGACGGTCGGTGAAATAGCCATCGGCCTTTCCCGGATAGATCCGGTTCATGTCATAGGCGAAAGTGTCGAGCGGGTTGCCCCGTTCCGCCGCCGAGAACGCCAGCGGGTTGACGCAAGGCACCATGACGACCGCGCCGCGCAATGTCGCGGGGTCGATCCGTTTGGCAGCCAGCGCGCAGGCCAGCGGGCCTTCGGGTTCATCGCCATGGATCGCGGCGTTGACCCAGAAGGTCGGCCCCGCCCCTGCCCCGTTGATGACCACGACCGGGATATCGACCGTGATGCCGCCCGACAGCCCCAGCGCCTTGATCGCGCCGCGCACCATCTCGCCGGGGGCGGCGGTGGCTGTCCCGACGGTGAGGGTTTCACCTGCTGACGTGCTCATACCGCTTCCGCCTTGCTCTTGTTCCACGCATCAAGCTCGGCCGGGGTGTAGACCTGCATGAACTCGATCTCGATCCCGCCGGCGTCGTTGTCGAGGAAGGCGACGTAGCCCTCGGGATGCGCGTGGGAGCCGTAGACGCCGCAGGACTGGCAGATGCGCATCTCGGCACCCTGACTTTTGGCGTGGGCGAGGGCGGCGTCGATATCATCGACCTCGTAGCAGATGTGGTGCAGGCCTTCGGCGCCGCGATGCTTGATCCACGAGGCGAAGCGGCCGTTGGGATCGGTCGACTGGCAGAGCTGGTATTCGATGCCGCCGAGGTAGAAGAGCGCGACCTTGTTGCCGGACTTGGCGAAATGGATGATCTCGGTATCGCCCGGCACATGCAGGAACTTGGCATAGGCGTTGAGCGCCTTTTCCGCGTCGCTGACGGCAAAGGCCATGTGCTTGATGCTTTTCACGTTCGGATTGTCGGATTTCACGTCCATCATCATCTTACCCCTGTTTCAATTTGCCTGATCCCGCGCGTCGGCGCGGATGGCCCCATCGCGCATCTCGGCGCGGAAGGATTGCACCACCTCGGCCATGCGCGTCATCGCCAGCCGGATACGCTCCACCGGCTGGGTCATCGACATGCGCACGAAATCGTCGGTGTGATCGCCGTAGATCGTGCCGGGATACATCATCACATGACCCTCGGCCAAAAGCCGCTCGCAAAAGGTGCCCGCGGTGATGCCAAGGCCAAGGCTCGACACGTCGGCATAGACGTAGAAGGCGCCCTGCGGTTCGGCATAACGCATGCCGATGGCATCCAGCCCTTCAAGGATCGCGCGGCGGCGAACGTCGTAGATGATCCGCATCTCCTCCACGCAGTCCTGCGGGCCGGTCATGGCGGCCAGCGCCGCGTGCTGGCTGACGGCTGCGGTGGAGATGGCGAAGGCGTGGTTGACCTCGGACATCGGCTCGATCAGGGCGCGGGGGCCGGCAAGGTAGCCGATGCGCCAGCCGGTCATGGCATAGGCCTTGGAGAAGCCCGAGAGCGTGATCGTCCGCTCCTTCATGCCGGGCAGCGACGCCACGGGCAGCACGGTGTTGTTGCCGAAGGTCAGGCGGGAATAGATCTCGTCGGAGATCACGATCAGGTCGTGCGCGCGGGCCAGTTCGGCGATCTTGCGCACCTCGTCCGGGGGCGTGACGGTGCCGGTGGGGTTGTTGGGGTTGATCAGGACAAGGATCTTGGACTTCGGCGTGATGTGGGCCGCGACCATCTCGGCGGTCAGGGTGAAGTTCGTCTCCATCGTCATCGGCACCTTGACCACCACGGCGTCGGACATTTCGGCCGCCTGACCATAGGGGTTGTAGCCCGGGCATGGCACAATGATCTCGTCGCCGGGATTGAGCAGCGACAGGGCGATGATGAACATGCCCTGCTGGCCGCCCGGCGTGATCATGATCTCGTCGGTGGCGTAGTCCGCGCCGCCAAAGGCGCGGATATTGTCGGCGATGGCGGCGCGCAGCGGCTCGATCCCCATTGGATGGGTGTAATGCGTCGCACCGTTGGCCAGCGCGTCCTGGCCCGCCTTGACGATATGGGCGGGCGTATCGAGATCGGGGTCGCCCCGGCCCATCCGGATCACGTCGTCGAGGCCGTTGGCGATGTCGAGCATCCGGGTGATGATCGCGCCGTCCGACAGCTTCACGCGCTTGGCGAGGCGGGGGTCGAGAGTGGTCATGGGGTCGCGTCCTCGGCTCAGGCCAGATGGTAGATGTCGGAGAATTTCTTGGTCAGGTAGGCGATGTAGGGCTCGGGATCGAGCGGGCGGCCCGTGGCGCGCTCGAGCAATTCGTCGCGGGAATAGCGGCGGCCGTGCTGGCAGACATGGTCGCTGAGCCAATCGCGGAGCGGGGTGTAGTTCGCCCCATCCAGCCCATGCTGGATGGCGGGATCGGCGGCCGTCGCCGTTTCGAACAGTTGCGCCGCCATGATGTTGCCGATGGTGTAGTTGCAGAACGTCCCGATCTGGCCGGACGACCAGTGCACGTCCTGCAACACGCCCTGCCCGTCGTCGGGGACGGTGACGCCGAGGTAGTCCTTCATCGCGGCATTCCATGCCTCGGGCAGGTCGGCGACTTCGAGCGAGCCATCGACCAGCTTGGCCTCCAGTTCACAGCGGACCATGACGTGGAAATCATAGGTCAGCTCGTCCGCCTCGACCCGGATCAGGCTGGGCTGGCAGCGGTTGACGGCGCGGTAGAATTCCTCGGGCGTCACATCGTCGATCAGGCCGGGATAGGCGGCGCGGAGTTCAGGCAGATGGTTGGACCAGAAGGCGCGGCTGCGACCGACATGGTTTTCCCACAGGCGCGACTGGCTTTCATGGGCGCCGAAGCTGACGCCGCCCACCGCGTAGAGGCTGACCAGATCGGTGGCCAGCGGCGTGCGGGTATAGGCCGGGTCGACGTTCTGTTCATACATCGCGTGGCCTGCTTCATGCAGCGCGCCAAAGAGTGACATCGGCATGTAGCCGGTCGCCACGCGCGTCGTGATGCGGACGTCGTTGCGGGTGAATGACACCTCGAAGGGATGCACCGTGGTATCGAGCCGCCCGCGGTTGAGGTCATAGCCGATGCGCTCGGCCATCTTGAGCGCGACGCCCATCTGCGCGTCGATGGGATAGGAGCGGTAGATGAAATCGGAGCGCGGCTGTTCGGCCTCGCCGATGGCGCGCACAAGGGGCAGCATGCCTTCGCGCAGGCGCGCGAAAAGCGCATCGAGGCCGGCCTTGGTGGTGCCCGGTTCGAACCGATACATCAGCGCGTCATAGGGGTGGTCGGCATAGCCGATGGCCTGCGCCATTTCGCGGTTGATCTCAACCATGGTGGTGAGCGCATCGGCGAAGATCGAGAAATCGGCCTTGGAACGCGCCTCGGCCCAGACGCCGTGGGCGGCGGCCCCAAGCTCGGTCTTGCGGCGCAGAAGCTCGGTCGGGATGCGTTCGTGATAGGCGATGGCCTCGCGCACTTGCGCCACGATGCGGGCCTCGGGCGCGTCATCGTTGCGGCCCTGCAACTCGGCCTCGGCCCCGTCGAGCGCGCGCTTGGTCGCGTCCGAGCAGAGCGCGTTGCGCGCGGCCACGGCCAGCGTCGCCAGCTGCTTGGACCGGGTCGACGCGCCGCCATGGGGCATCATCGTGCGGGCGTCCCACGACAGCACCGATCCGGCATTCAGGAAGTCATTGACCTGCCCCGTCGCTTCAAGAAGATCCGCATAGCTCATGGACGCCGTTTCCCCTGTTCCGACCGCGTGTTCCGACCGCGCACACCGCGCCCCGTCAAGGGCCTTGCAGAGGCGGCGCGGGATGCTTGACACTCGATTTTGCTCGTGTATCCAATTCAGACATAAACAATGTCGACAATCTACTGATGGCAAGTCAGTTTGGTAAAGTCAAACCAAAAACATTGCCCGAACCAGCCCTTCGCCAGCCCGAAAGGACGCCTCCAAGATGCTACAGCCTGCGACCAACGAGGACAGCCTGGTCGAGATGGCCGTGGCGGGTTCCATCACCACGCCCGCCGTCAGACCGGGCCAGTATATCCCCTATCCAGACGGCAAGGGCGCAGTGCTTCCGGGCATGTATGGCATCACCTACAACGTGCGCTGCGGCGACCGCGCCTTTGGCTGGGCGGGCGATCATGTCGAGCCGGGGGTCAGCATCGACGACGAGGGGAACCTTGGCCGCCACCACGCACTGCATTACCTCAACTGCATCGGCAACGCCGCCCGCGTGACCTCGGGGCTGGCCGAGGGGGCGGAAGGTGTCGTGGTGGGCGAGCACGCGCGCATTCTGGTGCAGTTCGACCGCGACGCGCAGGAATTGATGGCACCGGGCGACCGGGTGCAGGTGATGACCAATGGCCAGGGCCTGCGGCTGACCGATTATCCCGGTGTGGCGCTGAAGAAGATGAGCCCACGCCTGTTTCACGCCATGGGCGTGACCGAGACGGCGGGCCGCCTGCACGTCAACGTCGCCATGGAACTGCCGATCCGCATCATGGGATCGGGGGCCGAGTTGAACTCGGAATATGTCGATCAGGACCTGATGTCGGGCGACCGGGCGCTGATGGCGGAACTCGGGATCGACCAGATGCGGCTGGGTGATCTGATCGCGATCCGCCATGCCGATCACCATTGGGGCCGGTCCTACCGCGAAGGGGCGGTGTCGATCTGCCTCTGCATCCACGGTGACAGCATCATGACGGGCCACGGCCCCGGCATCCTGACCCTGATGACCGCAAAGGCGGGCGAGATCGATTTCACCGTCGATCCCGCCGCCAACATCGCCACCCTTCTGGACCTTGGAGCCTGAGCCATGAGCATCGTCACCAACGCCGCCGACATCGTCACCGTGTCCGCCCTGGGTCAGGTTGCCAACCCCTCGCTGTCGGGCCTGCCGGCCGAGCCCTACCGCCTTGATGCCGATGGCAGGGCGTTCCTGTGGCCGACCTTCGGGGGCATCGTCTACAACGTCTCGGTCGGGGACAGCGCCTTTGGCTGGTCGGGCGATTGCGTGCATCCGTCCGTCAGCATCGGGCATCCGGACCAGAACAAGAACCGGGGCCTGAACATCTTCGCCTGCGTCGGCAACGAGGCGCTGGTGGTCAGTGGCGCGGCCAAGGGCGCGACGGGTGTCGTGACGGGAAAGTCGGGAAGGTTCTCGGATCAGGTCATCATCCATTTCGACATGGAAACGCGGCGCAAGATCGCGGTGGATGACAAGATCGTGGTGAAATCCGAAGGCGTCGGGCTGGCCGTCCCCGCCTGCCCCGATGTGGCGTTCAAGTCGCTGTCGCCGGCGCTTTTCGACGCCCTTCCCAAGCGGATGGAGGGCAGCGTGCTGAGCATGGGCGTGGTCGCCACCGTGCCACCGCATATGGTGGGCGCGGGGGCGGGCCTGACGTCGGAGGGCGGATCGCTGCATATCCAGTCGACGGACCGGGCGGAACTGGCGGCGCATGGCCTTGACCAGCTGCGCCTTGGCGATCTGGTGGCGGTGGCTGATACCGACAGCCGATATAATCACGGTTACCTGCGCGGGGCGATGAGCATCGGGATCGTCGGCCAGACGGACGGGCCGCGGGCGGGCTATGGCCCCGGCCTGACCATCGTGATGACGGCCCCCGGCGGGCAGCTTGGGTGCCATGTTGCACCCGGCACCAACATAGCCGACATTCTGGACCTGCGAGCATGAGCGGTCGCATTCCCATGACCAACGTGGACCGCGACCAGTTGCGGGCCTTTGTTGCGGCGGGGTTCGAGGCGCTTGGCCTGACGGGGGAGGATGCGGGCATCTTCGCCGACGCGCTGGTATTCTCGGAACTGCGGTTCCATCCCGGTCAGGGGCAAGGCGTGGCCCGCCTGCGCCGCTATCAGGAGCGGATCGGCAAGGGCGAGGTGAACCCTCGTGCCGGGTGGTCCGTGGTCAAGGAAGGCCCGGCGCTGGCCATCGTGGATGCCCATAACGGGATCGGAACGGTTGCGGCGTCCAAGGCGATGGACCTTGCCATCGCCAAGGCGAAAGAGAACGGCATCGGCACGGTGATCGTGCGAAACTCGACCCATTATGGCTCCAGCGCGGTGCATGCCTGCCGCGCGCTGGAACATGGCTGCATCGGCACCGCCTACACCAATGCCGGGCCGGAAATGGCGCCCTGGGGCGGGCGCGAGGGGGCGACTGGCACCAACCCCTGGGCCATCGCGGCACCTTCGGACAAGGGATTTCCCGTCGTGCTCGACATCGCGCTGACGACGGCCGGCAAGGGCATGATGAAGTGGCATGACCGCGAGGGGCGCAAGATGCCGCTCGATTGGGCCCTGACTCCCGAGGGGCTTGAGACGGACGATCCCGCCGCCGCAATGGCGGGCGCGCTGTTGGGGATCGGCGGGCACAAGGGCTATGGCCTCGCCTTCATGACCGAGGCCACAACGGGCGTTCTGTCGGGCGGCGGGTTCGGGTTGACGCCCTATGCCGATCCGAAAAAGCTCGATGTCAGCCATTATCTGCAAGCCATCGATATCTCGTGGTTCATGGACCCTGCCGACTATGCGAGGCGGATGGGCGAGTTTGTCGAGATGTGCAAATCCCGCGCGCTCCGCCCCGGTTTCGACGAGATTCTGGTGCCCGGAGAGCAGGAGGCGCGGCGGGTGGCGGCGAAATCGGCGGGCGGCGTGCCGATCGACGATGTGGTGCTGGCCGATCTGCACGCGCTGGGGCGGGAACTGGGGCTGACAACGCCGCTCGACCCGCTTGGCCCCTATTCAGGGACAACGCTGTGAGCGATCTGCGCCCCCTGCCCCCGGCCTTCTTCGCCCGCGCCCGCGACCGGTTGCGCGCCCGCGCGCAGGCGGCGGGGCTCGATGGCCTGCTGCTTCTACGCGCGCCGAACCTCGCCTATGCGACCGGCCTGTTCCTGTCGGCAAACGAGCGCCCGATGGGTGTCTGGCTGCCGGTCGAGGGCGCGCCCATGCTGCTGCTGCCGGGGCTGGAGCGGGAAAATGCGGAAGGCACCGGGATCGCCGATGCGCGCTTCTACGAGGAGTTTCCGGGCGAGGTGCCACCCGTCCTGTGGATGCTGGACCAGATCGGGCGGAAATCCATTGCCGTCGATCACCTCGACGCGCGGCTGCTGGATGCCGCGCGCGACCGAATGGCCCGCGTCGATCTGCACGATCATGCGATGGACGCGCGCACGCTGAAGGAGCCCGAGGAGATCGCGCTGACGCGCGAGGCCGCCAGCTTCGCCGACCTGTTCCTGACCCGCCTGCACAAGGCGGCAGGCGACATCATCGCGCAGGGCGGGACTGAAGCCGACCTGATGGCCGACGCCATGGCCCATGCGCGCGGTGCGCTGTTCAGCAAGCACAAGACGGCCTTTGCGGGCACGCCGATGGGCATCACCGCCTCGGTCCATTCCGGCCCCCGCGCCGCCCTGCCCCATGGCGCGGTCCTGCAACGCACCCCGCTGCCCGGCGAGACGCTGATTGCCGGGATCGGGGCCAGCCTTGGCGGCTATCACGCCGAAAGCGGCGTGACGCTGATCGTGGGCGAAATCAGTGCGGAGCAGCGCCGCATCATGGCCGCGATGCAGGCCTGCAACGATGCCGCCGTCACCGCCTGTGCCGACGGGCGCGCCTGCGTCGCCGCCAACGATGCCGCGCTCGATGCCTTGCGGGGCGCGGGACTGGGCGACGCCATCCGCCACCGGATCGGCCACGGCATGGGGCTGGAGGGGCACGAAGCGCCGTGGCTTGCGCCCGGCGATGCGACCCCGGTCCGCCCCGGCATGATCTTTTCCAACGAGCCCGGCGTATACCGCCCCGGCATCGACGGCTACCGCACCATCAACACCATGATCGTGACCGAGGCGGGGATCGAAATCCCCTCCCGGTTCCAGACCGATACCCCCATCGACGCCCGCGTCATCGCCCTTTGAGGAGCCATTTCGATGCCCGAACCAGCCGCCTGGAAATACCAGAAGATCACCAAGCCGATGTTCGAGGCAGAGGCCGTCGATTGCATCTTCTTCGGGCGCGTCATCACCTGCGTGGGCGACGAGGTGATCGAGGACGGGTTTGTCCACCTCAAGGGCGGCAAGATCGCCGCCGTGGGTCCGCGCGGCGATGCGCCCTCGGGGGGTCAGACAATCGACACCCACGGCAAGACGCTGATGCCCGGCATGATGAATAGCCATGCCCATCTGTCGTGGGACGGCATCCACGAGTTGAGCCAGCAGAGCATGTTCGATGCCCCCGAAATCCGCGCCTACAAGGCGGCGGGCAACATGATCAAAAGCCTGCGCGCAGGCATCACGCTGGTGCGCGATCTGGGGGTTCACAACGCCAACCTCTTCACCAAGCAGGCCGTGGCGCAGGGCATCTTCCCCGGCCCGCGCCTTCTGGTGTCGGGCGAGAGCATCATCCAGACCGGCGGGCATACCTACTGGGTCTGCCGCGAAGCCAGCGGAGCGGACGAGATGCGCCGTGCGGTGCGCGATCAGGTCAAGGGCGGGGCCGATCTGATCAAGATCATGGCCTGCCACGACACGCTGGAATTCACCGACGAGGAACTTGCCGCCGTCATCGACGAGGCGCATCGCAACCGCCTGCCGATCACGGCCCACGCGACTTATAACGACTGCATCAAGCGGGTGGCCGACTTCGGGGTGGATTGCATCGAGCATGGCGGCTCGATGACGGATGCGACGATCCAGCTGTTGCTCGACAAGAAGCTGCCCATCGTCACCACCTTCTCGGCCCTTGTCATTCAGGCCAACGAGAAGATCGCCCGCGCCTTCGGCATCCCGGAATGGAAGATCGAGGAGCGCAAGAAGGCCGTCGCCGACAAGAGCCGCTTCGACGGGCTGGTGCGCGCCGCCAAGGCGGGCGTGCCGATCGTTTTTGGAACCGATGCCGGCAGTCCAGCGGTGGAGCACAACAGCATCGTGCCGGAACTGGGCTTCATGGTGGAAGTCGGCGTCTGCCCAGACAACCTCGACGCGCTGCGCGCCATCACTGCGCGGGCGGCGGTGCTGAACGGGTTTGGCGACAGGCTGGGCACGCTGGAGAAGGGCAAGCTTGCCGACATGATCGTGGTGGATGGCAAGCCGGATCAGGACCTGGCCGCGCTGGAGAAGGTCGAGATGACCTTCATCGACGGAAAGAGGATGCATTGATGGGATCGCTTCTGCACGACCGGACCGCGCCGCGCATCGTCGAGGAGGACGGCGCCTTTCGCAGCAAGATGCTGGCCATCGCTGCCGGCCTCGACAATGTCATAGCGCTTGGCCGGGGCGACCCGGATTTCCACTCGCCCAAGCATGTGTCGGAGGCCGCGAAGGCGGCCATCGACGCCAACCAGCACCACTATACCGGCCCCACCGGCCTGCCGCCGCTGCGCGCGGCGATCGTGGCGAACCTCAAGGCCGAGTTCGGCCTTGATTACACGGCCGACGAGATCATCGTGACGGCGGGCGTCCAGGAAAGCATCATGCTGTGCATGCTGGGCCTGTGCCGTCCGGGCGACGAGGTGCTGATCACCTCGCCGCGCTTCACCACCTACGACACCGCCGTGCATCTGTGCGGCGGCGTGCCGGTGCCGGTGCCGACCCATGCGAAGGACGATTTCGCGCTGGACGTGGCCGAGATCGAAAAGCGGATCACCGCCCGCACGCGGATGTTCGTGCTGGTCTCGCCCAACAACCCCACCGGCGCGGTGACGCCGCCCGAGACGATCCGGGCGATTGCCGATCTGGCGATGAAGCACGACCTGATCGTGATCGCCGACGAGATCTATGCCAAGCTGATCTATCCGCCGCATGAACACCTGTCGCTGGCGACGTTGCCGGGTATGAAGGAGCGCACGATCACGCTGAACGGATTCTCCAAGACCTATGCCATGACCGGCTGGCGTGTCGGCTACATGGCCGCCCCCGCCGATTTCGTCGAGAAACTGACCGAGCCGCGCCACACGCTGTCGATCAACACCTGCACCGTGTCGCAGCACGCGGCGTTGGCCGCCCTGACCGGCCCGCAGGACGAGGTGGAGGCAACCTTCGTGGCCTATGCCGAACGTCGCGCCTACCTGATGGAGGCGCTGACCATGGCGGGCCTGAGCTATGGCGCGCCGGGCGGGGCCTTCTACATCTATACCGACATCTCGGCGTCGGGCATGAAGGCCAAGGCGTTCTGCGAGGCGCTGTTGCGCGAAACCGGCGTGATGGTGTTCCCCGGCGACATGTTCGGCGAGCCTGACAGCGACTATATCCGCATCTCCTACCTGCAGCCGCTGCCGCTGATCCGGGAAGCGATGGGCCGCATCACGCGGTTCATGGAGGCCCGCAAGGGCGTTGCGGCATGAGTGTGGAGCGTCCTGACCCCGCGCAGAAATTCGTCGGCATTCAGGTCAGCCCGATCAGCTTCATCGACGAGGGCGTCGATACGGTGCTCGATACGCTGAAGGACCGCGTCGGCGTCAACGTGCTGATGCTGGGCACCGTGTCGTGGCTTGGCCTCAAGACCGGGCGCAGCATTTCCCACGCGCTCGACGGCTGGCCCGACCATGGCGTGCCCGAGCCCTTCACCATGAAGGGCGGCGCCTATTTCGAGCCTGACCCGCGTTATTATACAAAAACCCTCATCAAGAATTTCCGCGCGCAGGACCAGGAGATGGAGGGGATCGACATCCTGTCGCTGGTCATCCCCGAGGCCCGCAAGCGGGGCATGAAGGTGTTTCCCGAACTGATGGAGCCGTTCTTCAAATATGCGGGTCATGGGTCGGCCAGCGCGGTGGATATCCCCAACCTTGCGACCTGCATGGAGGTGGATTGCTATGGCCGCAGGCGCGACGAGCCGTCCACCTCCAACCCCGATTACCGCAACTGGATGCATGCCATCGTCGAGGATCAGGTGCGCAACCATGATATCGACGGGCTGATGTGGTGCAACGAGCGCAACAGCCCGCTCGACCAGATGATGCAAGGACAAGCGCCGGGCGATTTCTCGGACACGGCGCGGGCCGAGGCGATTTCGCGCGGCGTCGACGTGGAAGCATGCCGGCGCGCCTGCATCGCGATGCACGAGTTCATGCAGGCGGCGCTGGCGGGTGAGGAATTCGACGACGGCGCGTTCATCACCTTCCTGCGGACGCTGATGGCGCATCCCGAGGTGCTGATCTGGGAACGTTTCTGGCTGGAGCGGAACAAGGATCTGGACCGCGAGATCTATGGCCTGATCAAGTGGTGCAAGCCCAAGCTGCCCGTTGGGCTGAACGTCTGGAACCGCAACCATTTCAACATCTTCCGCCGGGCTCAGTGGCCATGGGCGGAACAGACCATGTATGCCGATTGGGTCAAGCCGATCACCTATCAGCACCAGTCGGGCGAAATCTGGCACAAGGAATTCGGCTTCTTCGCCAAGACCATCCTGCGCGATTTCGATCCTGCTGCGGCCATGGCCGTGATGGACGCGATGCTGGGCATCGGAGGCGCTCCGCGCGACCGCGTGGTTCAGGAGGGGTTGGACCCCGATACCTATGTCTACCGCCAATGCGCCGACGCGCTGCGGGGCGTGCATGGGCAGGCGAAGGTCTATATGGGGCTTGGCATCGATGCGCCGCGCGTTCGCGCGGATCAGGCGGTTTGCACGCCCGATATCGCCTATCGGTCGGTCATGGCCACCTATCGGGCGGGGGGGCATGGCGTGGTGCTGGCGCCGAACTATGCCTCGATGAAGCTGACCAACCTCGACGGCGTGGCGCAGGCGCTGACCGAACTGGGCCTGAAGTGACCCTTGATGTGTTGATATCGGGCGGCGAGGTGCTGCTGCCCGACGGGCTTTTGCGGGCCGATCTGGGCCTCGCGAACGGCGAGGTCGCGGGCATCTACGCGCCCGGCACCGCGCCGGAGGCGGCAGAGGTGATCGACGCGACGGGCCGGATCGCCCTGCCCGGCATCGTCGACATCCATTTCCATGTCCGCGCGCCCGCCTACCCTGAACGCGGCACCGTCCTGTCGGAAACACGGGCGGCGGCGGCGGGGGGTGTCACGACGTTGTTCGAGATGCCGATCTCCAAACCCTGCTGTTCGACGCCGCAGGAACTTGCCCGCCGTCGCGATCATTTCGCCGCCCATGCCGTGATCGATTTCGGCCTCTACGCTGCGCCGGGCGATCTGACCGAGGCGAGCCGCGACGCGATGCAAGCTCTCGGCTGCATCGCGTGGAAGATCTTCACCACGCCTTCGCCCGCCGGTCGGGCGGATGAGTTCGAGGGGCTGGCATTCCCGGACGAGGCCGACCAGTTGCGCGCCTTGAGCCTGCTGGCCGATACCGGCCTGCCCGTCGTCGTTCATGCCGAAAGCGCGCAACTTCTGGCGCATTATGAGCTGGCCGCAAAGGCGCTTGATCCCGCCTGCGCCGCGACCCACGGCCTGTCCCGCCCCGCCATCTGCGAGTCCGTCGCGGTCGCCAAGCTGCTGGCGATGAACATGACGGCGAAGGCCAAGCTGCACATAGCCCATGTCACCAGCGCTGAAACCGTTGCGGTCCTGCGCGGCTTTGCCGGCACCTCGGACTTCACCGCCGAGACCTGTCCGCAATACCTGTTCACCACCGAGGCGGATGTCGCGCAGGCGGGCGTTTATGCCAAAGTCAACCCGCCGATCCGCCATCAGGCCGATCAGGATGCCCTGTGGCAGGCGATTGCGGACGGCGTCATCTCCCATGTCACCACCGATCACGCGCCGTTCTCGAAGGCCGAGAAACAGGCGGCCGAGGGCAATTTTCCCGCCGCGCCGCCCGGCGTGCCGGGGATCGAGTTCATGGTTCCCGCGATGCTGGATGCCGTGGCGCGCGGCCGTTTGAGCCTAAAGCATGCACATGATCTGATCTGCGCCAACGGGGCGAAACGCTATGGCCTCTACCCGCGCAAGGGCGCATTGCTGCCCGGAAGTGCCGCCGATGTGACGCTGGTCGATCTGGCGGGTGAAACCACATTCGCGCCCGAGACGTTGCATACCCATGCGCGTGACGTGGCGCATCTGTTCTACGGACGCCGCTTGCGGGGCCGCGTGGTGCGAACCATTCTGGCGGGGCGCACGGTTTATGCCGACGGCACCGTGACGGGCGCAGAGGGCGGCGGTCGCCACGTGACCCCGGTGTGACCCCGCAGGCCTGAACGGCCCCGCGACGAAGGAGACGACAATGGCCCGCGCCGACGAGATCATGCGCCCCACCGATACCGTGGGTTGGGCGGCCGGCATGCGCACGATCTGGCGCGTGACGCAGATGTCGTGGGCGACGCCGTGGATTGCCGTCATCTCGCTGGTCTCGACGTTCATCGCGGCCAGCCTGCAGCTTCTGGTGCCGCTGCTGCTGGGCCGCGCGGTCGACCAGACGCAGGCGCTTCTGGCGGCGGGCGACGCGGGTCCGCGCCCGGTGGAGGCGCTGGGGGCCACGGCGGCGCTGGTACTGGGCGTGCTGGTGGCGCGCGGCTTTTTCACCGTGTTCCAGAACTACTTCAGCGAAAGCGTCGGCCATGCGGTCGGCTACACCCTGCGGCTGGCGTTCTACGAGAAGATCCAGCGGCTGAGCTATGGTTTCCACGACCGGGTGCATTCTGGCGACGTGATCACACTGGGTATGCTGGACCTTGAGGGCATGCGGATGTTCTTTTCCACCGGCGTGGTGCGGATCGTCCTGTTGACCGTGCTGATCGGGTTCGGCGGCTATCTGATGCTGTCGACGGACTTGGCGCTGGGGCTTCTGGCGCTCAGCTTCGTGCCTTTTGTCGCCTGGCGATCGTCTGTCACGCAACTGCGCCTTCGCAGCACCTGGCTGGAACTGCAGACGCGACTGGGCGCGCTGAGCCGGGTAATGGAGGAAAACCTGGGCGGTATCCGCGTCGTGCGTGCCTTCGGGGCGCGGGACCACGAGATGGAGAAGTATCGCGCATCGTCCGAAAGCGCGCTGGAACTGGCCGATGAGCGGGTCGATATCCGGGTGTTCAACACCTCGATGATGACGTTCTCGTTCCTTGTCGCCATTGGGCTGGTGCTGTGGGTCGGCAGCGGCAAGGTCACGTCCGGGCAGATCACGGTCGGCACGCTGGCGTCGTTCCTGACCTTCATGACGATCCTGCAGATGCCGGTGCGCCAGCTTGGCCTGCTGGTCAACGCTTTCGCGCGCACGGCGACCTGCGGCGAACGAGTGTTTGCGCTGCTCGATCTGGACCTTGCCATCACTGATGCGCCGGGCGCGCCGGATTTGCAGGTGACGGACGGCGTGTTGCGCTTCGACAATGTCGGTTTCACCTATCCGACCGGCGGCGCGCAGGCACTGTCGGGCATCAGTTTCACGGCGCGCAAGGGCGAGACCATCGGCCTGATCGGCCCGCCCGGCAGCGGCAAGACCACCATCGCCCACCTGATCCCGCGATTCTACGATGTGACCGAGGGCGCGATCACGCTGGACGGGCAGAATATCCGCGATGTCACCCTCAGCTCGCTCCGCCGCACGGTGGCCGTGGTGCAGCAGGATGCGTTCCTGTTCACCACGAGCCTCGAGAACAACATCGCCTATGGCGATCCCTGGGCCGCGCCCGAGCGCATCCATGGGGCCAGCGCCTCGGCGCAGCTTGACCAGTTCATCGCCACTTTGCCCGCCGGCTACGAGACGGTGGTGGGCGAGCGCGGCGCCTCGCTCAGCGGGGGGCAGCGCCAGCGCATGACGATTGCGCGCACGCTGATGCTGCGTCCCTCGGTCTTGATCTTCGATGACAGCACGGCTGCGATCGATGCGGGGACCGAGCGGCGCATCCGCGCCACGATTCAGGCCCACGCGGATGAGCGGGTGACGATCATCGTGGCGCACCGGCTCAATTCCCTGATGCATGCCGACCGCATCCTGTTCATCGACAAGGGCCGGGTCGTCGAGGATGGCAGCCATGCCGAGTTGCTGGCCAAGGGCGGGCGCTACCGCGCGCTGCACGATCTGCAGATGCGGCAGGAGGGGGCAGCGGAATGAGCGAGGAACTGCTGGAGGTCGAACGCAATGAAGTGCGCGATGATGGACGCCGGCCGCCGCGTGCCGTGGTCGGATCGCACCGCATCGAAGAGGCGATGTTCGGCCGTGTGTTCGACCGCAACATCGTGCTCAGGATCTGGGATTTCGTGCGCCCCTACCGGCGGCAACTGGTGATCTCGGTCATCGCGGTGCTGGTCTTTACTGCGACGCAATTGGCCATCCCGCTGATCATCGGGCGCGCCATTGACTTCGGCCTTAGCGAGGCACCGGGCGCGGGCGCTGCGCTGCGCCTGTCGCTGATCGCCTTCGCGGTCGCCATCTGCATCAACTATGCCGCGTCGTGGGTGCAGGAAAGCGTCGTGGGCAAGGCGGCCGAGCAGGTGCTGTTCGACATCCGAACCGCGATGTTCAGCCATTTGCAGGACGTATCGCTCAGCTTCATGGACAAGACCGAGGTGGGCCGCCTGATGTCGCGCCTGCAGGGCGACGTGAACGCAATGCAGGAGTTTCTGGAAACCTCGGTGCTGTCGGTGGGCGATATGGTCCTGCTGGTGGGTATCGTGGTGGCGATGCTGTTGCTGGACGTGCAGCTGGGCCTGCTGACGCTGCTGGTGCTGCCCGTCCTGATGATCGTGCGGGTGATCTGGCTGCCCCGCGCGCGGGCCGCCTTCATGGCCGCGCATGTGGCCAACTCCGTCACCAACGGCGCGCTGGCCGAGGCGATCCACGGCGTGCGCACGGTGCAGGGAATGGACCGCGAGGGGGTGAACCTGACGCTTTACACCGACAAGGCGCGGGCAACGCTCGACGCGCATCGGACCGCTGCGAAATATGCGCAGGTGATGGTGCCCATCGTCGACAGCCTGACCGGCATCGCCATGGCCGTTGTCGTGGTGATCGGCGGCGCGATGGTGGCGCGCGGCACGCTGGAGGTCGGCGTGATGGTGACGTTCCTGTTCTACATCCAGCGCTTCTTCGATCCGATCCGGTCGCTGACGATCCAGTATTCGGTGATGCAACGCGCCATGGCGTCGGGGCAGCGGCTGGTGGACGTGCTGGATGTGCGGGTGGATATCCGCGATGCGGAGGGCGCGGTGGAATTGCCCGCCGACAACGATGGCAGCGTCGAGTTTCGCGAAGTGGTTTTCGGCTACAACCCGGCGCATCCGGTCCTGAAATCGGTCAGCTTCCGGGTCCGGCCGGGCGAGACGGTGGCGCTGGTCGGGCCGACCGGTTCGGGCAAATCATCCGCCATTTCGCTGCTGACGCGGTTCTACGAGGTGCAGGGCGGGCAGGTTCTGGTCGGCGGTCAGGACGTGCGCGACGTGACGCAGGCCTCGCTGCGGCGCTCCATCGCCATCGTGCTGCAGGAGCCCTACCTGTTTTCGGGCACGCTGATGGACAACATCCGCTACAACCGGAGCGATGCGACCGAGGCGGATGTGATCGCCGCCGCCCGCGCCGTGGG
>JBBQHZ010000070.1:0-19278 GCA_038324445.1 Rhodobacterales bacterium | reverse complement strand
GTCCATCCTGCTCGCCATCCTGGTGAGCTATCTGCGCGCCGACACGGCGCTGTGGCCGGGTCGGCTGTTCCGCGCTCTCGCCGACGGTTCGATCCAGGCGCTGGGCGTGGCCGCGACCTGCGCCTGTGCCGGCATCATCGTCGGCGTGATCAGCCTCACCGGCGTCGGCGCGCGCTTCTCGTCGCTGCTTCTGGGCATCGCGGATACCTCGCAACTGCTGGCAATGTTCTTCGCTATGTGCATCGCGATCCTGCTGGGAATGGGCATGCCCACGACGGCGGCCTATGCGGTGGCGGCCTCGGTCGTGGCTCCGGGCCTCGTGCAACTGGGCATCCCGACGCTGACGGCGCATTTCTTCGTGTTCTACTACGCGGTGCTCTCGGCCATCACGCCCCCGGTGGCGCTGGCCAGTTACGCGGCGGCGGGGATATCGGGCGCGAACCCGATGGCTACCTCGGTCACCTCGTTCAAATTCGGCATCGCGGCCTTCATCGTGCCGTTCATGTTCTTCTACAACGGCAACCTCCTGATGCAGGGACAGCCGATCGAGGTGAACGGTGAAATGGTCCACCAGACGGCGCTTTGGTACAACATCGTCCGCTCGGTCGTCACCGCGACCATCGGCGTGTTCCTCCTGTCCTCGGCGGTTCAGGGCTGGTTCATGGGCGGGATGGTGGCGTGGTTCATGCGCCTCGGCCTGCTGCTGGCAGCACTCCTGATGATCGAGGGGGGGTGGATCACCGACCTTGTCGGTGTCGGCCTCGCCGTGGCGATCTACCTGATCCAGCGCATCGTGAACCCCGCCCCCGACGCCCAGATCCGGGTGCGCGGCGCCGACTGACCCCAACCGGCGCCCACCCCCCACCATCCCGCGCGCGCGGGCCTGACCGGTCCGCGCGCGCCCCTCATTCACCTTTTCAAAAATACTCAAGAACCCGCGCCGCCGCAGGCGCAACGCCCTGAGATTTGTCCCATTTGCAGCCCCGCCCGGATCAGCTACCGATGGCGCTTATGCAAACGCTCCACCAATCCCCCACCGATCCCGATTTCGTGCAGAACCCCTACCCGTTCTACGCCAGCGCGCGCGCCCATGGCCCGCTTGTCCACTGGGCCGACTACGCCCTGCCCTGCACCACCACCCACAAGGCCACCGGTGCCATTCTGCGCGACCGCCGCTTCGGGCGCGAGCCGGTCACGCCGCTGCCCATCCCCGACCACCTGAAACCCTTCTACGCGGTCGAGGCGCATTCCATGCTGGAGCTGGAGCCGCCGCGCCATACCCGCCTGCGCGGCCTGGTACTGCGCGCCTTCACCTCCCGCCGCATCGCGGCGCTGGGGCCGGAAATCATCGCCCTCACCCACATCCTGATCGACGCCTTCCCCGACGCGGAACACGACCTGCTCGACAGCTTTTGCCGCCCGATCCCCGTGATCGTCATCGCCCGCCTGCTCGGCGTGCCCGAGGCCATGGCCCCCGACCTCCTGCGCTGGTCCAACGCAATGGTGCAGATGTATCAGGCCAGGCGCACCCGGCACCATGAAGACGCCTCCGTCCGCGCGACGGAGGAGTTCGTGGCCTTCCTGCGGTCCCACATCGCCAAAAGGCGCGCCAGCGCCGGGGATGACCTGATCTCGCACCTCATCGCGGCCGAGGAGGACGGCGAGCGGCTGTCGACCGACGAGCTGATTTCCACCTGCATCCTGCTGCTGAACGCGGGGCATGAGGCGACCGTCCATTCGCTCGGCAACGCCATCCGGCTCTGCCTCAGGGACGGCCACCGCCCCGGCCCCGATGCGGCACCCTTCGTCGAGGAGTGTCTGCGCATCGACTCGCCGCTCCACATGTTCACGCGCTACGCCTACGAGACGGTCGAGATGCACGGCCACACCTTCCGGCGCGGCGATCAGGTCGGCCTGCTGCTCGCCGCCGCCAACCACGACCCCGACGCCTATCCCGATCCGGAAGCCTTCACACCCGACCGCCAGGGCCCCGCCAACCTCGCCTTCGGCGCGGGCCTGCATTTCTGCGTCGGAGCACCACTCGCCCGGCTCGAGATGCAGACAGCCCTGCCGATCCTCTTCGCGCGCCGCCCGGATCTGCGGCTGACCGGGGCCGCGCGCTATGCCGACATCTACCATTTTCACGGCTTGGAAAGGCTGATGGTCGCGGGCTGATCCCCGCGACCCTGCGCAAAGCCGCGATTGCGCCCATATGGGATGATCCCGACAGGCCTATCGTGCCAAAGTGGCCGCATCTCGCCCCAGATGGGATCGTCCCGAATGGGCCTATTCGGCGGCGACCTTGCGCGCCTTCAGCATCGGCCCAAGGTAGCGACCGGTATGCGATGCCGCGACCTCCGACACCTCTTCCGGGGTGCCGACAGCCACGATATGCCCGCCACCATCGCCGCCCTCTGGGCCGATGTCGATCAGGTGATCGGCCGTTTTGATGACGTCCAGATTGTGTTCGATCACGATCACCGAATTGCCCTGATCGACCAATTCATGCAGCACTTCCAACAGCTTGCGCACATCCTCGAAGTGCAGGCCGGTGGTCGGCTCGTCGAGGATATAGAGCGTGCGGCCCGTTGACCGCTTGGCCAGTTCCTTCGACAGCTTGACCCGCTGCGCCTCGCCGCCCGACAGCGTCGTCGCCTGCTGGCCCACCTTGATGTAGCCTAGGCCGACCTGCATCAGGGCGTCCATCTTCTCCCGGATCGAGGGGACGGCGGTGAAAAAGCTCTGCGCATCTTCAACCGTCATATCAAGAACGTCCGCTATGCTCTTGCCTTTGAAGTGAATTTCCAAAGTCTCGCGGTTGTAGCGCTTGCCCTTGCAGGTCTCGCAGGTGACGTAGACATCGGGCAGAAAGTGCATTTCGATCTTGATGACGCCGTCGCCTTGGCAGGCCTCGCAGCGCCCGCCCTTGACGTTGAAACTGAACCGCCCCGACTTGTAACCCCTTGCTTTTGCTTCAGGAAGCCCCGCAAACCAGTCGCGGATCGGGGTAAAGGCGCCGGTATAGGTGGCGGGGTTGGAACGCGGCGTGCGCCCGATCGGGCGCTGGTCGATATCGATCACCTTGTCGAGGTGCTCCAGTCCCTTGATCGTCTCGCATGGTGCCGGCGTCTGCCGCGCGCCGTTCAGGCGCAACGACGCGGTCTTGAACAGCGTCTCGATGGTCAGCGTCGACTTGCCGCCGCCCGACACGCCGGTGACGCAGACGAACATGCCCAGCGGGAAATCCGCCGTGACCTCCTGCAGGTTGTTGCCTGTCGCCTTCACCACCGTCAGCGTTTTCTTGTTTCCTTTCCGACGCTTGGCGGGCACCGGGATCTCGCGCCGCCCGGCCAGATAGTCGCCGGTGAGGGAGTTCGGATTGGCAATGATCTCGGCCGGCGTGCCCTGCGCCACGATCTGGCCGCCATGGATGCCCGCGCCGGGGCCGATGTCGAAGACATAATCCGCCTCGCGGATCGCCTCCTCGTCATGTTCCACCACGATCACGGTATTGCCCTGATCGCGCAGGTTTTTCAGCGTGGTCAGCAGACGGTCGTTGTCGCGCTGGTGCAGGCCAATGGACGGCTCGTCGAGGACATAGAGCACCCCGGTCAGGCCGGACCCGATCTGCGAGGCCAACCGGATCCGCTGCGACTCGCCGCCTGACAAAGTGCCCGCGTTTCGGGCAAGCGTAAGGTATTGCAAACCCACGTTATTCAGGAAGCCAAGGCGTTCCCGGATTTCCTTGAGGATCGCCCGCGCGATCTCGTTCTTCTGCTTGGTCAGCGCCTCGGGCACGTCCGAAACCCAGGCCAGCGCCTCGGCGATGGACATCTGCACCACCTGCCCGACATGCATCAGCGCATCCGGTTTGCCGATCTTGACCGCCAACGCTTCGGGCCGGAGGCGATAGCCGCCGCAGGCACCACAGGGACGATTGTTCTGAAAATGCTCGAATTCCTCGCGAATCCACGCCGAATCCGTCTCGCGATAGCGGCGTTCCATGTTGGGGATCACACCCTCGAAGGTGCGTTCCACCTGATAGACGCGCCCACCTTCGTCGTAGCGGAACTTGATCTCCGTGTCGCCCGATCCGCGCAGGAACACCTGCTGGATTTCCTCGGGCAGGTCCTTCCACTTGGTCTTGGCGGCAAAGCCGTAATGGCGGGCAATCGCTTCGATTGTCTGAATGAAATAAGGGCTTTTGCCCTTGCGCCACGGCGCAATCGCCCCGTCTTCGAGGGAAAGGGCCGCGTCGGGCACCATCAGGCGTTCGTCGAAGAACAACTCCTGCCCAAGGCCGTCGCAGGTGGGGCAAGCGCCGAAGGGCGCGTTGAACGAGAACAGGCGCGGCTCGATCTCGGAAATGGTGAAGCCACTGACCGGGCAGGCGAATTTCTCGGAGAAGGTCAGGCGCACAGGCTCCTCCGCCGTGCTGCCGTCCTCGCCGCTTGCAGGAGCGGTTTCAAGGATCGCGATGCCGTCGGCAAGGTCCAATGCCGTTCGGAAACTGTCGGCAAGGCGCGTTTCCGCCCCTGCGCGCACCACGATCCGGTCGACCACAACATCGATGTCGTGGCGGAACTTCTTGTCGAGCGTCGGCGGCTCGTCCAATTCGTAAAACGCGCCGTTCACCTTGACCCGCTGAAAACCCTGCTTGCGCAAGTCCATGAATTCCTTGCGGTATTCGCCTTTTCGGTCGCGCACGATGGGGGCCAGAAGATAGGCGCGCGTGCCCTCCTCCATCGCCATGACGCGGTCGACCATGTCCTGCACCTGTTGCGCCTCGATCGGCAGGCCGGTGGCGGGGGAATAGGGCGTGCCGACGCGCGCGAACAGCAGGCGCATGTAGTCGTAGATTTCTGTGACGGTGCCGACCGTCGAGCGTGGGTTCTTCGAGGTGGTCTTCTGCTCGATGGAGATCGCGGGGCTGAGGCCCGAGATATGGTCGACGTCGGGTTTCTCCATCATGTCAAGGAATTGGCGGGCATAGGCCGACAGCGATTCGACATAGCGCCGCTGCCCCTCGGCATAGATGGTATCGAACGCCAGCGAGGACTTGCCAGAGCCGGACAGCCCCGTCACGACCACCAGCTTGTCGCGGGGAATATCGAGGTCGATATTCTTGAGGTTGTGCTCGCGCGCGCCGCGGACCTCGATAAACTTCATCTCTGGCATGAATGCCCCCGTTTCCGACCCGGGCTTGACAGCCCCCGTTTTCGACCCGGGCCTGACAGCCCCCGTTTTCGACCCGGGCTTGACAGCCCCCGGTTAACCAACCCGCAACACATAGGCGAGCGCGTCCGAGTCTCCAACTGAAAATGCGGAACGTTTCAGGAACGTGCTGCGCGATAGGCCAGCCCGGTGACGCCTGCTGCCACGAGGCAGACCACAATGGCCACCGGAAGGTGGGCACCCAGCCCCAAAGCGGCGAAAAGCGGCGTTCCCGTGAATGTCCCGATATTGCCCAGTTGCGCCAAAGCGCCATTCGACAGGGCCCGGTCGGTATCGGCCGGGTTGAGCCACGGGACGGCGGCAAAGCCCGCCCCCGCGATCATGCCGCTGACACCCATCGCAAGGATCAGGACATAAGGCGCTGCGGGACCCGCCACCATGGTCACCGCGAAAAGCCCGGCCAAAGCTGCGAACGTAGCCGAGACCAAGGTGCCCGGCGCGATCCAGCGCGCCAGAAAGCCCGCAACAAACGATCCCACGATCCCCACCAGAGGCAGGACCGGGGCCAGCCAGGGCGCGCCAACGGCGGCGGGCATGAAGGTCAGCAGCGCCAGGAACAGCATGGCGTAGATGCCATGGCCAAGGCCCGGCGCAAAGAGACGCGGGGTCGTGTAGATCAGCAGATGATCCGACAGGCGCGGCAGAGCACGGCGGGCTGCGACCACGCCTTTCGGCAACATCGCCCAGAGGACGGCCAGCAACACGCCTGCAAGGGCGGCGTGGCCGGCATAGGCCAAGGCCAGATTGTCGCCGACCAAGAGCGCCGCAACGGCGAAGCCAACCCCGAAGAACGTGGCCCAAAGGCCCATCACCATGGCGCGGTCCTTGGGCGCCGACAGTCCGGCCATGAGGGTCGGGACCGCCACGACCAACATCAGGTGGCCCGCGCCTTCAACCACCCGGAGGGCCATGAACACCGGGAACGGCGGCAAGAATGCCTCGGCCCCGCCCACCAGCGCCGAAGCCGCCAGGGCCCACAGGATGGCCCGGCGGGGGCCGATACTGGCCGTCAAGCCGCCCGCCATCACGCCGAAGAGCACCCCCATCACCGCCACACCCGACACCACGAACGCCACCGGCCAGCCGGGATAGACCTGCGCCAATCCTGTCAGCGTCAGGGATATCTTCGAGAATTGCGCGCCCGCGATCAGGCCGGTCAGATAGAGCGCCGCAATCAGCGGCCAGGGGGTGCGCATCTGGACCATGGCTGCGACATGATATGTTTCAACCGACCCGTCAACGGGCCGCGGAAATGGCGGAAAACCTTCCCTTTGCCGACGGCTCGTTTCACAGTAGCGTGAAGGTGACGGCCCGGATTCCGAAGGGTCGACACGCATTCCTTCATGGACGGATTTCGCGATGCGCGCTTTTCTGCTGACCCTGCTGACAATCTTGATGCTGCCGCTGTCCGGCTTTGCCCAGTCCACCGAGCGTCCCAACACGATCCTTGTGCTGGATGGCTCCGGCTCGATGTGGGGCCAGATCGATGGCGTCAACAAGATCGTCATCGCCCGCAACGTCATCGCGGAATTGCTGGCGGACATGGCCGACGATGTCAGCCTCGGGCTGACGGTCTATGGTCACCGCGAACGCGGCAGTTGCACGGATATCGAGACAATCGTGGCCCCCGCGCCTTTCACGCAGGACCGCATTCTTGAGGCGGTGAATGCGATCAACCCGCGCGGGCGCACACCCATGACCGACGCGGTGGTTGCCGCCGCCCAGTCGCTGCGCAGCACGGAAGAGCCTGCGACGGTGATCCTTGTCTCGGACGGGATCGAGAACTGCAACCCCGATCCCTGCGCCATTGCGGCCGAGCTGGAGGCCGCAGGCGTGGCCTTCACCGCCCATGTGATCGGCTTCGACGTCGCCTCTGAACCCGAGGCGCGGGCGCAGATGCAGTGCATCGCCGACGCGACCGGCGGGCAGTTCCTGACCGCCGACAACGCCACGGAACTGAGCGCCGCGCTGGAGCAGATCGTCGAGGTCGTGATGCCGGTCCAGACACGGATCGAAGCCGTCGTCGTGCCGCAAATGACCGCCCCGACGCATCCGGTGGTGTGGACTGTTTTGGGCGCTGATGGCGCAGTGGTCGCCGCAGGCATCCCCGGCCCCGCGATCCTCGCCGATCTGCTGCCGGGCGATTACGTGGCGCAAGCCACCAGATCCGAACCCACCGGCCCGGTCACCTATCAAACCGCGTTCACCGTGCTCGAGGCCGCCGGCCAGCCGGTGCAGGTGGTGATGCCCGCCATTGTGGAAACCAGCCAGCTGACCTTCTTGGCCCGGGTGGAGCCAGACATGTCGGTGCCGACCTCGGCGCTGGCCTGGACCCTATATGACGCCGCCGACGCGGTGGTGCTAGGGCCCTTGGTGGCGCCAAGTGGCGATGTCGCGCTGTTGCCGGGCGAGTATCGCCTTCAGGTCGAGAGCGCCTCGACCGGGACGCGGCACGAAGCGCGCTTCACGATCGAGGCCAATACGCCGCTGGAGGTCATCATTCCTCTGCCCGCCGTGCTTGTGGACATCACCTTCGTGGCACGGATCGGCGATGTCGGCGGCCTGCCGGTGACCGATCCCGTGGTGTGGGATGTGACCCCCCTTGGGCAGGGAGCGGCGATTGCGGGCACCAATCCGACCGTGGTTTCGCTTGGACGCGGCGCCTACCGCGTCACCGCCTATTGGACCGCGCAGGAGATCGAGCAATCGGTCGACTTCGTCGTGGTCGATCAGGCGCGCGAGATCGTGGTGGTTTTCCCGGCACCTTTGGCGCAGGCCACAGTGACCGCGCCTGCCACAGCCGTGGCCGGATCGACCATCGAGGTTGGCTGGACCGGGCCGGATTATCAGAACGATTTCATCGGTGTAGGCCGCGCGGATGCCGAAGAGGCGGAGCAATGGCAGAACTACACGCGCACGTCCGAGGGTTCGCCCTTGCGTCTGGTGATGCCCACCGAGCCGGGCGCCTATATGATCCGCTATTTTGTAGACCAGGACCGCACGGCGCTGGCCGAGGTGCAGATCACGCTGACCCCGGCGCAGGCCACCTTGACCGTGCCCGCCACGGCCGTGGCCGGATCAAGCATCGAGGTTGGCTGGACTGGACCGGATTATCCGAATGATTTCATCGGTGTAGGCAGCGCTGGCGCTGAAGGGGCGGAGCAATGGCAGAACTACACTCGGACCTCCGACGGATCGCCCTTGCGGTTGGTGATGCCGACGGAACCGGGCGCGTATGTGATCCGCTACTTCGTCGATCAGGACCGCACGGTGCTGGCCGAGGCGCAGATCACGCTGACGTCCGCACAGGCCACACTCACCCTGCCCGCCACCGCCGTGGCCGGATCGAGCATCGAGGTTGGCTGGACCGGGCCGGATTATCCGAACGATTTCATTGGTGTAGGCCGGGCTGGCGCGGAAGGGGCGGAGCAATGGCAGAACTACACTCGGACCTCCGACGGATCGCCCTTGCGGTTGGTGATGCCGACGGAACCGGGCACCTATCAAATCCGCTATTTCGTGGATCAGGACCGCTCCATTCTGGCAGACGCGCAGATTACCCTGACCGCAGCCACCGCCACACTCACCGCAACTGCGACGGCGGCGATCGGCTCAAGTGTGGAGGTGGCATGGACCGGACCGGATTATCCGAATGATTTCATAGGGGTAGGTCGGGCTGATGCCGAAGGCGCGGAGCAATGGCAGAACTACACAAGAACATCCGACGGGTCGCCGATGCGGTTGGTGATGCCGACTGAACCGGGCGCCTATGTGATCCGCTACTTCGTCGATCAGGACCGCAGGGTGCTGGCCGAGGTGCCGATCACGCTGACCGACGTGGCGGCCACGCTGACCGCGCCGGATACCGCCGCCGCTGGCAGCCAGATCCAGGTGGATTGGACCGGACCGAATTATCCCAACGATTACATAGGGATCGGTCTGGCCGGTGCAACCGACTGGACGCGGTGGGAGCAGTATACGCGGACCGCGGATGGCAGCCCGCTCAGCCTGACCATGCCCGACACGCCCGGCACCTATGTCATCCGCTACTTCGTCGACCAGAACAACCGGGTGCTGGCGGAGCGGCAGATAACGGTGCAGTAGGCTGAAGCGGAAAGCAAAAACGCAGATCGTTCCATTCGGGACGATCTGCGCTCCTTTTGGGACGATCTTGGTAGATCAATGGTGGATCAATCCGTCAGATGTGGACGACCCTGTCGTAGGCGTCGAGCACGCTTTCGTGCATCATCTCGGACAGCGTCGGGTGCGGGAACACCGTCTCGATCAGGTCCTGCTCGGTCGTCTCTAACTGGCGGCCAATGACATAGCCCTGGATCAGCTCGGTCACTTCCGCGCCGATCATGTGGGCGCCCAGAAGTTCGCCGGTCTTGGCGTCGAACACGGTCTTGATCATGCCCTCGACCTCACCCAGAGCGATGGCCTTGCCGTTCCCGATGAAGGGGAAGCGGCCGACCTTGACCTCGTGGCCACGCTCTTTCGCTTTGGCTTCGGTCAGGCCGACGGAGGCGACCTGCGGATGGCAATAGGTGCAACCGGCAATCGATTCCGGCTTGATCGGGTGGGCTTGTCTGCCCGCGATCAACTCGGCCACCATGACGCCTTCGTGGGACGCCTTGTGCGCCAGCCACGGTGCGCCGGCGATGTCGCCGATGGCATAGAGCCCCTCCACCCCGGTGCGACAATATTCATCCGTCACCACAT
Source organism: Rhodobacterales bacterium (assembly GCA_038324445.1). Classification (GTDB taxonomy): domain Bacteria; phylum Pseudomonadota; class Alphaproteobacteria; order Rhodobacterales; family Rhodobacteraceae; genus Gymnodinialimonas. Next base: position 9,321 of record JBBQHZ010000070.1, on the reverse strand, counting down.
GGGTGCGGTCGATCTTGACGCCCAAGGCCTCCAGCCCGAGGTTCTCGACATTGCCAACGATGCCGACGGCGGAGATCACGGTGTCGAAGTCCTGCGTCGTGGTTTTGCCGTCCATCTCGATATGCGCCGTCACCTTGTCGGCCGCGCGGTCGAGTTTCTTGACCATCGCCTTTTGCAGGATCTTCATCCCCTGCTTCTCGAACGCCTTCTTGGCGAAGGCCGAGATTTCGGCGTCCTCCACAGGCAACACGCGGTCCATCACCTCGACCACGGTCGTGTCGGCGCCGAGGGTGTTGTAGAAGCTGGCGAATTCGATGCCGATGGCGCCGGAGCCGATGACGAGCAGTTTCTTCGGCATATGCGGCGGGGTGAGGGCCGCCTTGTAGGTCCACACCCGCTTGCCGTCGGCCTCCAGCCCCGGCAATTCGCGCGCCCGCGCGCCGGTGGCGAGGATGATCGACTTGGCCGTCAGTTCTTCGGTTCCTTTGTCGGTTTTCACCGACACGCGGCCCTTGGCGGGGATCGTCGCCTCGCCCATCACCACGGTGACCTTGTTCTTCTTCATCAGATGCGACACGCCACCCGACAGCTGCTTGGCGACCTTGCGCGAGCGGCTGACCACGGCGTCGAGATCATAGCCGATATTGTCGGCCTTCAGCCCGAATTCCTTGGCACGGTGCATCAGGTGGAACACCTCGGACGAGCGCAGCATGGCCTTGGTCGGGATGCAGCCCCAGTTCAGACAGATGCCGCCCATATGCTCGCGCTCGACAATCGCGACCTTCAGGCCAAGCTGGGTGGCGCGGATGGCGGCGACATAGCCGCCCGGCCCTGCGCCGATCACGATGACGTCGAAGTTCTGTGCTGCCATTGGTCAGGTTCCTCCCAGGAGCGGTTCTTTGGCGTTTGTTCAACGTTAAACTAATCCACCAAGCCGGACAATTGACCTTGGGTCGCAGGCCGGTTTGCGCAAAACGCATGGCTTGGCGCGGGCGCTGCATGGCTTGCGGGGCGGGCAGCGGGGCAGCAGGGTGAACCCCGCCCTACGGCTTTGCCTCAATCTCGCGCAGGATGACGCCATAGCCGCCCTCGTCAATAAAGGCCTGCTCGGCGGGCGTCATCTCGCGGCCGAGGGCGGCGTTGCGATAGGGAAAGCGGCCAAACCGCGCGATGATCTCGCGGTGCACGCGGGCATGGAGATCGTTGTTGCCGGCCGGGTCGGCCTCGGGCATCCGGGTCTGCATCAGGTGGACGCAGGAGTCCTGATGCGCCATCTCCTCGGCGTGCATGAAGGGCATGTAGGCGAACTGGCGCATTGGGCCCGTGATCTCGCAGTCCCACCCCTTGGCGACCATGCGGGCCGCCACATCGAGCGCCTTGGCGTCGGTGGCAAAGGCGCGGGGATCTTCGCGGAACATGTTGCGGGGGAACTGGTCGAGCAGGATGACATGCGCCAGCGCGCCTTCTGCCTCGGTCGCCCAATCGGGCAAGGTGCCGTCATGGGCGGCTTGCCAGGTTGCGCCGAAACGGTCGCGGATCGACTGATCGAAGGCATCGTCCTTGGCATACCAGGCGTCGGGTCCGGCTTCTTGCCAGAATTCAAGCACCTCGGATCGGGCGGCTGTCATGGGGTGTCCTCCTGTCACGCTGCGGGGCGGTTTGCATCCTCATTCGCTGACTCGTGAGCGGCCTCGATGGTGGCCAGCGACACGGTGGCGGCGGAAGCGGTGGGCACGACGGCGACAAAGGCGCCCGTCTTCTGGCGGGCCTGGCGGCGCGTCATGCGGTAGGCGGAATAGGCGGTCTGGATCGCCAGCAACGCGCCCATGAACACGAAAAAGCCGCCCGGCCCGATCTGGTCCATCATCCAGCCCACCAAGAGCGGGCCACCAATGGCCCCGATGCCGTTGAGAAACAGCAATCCCGCGGAGGCGGCGGCCATGTCGCTGGGGTCGAGGTAGTCGTTCACATAGGCAATGGCGAGGGAGTAGAGCGGGTTGGCCACCCCCCCGATCACGAAACCCGCCACCAGAAGCGCCGGAAACACCCCCGTGAAGGGCGCGATCGCGAAGGAGGCGACGGCCCCGAATGCCGACACACCCAGGATCAGGGTACGCCGGTCCATCCGGTCCGAGAAGTAGCCGATGGGATATTGGCACAGGAGGCCGCCGGTATAGATGATCGCCACGAAGATCGAGATCTGGCCGACGCTCAGCCCCGCCTGGATCCCGAAGACCGAGGCCATGCCGAACAAGGCCGAGAAGATGCCGCCCAGCAGGAACACCGCGACGCAGCCGAGCGGCGAGGTGTGGTAGATCTGGCTCAGCGTCATGCGTTTGGTCGAGGCGAATACCGGTGCCGGATTAGCGCTGAGCAGGATCGGCGCGAAAGCGATCGACACCAGCACCGAGGGGATCACGAAGAGCACGAAGCCCGAGGGGTCAGGCAGGTTCAGCAGGCCCTGCGCCGCGATGATGCCGATCATCTGCACGATGATGTAGAGCGACATGGCGCGCCCGCGCGTCTCGTTCGAGGAGGCATCGTTGAGCCAGCTTTCGACGGTGATGTAGATGCCGCAAAAGCAGAAGCCCACGACACAGCGCAGGAGGATCCAGATGATCGGGTCGGTGAAGGTGGGAAACAGGATCAGCGCGGCCGAAACGAACGAACCCAGTGCTGCAAAGACGCGAACATGGCCGACACGGCGGATCATCTCGGGCGCCATGCGGGACGCGAAGAGGAAGCCGACGAAATAAGCCGACATCACAATCGACATCTCGCCGGTGGAGAATCCCGCCTCTGCCCCCCGGATGCCCAGCAGCGTGCCTTGCAACCCGTTTCCGAGCATCAGGAACATCAGGCCAAGGAACAGGGGCCACGTGGTGCGCAATACGCCGAGCATCATTTCGTCCTTGTGCGTTCAGGGCCATGGTGCGGTGGTCATGCCCGGACCGTCTGTCACAGACACGACGGTATTAGCAAGGACGCGTCACCGTAGGAGAAGAAGCGGTATCGGTGGGCGATGGCATGGGCATAGACCGCGTCCATCCTCTCCTTCCCCATCAGGGCCGCGACCAGCATCAGGAGGGTCGATTTCGGCAGGTGGAAATTGGTCATCAGTGCATCGGTGATGCGCCAAGCGTAGCCGGGATAGACGAAGATGTCCGTCGTGCCCTCGAACGGGTGGATGATGCCGGTGGCATCCGTGGCGGATTCGATCAATCGGAGCGCCGTGGTGCCGACCGGAATGATGCGCCCGCCCGCGGCGCGGGTGGCGTTGATGGCGGCGGCGGCCTGCACGCTGACCTCGCCCCATTCGGCGTGCATCTTGTGGGTGGTCACGTCATCGACGGTGACGGGCAGGAAAGTGCCCGCGCCGACATGGAGGGTGACGAAGGTGATCTCGACACCGCGATCCTGCAGCGCGGCCATCAGCGCGTCGTCGAAATGGAGGCTGGCCGTCGGCGCCGCGACCGCGCCCGAGCGTTTGGCCCAGATCGTCTGATAGTCGGTCAGGTCCGCCGCGTCCGGGGCGCGTTTGCCCGCGATATAGGGTGGCAGGGGCATCGCCCCGGCGGCGTTCAACGCGGTGTCGAAATCGTCGCCCGTCAGGTTGAACACCAAGCGCAACCCTTCATCCATCACCTGAACAACGGCTTCCAGATCATTGGAGAATATCACTTTCTCTCTCAGCTTCAGTTTCCTCAACGGCTTGGCAAGGGCTGACCAACTGCCATCCGCCTGCGGCTCCATCAAGGTCACTTCGATCTTGGCGTGTTTCAGCCCTTCGGCCGTGTCGCGCGGGCGCAGGCCGGTCAGGCGCGCCGGGATCACGCGGGTGTCGTTCAGGATCAGCCGGTCGCCGGGGCGCAGCTGGCCGGGCAGATCGGCCACCGTCAGATCGCGCGTGTCCGCGCCATCGGCCACCAGCAGGCGCGCCGAGGATCTGGGCCGCGCGGGCCGGGTGGCGATCAACGCTTCGGGCAGGTGGAAATCGAAATCGTCAAGTTTCATGGGGAGGCATCATCGAAACATCATTGGGAGGGGGCGGCGTTGCTGAAATCGGGCGGCGGGGCGCGGAAGATCTCGCGGAAGATGCCGGGTGTCAGGATCGACAGCGGGTTGACCGAGACGCGGGTTTCCTCGGCGCTGCCGACAAGGCGGTAGTTGAAGCCGAACAACCCCTCGCGTCGAGGGGCGAACAGCGCGCCCAGAAGGCCGTTCACGACATAAAGCGGCGACACGACGCCCTGCATCTCGTAGCGGCCAGAGGCAACATCATAAACCCCGTCCATCGAGATGCCCATGGCGGGCCCGACGGCGGCGCCCTGCGTCACGGAAATGCGATCGGGCGCGATGCGAAACTCGGCGGATACTTCGCCCATGTTGATGCCGTCGCCCGATAACTGCTCCAGCAAGCCCACCACCGATATCGCATTGAGGAGTTCAGCCATCACGGGGGCATCGCGCAGGCGCGGGCTGTCGATGGTAAGGCGCCCGTCATAATGCCCGCGTTCGGGCCGCGCGGCGAGAACCAGATCCAGCGATCCGCCGTAAAGATTCTCGAAAATACCCGTGGCCCGCATCACGCCACCGCCGTCATCCGATCGCAAACGGACCGAGGGGCCGTTGGCGCTTGGCACCAGTTGGCCATTGACCTGCGTGCCGCCATTCACCGATCCGCGGAAGTCGCCGCTCATCGAGCCACCATCGAGGTCCGAGCGCAGGTCTGTCAGCGCGATGCCTCCGGTAATCTGCATCCGGTCCAGCCGGAGGGAGAGCGGGCCGACATCCCCGGATGCGCCGCCCGAATTGGCCAGCGACGGCATGAAGCGGAAATCCAGCACCCCGCTGGCCACCTCGATCCCCGGCGCGGCATTGCCCCGTCCGACCAGCGCGCCCTGCACATCGAGCCATTGGCCAAGCCGGAAGCGTCGGGCGGTCAGCCGCTCGAGGCTGCCGTCGGCGGTAAAGGAAACCTCGCCGTCCAGCGTCAGGCTGGCCGCTTCCATTGTGAGCGAGGTGACGGCGGGCTGCGGGCCAAGCCGGATGGTGGCCGCGAAATCGCCTGTCCTCTCGGCCGACAGTTGCCAGGCCAGCGGCGGCAGGGACAGGGCGATGCCCGCAAGGTCGGATCGCACCGTCAGGGTGGCCGGCCCGTCGGGCCGCAGCGCCACGGTCAGGTCGGCCTCGCCCTGCCCCGAGATCAGCCAGGCCGGCAGGGGGACGCCAAAGGTTTCCAGCGTCTGCCGCGTGATCGTGGCGCGCGCCTCGACCCGCGATCCGCGCGGGGCGTCGGGAGCAAGCAGGACGCTCCATTGCCCGGTGACGGGCACGCCATCCAACTCGGCCGGCCCGCCGATGGCGAGCGTTTCGGGCGTCATCGTCACGGTCAGCCGTTCCGATGCCAGCACCCGGTCGGGGATCAGGCGGTCGGCGCGAAAGGAGGTGACGTGCCCCGTGGCCTCTACCGAGAGGCCCGCCAACCCCTCGTCCGAGGGGCGATCGAGGAGGCGCGTGGCAAGGCTTGCGGTGGCCACGGCATGGCCGGTGCCGATTTCTTCCGGGGCGAAGCCACTGGCGGCCAGAACGGCGAAAGGGGGCCCCGCCAGCACCTGCATGAGGTCGGGCACGCTGCCATCGAGGGCCAGATCGAACTGCGCCAATGGCCCGCGCACCGAGACATCGCCGATCACCATGCGCGACCCCGCCAGCGCCACCTGCCCATGGCCATCGGCGCCCACACCGCCGCCCGACAGGGCCACGGTCAGGGTATGGCCCTGCAGGTTGAGATAGCCCGACGCGCCCCGGATCGGCGGCGCGGCAGGCAAGGCGCGGATATCGGCATCATGGAAATCAAACGACAATTCATACTCGGGCGCGCTGCCCGGACTTTGCCGGAAGGCAAGGTCGATGCCGCTGGCCTCTGCCGTGATCAGCCGTTCCGACACCCACCAACGGGTGTTAGGGATCGCGCTGGCGGGCCAGTAAGACAGGATCGTCGGCAGGTCGGCCTCCGCGATGCTGGCATCGACCGACAGGGTCAGGCCCGCGGCATCGGCCACCGCCTGCCCCCGCGCCATCACGCGGAGCGCCCCGTCATGCACGACGGCTTGACCGACCTCGACCCGCACCGTTTCGCCCAGATGCAGGCGGAGGTCGATCGCCACGCCATCAAGGGCCAGCGGCGCATCGAACACGCCCTCGGGTGCGGCGACGATGTCCGAGAGGGCGAACTGGCCAGTAAAGACAGTGCCGTCGGGCGAAATGACGGCATGGCCCTCGGCGGCGAAGGTCAACTGATCGGCCGCCACGCTCAAGCGGTCGAACTGCACGCGTCGGCTGACGGGATCATAGTCAAGCGCTGCCTGCATCGCGTTGAAGGCCAGCGGCGTGGCCTGTGCCGGCAGCGTCAACTGCCCGGCGCCGATGGATAATTCGCCGCTGAGCGCGCCCAAGGTGCCGTCGTCGGCCATCATGCCCGTCAATTCGCCATCGATCGGCGCGCGCATCAGATCGAGCCAGGCCAGGGCGGGGGTGCTGGCCGCCACATCGCGGGCGGCAAGGTTGTCGAAGGACATCCGCAGCTCTGTCCGGCCTTCTGCCGCGTCACGGGTCAGGCCAAGGCGCAGCACCGCGTCGCGGCTTCCCGCCAGCTGTCCGCCGACCACAAGGCTCAGCCGCCCGCCATCGCGCGCCAGCCGCATCTCGGCGGAGTGGATCCGCAGGTCCCGGCCCGTCATCTCGTCGGTCAGAAGCAGGGCCATGCCGACGCCCTGCACCTCTTCGAGCCTCGAGAATAGCGGGTCCGACACCATCTGGTCCAACCGCGCCAGCGTATCCTCCAGGCTGAGCGTTGCAGCCTCGGGCAGGGTAGCCCCGCCGCCCGCCCCTGCCCCTGCCCCACCCGCCGCAGCAGTGCCGGCGAAATCGAGGTCAAGCCGCCCATCGGCGCCGCGCCGCAGGTTCAACCCCGCCCCCGATACGAGGATGCGGCTGATCCGCACCTGACCGCGCAGCAGCGGTGCCGCCGCCACGCGCACGCGCAGAAAGGGCAAGTCCGCCCGGACATCGCCCACGGGGTCGGTCAGAACCACATCGCGGAATTCCAGCGCCGGCGCCCGCCCGCCCCGGGGCAAGGCCACCACCATATCGCCGATGCTGATGGCGCCCTGGGACATGGCGTCGTTGATCCGCGTCATGATCCGTTCCTGCACGCTGGCCGGCAGGGAGATCGGGACAGTGGCAAGGCGCACCCAGAGGGCGCCGACAGACAGAACGAGAACGCATAACAGGACCAGCAGCACCCTCGGCAAAAGCCGCCGTCGGCGCTTGCGGGGTATGGCACCACCGCTCGGGACTGGGGTATCGTCTGTCATGCGCCGAAAAGCCTGCCCTGCCTGACTTATGCCCTTTATTCTCGCTGCAATTCGCCTAGCTTGCAAATCAGCAGCGCGCCAGCGCCAACTCCGATCACGAGGTTCCCATGCCAGACCAAGGTCAAGCCGCCCCCGATTTCACCCTGCCGCGCGACGGCGGCGGCACGCTGAGCCTGTCCGCGCTGCGTCCGAAGAACGTCGTGCTCTACTTCTACCCCAAGGACGACACGCCCGGCTGCACTACCGAAGCAATCAACTTCACCGAACACGGCGCGGCGTTCGAGGCGGCCAATACACTTGTCATCGGCATCTCCAAGGACACCGCCGCCAAGCACGACAAGTTCATCGCCAAACACGCGCTTGGCGTGGTGCTGGTGTCGGATGCCGACAGCGACATCTGCGAGCAATACGGCACCTGGGTCGAGAAAAGCATGTATGGCAAGACCTATCTGGGCATCGAGCGCGCCACCTTCCTGATCGACGGCACAGGCCAGATCGCGCAGGTCTGGCGCAAGGTGAAGGTGCCGGGCCATGTGGAAGAAGTCCTCGCCGCCGCCCGCGCGCTCTGACCCGCACAGCCCGACTCGCACGGCCTCATTCGCGGACCCTGACAAATGCGGCGTGCCACACGCGGCGCGCCCCCTGTTCATCTTGGCCGAAAACTCCGGGGGTTTGGGATCTGGCCCCCAATGTGCCAGCCTCCCCAAGCTTCCCCCGGCAAGAGATCTGCCCCAGCAAAGACGCCCCCATGCCCCCTCCCATGATCCCGCTCGCCCACATGGCCGACACCGTGCTTCGCACTCCGAACGCCCGCGCCAAGACGGCCCTGTCCCGCCAGTTCGCAGCGCTCTGGCAAGCCGCGCGCGATAGCGACGGGCAACCCGACATCGGCACCGCCTCACCGCCTGACAGTCCGGCGCGGCCGGACGCCCCGGCTCTTCTCGATCCGCGCGACGTGCCGCGGCGCAAACCGGGTTCTGCGCAGGGCCGCATCGCCATCCTGCACGCGGTCGCCCATATCGAGTTGAACGCCGTCGATCTGCACTGGGACATCATCGCGCGCTTTGCCGCCACGTCCCTGCCGATCGGCTTTTTCGACGATTGGGTGCGGGCGGCGGACGAGGAGGCCAAACACTTCAACCTGATCGCCGATTGTCTGGAGGCGATGGGCTCGCACTACGGGGCATTGCCTGCCCATGCGGGCATGTGGCGCGCCGCCGAGGACACGCGGGACGACCTGATGGGGCGCCTTGCCGTGGTGCCGATGGTGCTGGAGGCGCGTGGCCTGGACGTCACACCTGGCATGATCGAGATCTTCCGACGCGCCGGAAACGCGCCCGGATGCGCCCAGGCGGTGGCCGCGATGGAGGTGATCTATGCCGAGGAAGTGCATCACGTGGCCTATGGATCGAAATGGTTCCACTACCTCTGCGGGCGCCACGAACTGGACCCCAAGCCGGCCTTCCACGGGCTGGTTCAGCGTTATTTTCATGGAAATCTGAAGCCACCCTTCAACGAGGAAAAGCGCGCCGAGGCGGGACTGCCGCCGGACTTCTATTGGCCCCTGGCGGGCTGATCCGACATTGTTTCAGAACAATACAGAAAGTGATCGGCGGTTTTTCGCCGGATTTGAGCGTTTTTTCGGTGCGTTTTCAGCACTCTTTCATTAGAGTGTTGGCAGAATGCGCGGTGTGGCTTATCCCCAAACCTACCGCGCCCGTCGTCAGGGACAGTCTGGCGGCGCGGAAAAACACTACGGGGAATGAGGCGACAGATCGGTGACATCTCGACTTATCAGTCGCGTGAACGCGGCGCTTGAACGGCATTTGCCAGAGCAACGGCTTTTTCTGAAATCGGAAGAGGGCACGCGCTTCATCCGCCTGCGCCCCCTTGGTCAGGCCGGCATGCTGCTTGGATCGGCGGTGTTCGTCGGCTGGACCGT
>JBBQHZ010000069.1:0-19388 GCA_038324445.1 Rhodobacterales bacterium | reverse complement strand
TCAAGCCGCCAAACACATCGCAGTCCCCGCGAACCACCACCCAGACACCCTAGCCCCCTTCGCCACCAACACCCATCCACACCAGCCAGTCCCAACAGCAATCCCCAAAACTCAGTGCAATTTGGACACGATCAGGGGGGGCAACACGATGCTAGTTTGAGTAGCAGCTGGACGGGCGCACCGAAACGTTCAGGACTGTCTGCCAGAGTGCATTCCCTCGGTCCAGAGACCCTGTTAGCCTTGCCTTCGCAAGGGGAGACAGTGATGCCGGAAGCCTTCATCTGTGACTATATCCGGACGCCCATCGGCCGTTTCGGCGGCGTGTTGAGCGCTGTTCGTGCCGACGATCTGGGCGCTGTTCCCCTTCGGGCATTGATGGCGCGGAACGCCGGCGTGGATTGGGCAGCGGTCGAGGATGTTTATTTCGGCTGCGCCAATCAGGCGGGTGAGGACAACCGCAACGTGGCGCGGATGTCGGCCCTTCTGGCCGGCCTGCCCGAGGCGGTGCCGGGCACCACGATCAACCGGCTGTGCGGGTCGGGGATGGATGCGGTGACGGCAGCGGCACGCGCGATCCGGGCGGGCGAGGCCGAGTTGATGATCGCGGGCGGCGTCGAATCGATGTCGCGCGCACCGTTCGTGATGCCGAAGGCGGAGGCAGCGTTTTCGCGCGCGGCCGAGATATTCGACACCACCATCGGCTGGCGCTTCGTGAACCCGGCGATGCTGGCGCAATACGGCATCGAGAGCATGCCGGAGACGGCCGAGAATGTGGCGGCGGAGTTCGGTATATCGCGCGCGGATCAGGATGCGTTTGCGGTGGCGTCCCAGAAGAAGGCGGGCGTGGCGATGGCCTCGGGCCGGTTGGCGGCGGAGATTGCGCCCGTATCGGTGGCGCAACGCAAGGGCGCGGCGTTGGTGGTGGCCGAGGACGAGCATCCGCGGCCCGAGACGGACCTGACCTCTCTGGCGCGGCTGCGCGCGCCGTTCCGGGAAGGCGGCAGCGTGACGGCGGGCAATGCCTCGGGCGTCAACGATGGCGCTGCGGCGCTGATTGTCGCGTCGGAGGCGGCGGCTGCGCGCCATGGGCTGGAACCGATTGCGCGTGTGTTGGGCGGGGCGACGGCCGGGGTTGCGCCAAGGATCATGGGGATCGGGCCGGTTCCGGCCTCGCAGAGGCTGATTGCGCGGCTGGGGCTGAGCGTGGCCGATTTCGACGTAATCGAGTTGAACGAGGCCTTTGCGGCGCAGGGTCTGGCGGTATTGCGGCAGTTGGGCCTTGTGGATGACGACCCTCGTGTGAACCCGAATGGTGGCGCGATTGCGCTGGGGCACCCGTTGGGGATGTCGGGGGCGCGGATCGTGGGGACGGCGGCGCTGGAGATGAAACTGCGGGGTGGCAAGCGCGCTTTGGCCACCATGTGCATCGGCGTGGGGCAGGGGATTGCGCTGGCGCTGGAAGCGGTTTGAGCAGCGAGCCAAGCCGTATGTATTTGGCGTTCTTGAGTTTTTCGACCAAGATGAACGACAGGTCGCGCGTCAGTGATCGAGGTATTCGACCGTGATTTCCTCGGTCGTGGGCAAGGCCTGACAACTGAGCACCATGCCGTTTGCAACCTCGTAATCCTCGAGGGCGTGATTGGTGACCATGTCGGCCGCGCCATGGGTGATCTTGCAGATGCAGGTAGAGCAAACGCCCGCCTGGCAGGCATGGGGTGCGTCGATGCCGGCCCGGAGCGCGGCCTGAAGCAGCGTTTCGCCGGGGGCGACGTCGATCGTTTGGGCTGTGCCGTCGACGATGATGGTGGCGCGCGTTTTGGACCTTGGGAAGGCGGCTTCCGTGGTCTTGGGCAGGCGGCCTTGCTGGGTGACCGCGAAGAGTTCGTATTTGATCGCGGCTTTCGGCACGCTATGCGCGGCGAGGCTGTCGGCGATGGCCTGCATCGCCTGCTCCGGCCCGCAGATGAAGGCGGCGTCGGTGCTTTCCACGTCGACCCATCGGGCAAAGAGCGCGTCGAGTTTCGCCGCGTCGATGCGGCCGGTGAAGAGGTCGATGCCGGTCGGATCGTTCTTGAGGATATGGACGATGTTGAGGCGGGCCATGTGGAGGTTCTTCAGGTCCTCAAGCTCCTCGCGGAACATCACCTCGCGCGCGGAGCGATTGGCGTAGACCAGGGTGAAGCGGCTGAGGGGCTCGACGGCCAGCGTGCTGCGCAGGATGGAGAGGACCGGCGTGATGCCGGAGCCTATGGCGAAGCCTATGTAATGGTTACGGTTTCCGGGATGGAGGGGGGTGTGAAAAGCACCCATCGGGCTGAGCGCCTCGATCGTGTCGCCGGGCTGCAGATGGGTGTTGGCCCAGGTCGAAAAGGCCCCGCCTTCGACGCGCTTTATGCCGACTTCGAGCGTGCCATCGGTGACGCCCGCGCTGATGGAATAGGCGCGGCGCAGTTCCTGCCCGTCGATTGTCTGGCGGAGGGTCAGGTATTGGCCTTGGGTGAAGGGCAGGGTCGAGCCGTCGGTGGGCCTGAGCCGGACGGCGATTGCGTCGGCGGTGGTGCGGTGGACGTGGGTGACGGTCAGGGGGATGAATTTGGCCAAGGGGCTCTCAATGACATTTGAAGTAATCGAAAGGCTCGAGGCAGTCGTTGCAGCGCCAGAGGGCCTTGCAGGGGGTGGAGCCGAACTGGCTGATCCGCGCGAGGTTCTGCGACTGACAGCGCGGGCAGCGGGCCGGGCCGCCCGCCGGGTTGGGTGGTGCGATGCCGTAGGCCTCCAGCTTGGCGCGGCCTTTGGGGGAGAGCCAGTCGGTTGTCCAGGGTGGGGCGATCCGGCGTTTGAGGCGGGGCGCATCGATGCCATGATTTTGCAAGGCTTCCGAGACACTTAGCTCGATCACCGAGGTTGCGGGACAGCCGGAATAGGTGGGCGTGAGGGTGACTTCGAGGGCATCGCCCTGCCATTGGATGTCACGGATGATGCCCAGATCGACGATGGAAATCACCGGAATTTCCGGGTCGGGGACGCCGTCGAGCCAGTCCCAGATCTGCTCGGTCGTGGGCCTTACCATGCAGCACCGGGATAGGCGCGCTGGAGCCACTGCATCTGCGTCAGCAGATGGCCGAGATGCTCGGAATGGCGGGCGCCGGTGCGGCCGCCCTGATGGGCGAAGCGGCTGTCGGGAAGGGTGAGGGTGGCCTGTGTCAGGACGCTTTGGAGAATAGCGTCGCAGGCCGGGCGGAGGGTGGAAGGATCGGGGGCAACGCCTTGATCGGCCAAAGTTTTGTCGATGGCGTCGGGGGTGAACAACTCACCGATATAGGGGTGGAGCAAGTCGAGGGCAGCTTGCATCTTTGCGCGACTCTCGGCCGTGCCGTCGCCAAGGCGGATCACCAGATCGGTCGAGCGTTCCGCGTGATAGGTGGCTTCCTTCACGGCTTTTTCGGCAATGGCCTTGACGCGGGCGTTGGTGCTGTGGGTGAGGCCACGAAGCTGAGCCAAGTGCCACATATCAAACAGAAATTGCCGCATGATCGTCTGGCCGTAATCGCCGTTGGGCTGCTCGACAAGAAGCGCCGAGCGGAAATCCCACACGTCGCGCAGCATCGCCAGATCATCGGCGCTGCGGCCCTTCCCCTCGACTTCCGCCGCCAGCCCCAGCCACATTTGCGTCTGGCCGATCAGGTCGAGCGCGGTATTGGCCAGCGCGATGTCTTCCTCCAGGATCGGGGCCTTGCCGCACCACTCGGAGAGGCGGTGGCCGAGGAGCAGTGTGGTGTCACCCATTCGGAGAAGAAACTCGAAAAGTGCTTCGTCGTCAGTGGGTTGCATCAGGTCCACCCCATCGCTCCGGCCCATCACATCGGGCCAACTTCTCTGGGGATCGGAAAGAACGAGGGATGGCGGTAGGCCTTGTCCTCGGCAGGGTCATACATCGGGCCCTTTTTCGACGGGCTGGAGGCGGCGATGGCATTGGCGGGGACGGCCCAGATTGAGACGCCTTCCTTGCGGCGGGTGTAGACGTCACGGGCGTTGAGGATGGCCATTTCGGCATCGGGCGCGTGGAGCGAGCCGACATGCCGGTGCGACGCGCCGTGCTGCCCGCGGATGAAGATTTCCCACAGGGGCCATTCGCGTTTGTCTGTCATCTCAAGGACTTACCTTTCGTGTGGCGCGACCAGAACCTTGCAAGGGATTTGCGCGCGGGTCATTCGGCAGCGACTTTGGCGGCTTGCTTCCTGGCCGCATGGGCGCTTAGGGCGTCGCGGAACCAGGCGCCGTCGTCCCAAGACTTCTGGCGCGTGGCGATGCGGTCGGTGGAGCAGGGGCCGTTGCCTTTCAGAACCTCGAAGAACTCGTCCCAGTCCGGCTCGGCAAAGTCGTAGCCGCCTTTTTCCTCGTTCCATTTCAATGTCTTGTCCGGTATCGTCAGGCCGAGATACTCGGCCTGAGGGGCGGTCTGGTCGACGAATTTCTGGCGCAACTCGTCGTTGGAATTCATCTTGATCTTCCACGCCATGCTTTGCGCCGAATGGGTGGAGTTCGCATCGGACGGGCCGAACATCATCAGGGAGGGGAACCAGAGGCGGTCGAGCGCGTCCTGCGCCATGCGTTTTTGCGCCGGGGTGCCTGCGCACATCTTCATCATGATGTCGAAGCCCTGCCGCTGGTGAAAGGATTCCTCCTTGCAAATCCGTATCATAGCCCGCGCGTAGGGACCGAAGGAGGTGCGTTGCAGCGGCACCTGATTCATGATCGCGGCCCCATCGACCAGCCAGCCGACGGCACCCATATCGGCCCATGTCAGCGTCGGATAGGCGAAGATGGAGGAGTATTTCATCCGGCCATCGAGCAGCATCTCCGTCATTTCGTCGCGGCTGATCCCCAGCGTTTCTGCGGCGCAATAGAGATACAGACCATGCCCCGCCTCGTCCTGCACCTTGGCCAGCAAGATCGCCTTGCGCTCCAGCGTGGGGGCGCGCGTAATCCAGTTACCCTCCGGTAATTGCCCGACAATTTCGCTGTGCGCGTGTTGGCCGATCTGGCGGATCAGGGTCTTGCGATAGCCTTCGGGCATCCAGTCCTTGGGCTCGATCTTCTCGCCGGCGTCGATGCGGGCCTGGAAGGCGGCCAGCAGCGCTGGGTCGTCGTTGGAGGCCTCTGATTTCACCATTTGGGCATACATGGATGGCTCCGTTCGGGATGGTTCCATTTGGGGCGAGATAGCGGGTGTTTGGGACGATAAGGGTTTCGAGATCATCCCATATGGCAGCAGTCTAGCAGATTTCGGCGGGTTGGTCCAATATTACGTTACAGGTTTTGGAGTTCGGCAGAATTTTGTAACGGATTGACGCAAAGGCGGGGCAAAGGCGGGGTCAACCCCGCCCTACGGGTTCCGCTTGTCGATGACGCGGCGGGCCTTGCCTTCGGAGCGCTCGACGGTGCCGGGGGTGGCCACCACGACCTCGGCCGAGATGCCGACGATCTCCTTGATGCGATGCTGCAGGGTTGCGGCCTGAACCGCGCGAGCTTCACCATCGGCGGCACCGGGGAGGCTTTCGACATGGATACGCATCGCGTCCATGCGGCCGTCCTTGACCAGTTCGATCTGGTAGTAGGGGGCGAGGCCTTTGACAGTCAGCACCTGTTCCTCGATCTGGGTCGGAAACACGTTCACGCCGCGCAGGATGATCATGTCGTCGGAGCGGCCGGTGATCTTCTCCATCCGCCGCATGGAGCGCGCGGTGCCGGGCAGAAGGCGCGTCAGGTCGCGGGTGCGGTAGCGGATGATCGGCAGCCCCTCTTTCGTGAGAGTGGTGAACACCAACTCGCCCATCTGGCCATCCGCAACGGGCGCGCCGGTGACGGGGTCGATGATTTCGGGGAAGAAGTGATCTTCCCAGATGTGCAGCCCGTCCTTCGTCTCGACACATTCGCAGGCGACGCCGGGGCCCATCACTTCGCTGAGGCCGTAGATGTCGACGGCGTGCATGTCGAAGGCGCTTTCGACCTCGGCGCGCATCTTGTTGGTCCATGGCTCGGCCCCGAAGATGCCGACCTCGAGCGAGGTGTTGCGCGGGTCGATGCCTTGGCGGTGAAACTCCTCGAGGATGTTGAGCATGTAGGAGGGGGTGACCATGATGGTGGTCGGGCGGAAATCTTCTATAAGAGTGACCTGCCGTGCCGTCATGCCGCCTGACACGGGGACCACGGTGCAACCGAGTTTCTCGGCGCCGTAATGCGCCCCCAGCCCACCCGTGAAGAGGCCGTATCCATAGGCGATGTGCACTAGGTCGCCGGGCCGTGTGCCCGAGGCGCGCATCGAGCGGGCGACGAGGTGCGCCCAGGTGTCGATATCGGTCGCGGTATAGCCCACGACGGTGGGTTTGCCGGTAGTGCCGGAGGAGGCATGGATGCGGGTGATCCGGTCGCGCGGGACGGCGAAGAGGCCGAAGGGGTAATTGTCGCGCAGATGGGCCTTGGTGGTGCAGGGAAATCTGGCGAGGTCGTGCAGGGATTTCAGATCGGACGGATGGACGCCTGCGGCGTCGAACTGCGCGCGGTAGAACGGGACGTTCCGGTAGGCGTGATCGAGCGACCATTGCAGGCGGGAGAGTTGCAGGGCGGCAATCTCGTCCCGCGAGGCTGTTTCGATCGCATCGAGGCTGGGACGCGGGGGAGTGAGATCTCTCATGCCGGTTCCTCGAAAAGCGGCGTGCCCAGCGCGCGGGAGGCGCCGCGAAAGACGGCAATGGTCTGGCCATGCTGGTTGGTGACGGTGACATCGGTGATGCCGGAGCGGCCCTGAAGGGTGGTCTCAACGGCGGTCGCGGTCAGGGTGTCGCCAAGGCGCACGGGCGCAAGGAAGCTGATCGTGTTGTGCTGCGCGACGGTGGCGGCGTTGCGGGAATTGCAGGCGAAGGCGAAAGCCGAGTCCGCCAGAAGGAAGGTGACGCCGCCATGGCCGATGCCGTGGCCATTGCAGTGATCCTCGCGGATCCTGAGGGTCAGCGTGGCGCGGCCCTCGTCGATATGGGTGATCGTCATGCCGACCCAGGCAGAGGCGCGGTCACCCGCCCACATGGCGTCGGCGCTGCGGTTGGCACGTTCCTGCGGTGTCATTCTTGCTGCCCCATCGGTGCGTTATATGGGGGCATGATGCCCCCCAACATCAGTCTTGCGCGATCCTGACCCATCGCCCAAAGTGTTACAAGAATTTTCGGGAGAGCAGGATCATGCAACGTGTCGAGAGCTTTGCGAAAGGGTCTTGGGTGCCTGCCGGAGAGGGCGCGAGGGAGATTGAAGATGCCGCGACGGGGCGGGTTATCGCCTTGGCGGGGAACGATAATCTCGATCTGGCGGGTATGATCGGACATGCGAGGGAGGTGGGCGGTCCGGCGTTGCGGGCGATGGATTTCCACGATCGGGCGCGGATTGTGAAGGCGCTGGCGGGGCATCTGAACGCGAAGAAGCAGGCCTTGTATGACCTGTCGTTCACCACCGGCGCCACGCAGGCGGACCATGGCTTCGATGTGGACGGGGGTATCGGAACGCTCTTCGTCTATGCCGCCAAGGGGCGGCGGGAATTGCCCGAGGGGCATATGCTGCCCGATGGCGGATTCGAGCGCCTTGGCAAGACGGGCGCGTTCGGGGGGCAGCATGTCTACCTGCCGAAACCCGGCGTGGCGCTGCATATCAACGCGTTCAACTTTCCGGTCTGGGGGATGCTGGAGAAGATCGCGCCGGCGTTGCTGGCGGGGATGCCCAGCATCGTGAAGCCGGCGACGGCGACGTGCCATGTGACGGAGCTGTGTGTGCGGCTGATGCTGGAGGCGGGGGTGTTGCCGGACGGCGCGTTGCAGCTGGTGTGCGGCGGCGTCGGCGACGCGCTGGCGCATCTGGGGGCGCAGGATGCGGTGACGTTCACCGGTTCGGCCGCGACGGCGGGGATCGTGCGCGGCGCGTTGGGGAGGGAGGTGGCGTTCACGGCGGAGCAGGATTCGCTCAACGCGACGATATTGGGGCTGGATGCGGTGGTGGGATCGGTCGAGTTCGAGTTGCTGGTGAAGGAAGTGGTGCGGGAGATGACCACGAAGGCGGGGCAGAAATGCACCGCCATCCGGCGCGTGCTGGTGCCGGAGCCGCTTGTCCAGCCCCTGATCGAGGGGCTGTCGGCGCGGCTGGGCCAAGTCGTGGTGGGCGATCCGAGGGAGGCGGGGGTTGGCATGGGGCCTTTGGTGTCCGCCGCGCAGAAGCGGGATGTGCTGGGCAAGATCCGAGAGATCGGGCGCGAGGCGGAGGTGGTTTTCGGGGGCGAGGCGATGGAGGGGCCGGGGGCCTTCGTGGCGCCGACCGTTCTGCATTGCGCCGATCCGGACGGCGCGGAGGCAGTGCACGGGACCGAGGCATTCGGGCCGGTGGCGACGGTCATGGGCTATCGCGATCTGGCGCATGCTTGTGCTTTGGCCAATCGGGGGCAGGGGAGTCTTGTGGCCTCGCTTTTCACCCATGATGGCGACGTGGCGCGGGAGGTGGTGCAGGGCATCGGGGCGTGGCACGGGCGCGTCTACATCAACGACCGCGACGCGGCGGCGGAGGCCACGGGGCATGGCGCGCCGATGCCGCATCTGACCCATGGCGGGCCGGGGCGGGCTGGCGGCGGCGAGGAGTTGGGCGGGGTGCGGGCGGTCAGGCATTACATGCAGCGCGTGGCGGTGCAGGGATCGCCTTCGATGATCGCGGCGGTGACGGGGCGTTGGGTGTCGGGAGCGCGCACCGTGACGCCGGAGCAGCATCCGTTCCGGCTGCGCTTTGGCGAACTGGGGATGGGGATGACGCTGACGTCGGACGCGCGGGTTGTGACGCTGGAGGATATCGAGCACTTCGCCCATTTCACCGGCGACACGTTCTATGCCCATATGGACGATGAGGCCGCCAAGCGGAACCCGCTGTTCCCGGGGCGCGTGGCCCATGGCTATCTGGTGCTGAGTTTCGCCGCCGGGCTGTTCGTTGAGCCGAGCGAGGGCCCGGTGCTGGCCAATCTGGGAATGGACAACGTGCGGCTGCTCAAGCCGGTCAGTCCCGGCGACAGCATCGCGGTGACCCTGACGATGGTGGAGAAGAAGTCGCGTGGCGACGCCTATGGCGAGGTGCGGTGGCACGCGCTGGTGCGCAATCAGGACGGGGACGCGGTGGCGGAGTATGAAATCCTGACGATGGTTGCGAAGTGAGTGGGGTTTCGACGTGAGTGGGGGTGCGACGTGATTGGGGTGGCGCCGTGAGCGATGCCGTCCGCGATCTGGCCGAGGCGTTGGGCGCGGAGGCGCCGTTGAAGCTCTGGTCGGTGCTGGTGACGTGTCTGGGCGATGTCAGCCGGGAGGGGCGGGTCGAAGTCTCGGGCCGCGCCTTGGCCGCGCTCGTCGAGCGGATCGGGATGCAACCGCAGGCGATGCGGGTGGCGTTGCACCGGCTGAAGCGGGACGGCTGGGTGGAAAGCCGCCGCGCCGGACGGGTGGGATTTCACCGCCTGTCGGGGCCTGCGCTGGCGCAGACATGGGCGGTGGCGGGACGCATCTATGGACCTGCGGCGGATGTGGAGGAGTGGCATCTGGTGGGGATGCCGACGGACATGCCCGAGGGGTTGGCGGTGCTGCCCGAAACGGTGAAAGCCGTGCCGATCTCGCGCCATTTCGCGTTGGCGTTCGGGCCGCTGGGGGACATGCCGGAGGCGTGGTTCGTGACTGCGCCGGGGCCGAGGGGCCTGCCCGAATGGGTGCGCGACGTGGTGGCGGAGGGAGGCTGCGAGGGCAGTTTCCGGGCGCTGGAGCGGGTGGTCGCGGGGATCGGCGATCTGCCCGACGCGGCAGAGGACAGGGTCGCGCTGCGGGTGCTGGTGCTGCACGGTTGGCGGCGGCTGGTCCTGCGATCGAACCCGGCGGCGGAGATGGCGCTGGGCCCGGACCGGGCAGAGGCCCGTTGCCGGGCGAGGGTGCACGAGGTGCTGGCGCGGCTCGGGCCGGTGCCGCGCGCGTGGGTTCAGGGGTGAGGTGCCTTGGGCAACACCAGCGGCGCGCGGGCGGCGGCATTCCCGGCTTCGGCCACCTTGGCGGCGAGGCGGACGAATTCGGCCCGCTCGGCTTCGGTCAGACCGGGCAGGAGGTCGGGCTGGATCGCGCGGACGGCGGGCAGGAGGGTGGCGAGAAGCGCCTCGCCCGCCTCGGTCAGGGCCAGAACCCTGGCGCGGCGGTCGTTTTGATTGCGGTGGCGGGTGACGAGGCCCTTGGCCTCCAGCCGTTCCACCACGCCGCCGATCGTCGGGCGGTCATGGGCGATCATCCCCGCCAGCGTCGCCTGATCGATCCCCGGCGCTTGCGCCAGAACCGCGAGGGTGGCGAATTGCGGCGAGGTCAGATCCTGCCCGAGGGCCCGCATTCGGTCGGCAAAGACGGACACCGAAATCTGCTGCAATCGGCGTATGAGATGGCCCGGCATGGTGTAGATTTCGGTCATGGGCGTGATTCTATCCGCAGGGGGAGCGCAGGCCAAGCACTCGGATGATAAGTGTGCTATCCATTCGGATAACACGAGAAGGAAAATGGTGACAGGACGCAACGATTATGCTCCATATCCATTTATCGGGCGCCGTGACGAGGAGGACGTCGCGTGCTGCAACCGCACGGAAGGCGGGACACACCGCCCTTTTTCAATCCACTGGGAGGAGACCAATATGATGAAGAGAACCCTGCTGACCGCGATGGGCGGCGTGGCCGTCGGCGCGATGGTGGCAAGTGGCGCCCTGGCGCAGGAAGTGACGTTGCGCCTGCACCAGTTCCTGCCCGCGCAGGCCAACGTGCCCGCGCTGGTGCTGGACCCCTGGGCTGACAGCATCGAGGAGGCATCGGGCGGGCGCATCCTGATCGAGCGCTACCCCTCCATGCAGTTGGGCGGCTCGCCGCTGGAACTGATGGATCAGGCGATCGACGGTGTCGTGGACATCGTGTGGACCGTGGTGGGATCGACGCCCGGCCGCTTCCCCTCGACCGAGGTGTTCGAGCTGCCGTTCATGGTGTCGGATGCGCGCGCGGCGTCCTGCGCCTACTGGACGATGTATGAAGAGAACATGCAGGAAGAATTCGCCGACGTGACCATTCTGGGCACCTGGGTGCATGGCCCCGGCCTGTTGCACACGGCCGACCCGGTGGAGACGCCCGCCGATCTGGCGGGGATGCAGATCCGCGGCGGCTCGCGTCTGGCGACGCAGTTGCTGGAGGCGGTGGGGGCCACGCCCGTGGGCATGCCGGTATCGGCAGTGTCGGAGGCGCTGTCGCGCGGCGTGATCGACGGGACGACAATCCCGTGGGAAGTGACCACGTCGCTGCGGGTGCCCGAGCTGGTGACGAACCATACCGAGTTCGAGGGCCCGGCGCTTTATAACCTGACCTTCGTGCTGGCGATGAACACCGCCGCGTTCGAGGCGCTGCCCGAGGATCTGCAGCAGGTGGTGATGGACAATTCGGGGCTGAACTTCTCGATCAATGCGGGCGGCATCCAGTCGGACGCCGACGGTCCGGCACGCCAGATCGCCGTCGATCTGGGCAACAACATCATCACCATCGACGAAGCGACCGCGGCGTCGGATTGGGCACCGGTGGTGGAGCCGATCTACGCCCAGTGGATCGCCGATCTGGCGGGGCGTGGCATGGATGGTCAGATGCTGATCGACCGCGCCCGCGAATTGATGAGCGGCGACTGCGCCAACGCGGGCCGCTGATCCGACGGGACGCTGACAAGGTGGGACGGGGGCGGCGCGCGGCGCGGCCCCCGGTTTTTTGCGCAGATTTGAGCCAACGGATTTGAGGGAGTGGCGATGCACCGGGCCCTTGTGACCGCGTCGCGCATCATGGCCGTGTTGGGCGGCATGATGCTGACGGCGCTTGTATTTCTGACGGTCTATGCGGTCGTGGTGCGGGCGCTGGACCGGCTGTTCCACTGGATGCTTGGCGCCGATATCGGCACGGGGCTGGCCCGGTGGATGATCGACGCGGGCGTGGGCCCGATGCTGGGCACGTTCGAGTTGCTGGAGGCGGGCATTGCTTTCGTGATCTTCGCGTTCCTGCCGATCTGCCAGATCACCGGCGGCCACGCGACGGTGGATATCTTCACTGCCGGCATGTCGCAGGGCACCAGCCGCGTGTTGCGCGGTGTGACGGAAACGGTCTTTGCTGCCATCCTCGTGCTGATCGCGGTGCAGCTTTTCGGCGGGCTGATGACCAAGTTCAACTCGGGTCAGGAGACGTTGGAGCTGGGCCTGCCGGTCTGGTATTCCTACGCGATCGCTTTGGTGGGGGCGGCGTTGGCGGCTGTCGTCTCGGTCTACCTCTCCTCAGTGCGGCTGATCGAGATGGTGACGGGCCGCGAGATCCTGCCCGCCGATCTGGGGGCAGCGCATTGAGCGACCAGCTGATTGGCATCCTGTCGTTTCCCCTGCTATTGGGAATGATCTTCCTGCGCGTGCCCATCGGCCTGTCGATGTTCCTGACCGGGCTGATCGGGCTGATCCTGGTCACCGATGGCACCCAAGTTCCGTTCGGACGGTTGAAATCGGAAACGTTCACCACCTTCTCCAGCTATTCCCTCAGCATCATCCCGATGTTCCTGCTGATGGGCCAGTTCGCCACTTTGGGTGGCATGTCCCAGGCGCTGTTCAAGGCCGCCGAAAGCTGGCTCGGGCATCGCAAGGGCGGGGTGGCGATGGCTGCCGTGGGCGCCTGCGCCGGGTTTGGGGCGATCTGCGGAAGCTCGCTTGCCACCGCCGCCACGATGGGGCGCGTCGCGCTCCCCGAACTCAGGCGCTATGGCTATGACGGGGGCTTTTCGACGGCGACGCTGGCGGCGGGCGGCACGCTCGGCATCCTGATCCCGCCGTCCATCGTGCTGGTGATCTACGCGATTCTGACCGAGCAGAACATCGCCAAGCTCTTCCTCGCGGCCTTCATCCCCGGCATCATCGCGGCGCTGGGCTATGTGCTGGCGATCTCGATCTATGTGCGGATCTACCCCGGAAGTGCGGGCATTAGACCCCGCGTGCCCTATGCCGAGCGCTTCAGGGCGCTGGTGCTGATCTGGCCGGTGATGCTGGTCTTCGGGGCGGTCGTGGGAGGCATCTACGCCGGATGGTTCACGCCGACCGAGGGGGCGGCGGTGGGCGCGCTGGGCACCGCGCTGATCGCGTATTTCAACGGCGGGCTGACGCGGGCGGCCCTGACGGACAGTTTCATCGTTACCGCCAGATCGACGGGGATGATCTTCTTCATCATTCTCGGCGCGGCGTTCTACAACGGCTTTCTGGCGCTGACGCAGGTGCCGCAGGGCATCGCGGCCTGGGTCGGGGGCAGCGGGTTCAGCCCCTACACGGTGCTGATCCTGATCCTGATATTCTACCTGATCCTCGGCTGTTTCATGGACAGCCTGTCGATGATCCTGCTGACCATCCCGATCTTCTGGCCGGTGATGCAGGGCCTCGATTTCGGGTTTGTCAGCATGATCGACCTGCACACCGCCCGCGCGATGGAGGCGATGGCTTTGGCCCCGGACATCACGCCCAGGGTTCTGGCGGGATTGCAGGAAGTGTTCGCCACGGGCGGTGCGCTCGATGCGGCGCAGTCCGGCGCGGTGGCCGCGATCCAGACGCATTTTGCGCTTGAGCCCGGCATGGTCGAGTCGGTGTTCCAGAGCCTTGCGGCAGGGCAGGAACTGACCCGCGATCAGGCCGGCGCGCTGGACCTGCGCCGGATCAATCAGGGCGCGCTCTTCGGGATCAACAGCGAGTTGGTGGCGATCTGGTTCGGTATTCTGGTGCTGATCGTGGTCGAGGTCGGGCTGATCACGCCGCCGGTGGGGATGAACCTGTTCATCATCAACGCGATGGATAAGGCCACCAAGATGACGGACACCTACAAGGCGGTGATGTTCTTCGTCGCCTCGGATCTGTTGCGGGTGGTGCTGTTGCTGGTGTTCCCGGTGATTACGCTGATGTTCATGACGTGGTGAGTTGATTAGCTGATATAACGGTTCTGACGGACGAAGGGGGAAGGCATCATGCAACTTGACGGACAGGTGGCGATTGTCACCGGCGGCGCCAGTGGGCTGGGGGAGGCCACGGCGCGCTATCTGGCGGGGCGGGGCTGCGACGTGGCGGTGCTGGATTTCAACGGCGACAGGGCGCGGGCGGTGGCCGCCGAGATCGGCGGCTTCGCCCAGCAATGCGACGTGACCGATGCGGAACATGCGGCGGCGGCAGTGACGGCGACGATGGCGCGCTTCGGGCAAGCGGCGCGGATCTGCGTCAACTGCGCGGGCGTGGGGATGGCGGCGCGGATGGTGGGGCGGGAGGGCAAGACCGCGCTCGACGTGTTCCGCCGCGTGATCGAGGTGAACCTGATCGGCACCTACAACGTGATGACCTATGCGGTGCAGGCGATGATGGATCTGCCGCCGCTGGACACCGGCGAACGGGGGGTGGTGATCAACACCGCCAGCGCCGCCTATCAGGACGGGCAGGTGGGGCAATCTGCCTATGCCGCCAGCAAGGGCGCGATTGCGTCGATGTGTCTGCCTTTGGCACGAGAATTGGCGCGGCCCGGTATCCGGGTCTGCGCCATCGCGCCCGGCCTGTTCAACACCCCGATGATGGAAACGCTGCCGGATGAGACGGTGGCGGGTATCGTGTCCAACATCCCCTTCCCGGCCCGGTTGGGATACCCGGCCGAGTTCGGGCAACTGGTCGCCTCGATCGTCGAGAACCCGTATCTGAACGGCGAGGTGATCCGGCTGGACGGAGCCACCCGGCTGCCGCCGAAATGAGCGATCTTGTAGAAGATGGTGATCGGGATCTGGCGCGCAAGGGTCGCGCGATTGCGACGCGTGACGAGCTTGACCGCGACCTGAGGGATCTGGTCAGCTACAGCATCAAACGGGCCAATGCGGCCCTGATGGGCGACATCGAGCGGGTGCTGGGGCGCTTCGGGCTGAGGCGCTCGACCTACTCGGCGCTGTCGGTGGTGACGGACAATCCCGGCGTGCGGCAATCTGATGTGTCGCAGGCGCTGGCGATCGAGCGGCCGAACATGGTGCAGATCCTCGATGAATTGCAGCGCTCGGGCCTGATCGTCCGGGTGCGCGATCCGGGCGACAGGCGCGCCTATCTGCTGAGCGCGACGACTGCGGGCACGGCCCTGATGGCCGAGGCGGGCGCGGCGTTGCACGCCCATGACCAGCGCCTGACGGAGGGGTTCAGCGCAGAGCAGCGCCGGGCCCTGATCGCAGCGTTGCGGCGGGTGGAGGGAAACGGCGTGCTTCTGGTGGGGGGAGGGGCTTGGGAGGGCCGCAATGTCGGGAAAGTATCGACCCCATGACGTGATCGTGGAGGATCGCGCCGATGGCGCGGTGCTGCTCCGCGCGCGCACCGACCTTGGTGCTGTGGCCGCGCGCACGACCGATTGGCTGGACCACTGGGCCGAGGCGACGCCGGGCGCGGTGTTTCTGGCGGAACGCTCGGGCGATGGCTGGCGCGAGGTGAGTTATGCCGAGGCGCGCGCGCAGGCCCGCGCGATGGCGGTTGGCCTGCTCGACATGGGGCTGGGGCCAGATCGGCCGGTGCTGGTAATCACCGGAAACTCGGTCGCGCATGGCTTGCTGGCGCTGGCCTGCCAATATGCGGGCGCGCCGGTGGTGCCGGTAGCCGAGCAATATGCGGCGATCCCCGCCGCGCGCGGGCATCTGGACCATATCGCGGCCCTGATCCGGCCTGCGGCCGTCTTCGCAGAGGATGGCTTTGCCCTGCGGGAGGTATTGGAAAGGGACAGCCTTGCCGGGGCAAGGCCGTTGATGGCGCATGGACCGGGGCGCAGGCTGGAGGATCTGGCGGCGGTGGGGGGCGATCTGCGCGGCGCGGATGTCGGGCCCGACACGGTGGCGAAGATCCTGATGACCTCGGGCTCGACGTCGGCCCCCAAGGGGGTGCTGACGACCCACAGGATGATGTGCACCAATCAGGCGCAGCTTGCGGCCTGCCTGCCCTTCCTCAAGGCACGCCCGCCGGTGCTGGTGGATTGGCTGCCGTGGAACCACGTCTTTGGCGGCTCGCATAATTTCAACCTCGTGCTGGCGAATGGCGGCGCGCTCTACATCGATGGCGGCAAGCCGGTGCCTGCGCTGATCGGCAAGACGATCGAGAACAACCGGATCCGGCAGGGCACGATCTCGTTCAACGTGCCGGTGGGGTTTGCGGCTTTGCGCGATGCGATGAAGGATGATGCGGGCTTTGCACGGGCGTTCTTCGAGGATCTGGACATGCTGTTCTATGCGGGCGCATCGCTGCCGCAGGATGTCTGGGCCGATCTGGAGGCGATGGCGCGCGCGGTTCGGGAGGAATTGCCGCTGTTCACCTCGTCCTGGGGGCTGACGGAAACCGCCCCGGCGGCGCTGTTGCAGCACGAGCCGACGGATCGCTCGGGCGTTGTGGGCGTGCCGGTGCCGGGGGTCGTGGTGAAGCTGTTGCCCGACGATCTGGGAAATGGCGGGCGGTTCGAGGTGCGGGTGAAGGGGCCATCGGTGTTTACCGGGTATCTGGGCGATGCCGCGAAAAGCGCCGAGGCGTTCGACGACGAAGGCTATTTCCGCACCGGCGATGCCATGTGTTTCGTCGATCCCGACCGGCCCGAGCTTGGGCTGCGGTTCGATGGCCGGATTTCCGAGGATTTCAAGCTGATGACCGGCACATGGGTGCGGGCGGCGGCGCTGCGACTGGAGGTCCTGGCGGCGCTGAAGGGCCTGGCGCAGGACGTCGTTCTGGTGGGTGAGGGGCGGGCCGAGGTGGCGGTGCTGATCGTGCCGACGGCGGCCTTGCGCGAGGGCGTGGCCGAGGCCGATGGGGCGCTGCTGGTCGATCCGGCGCGGCTGGCTGCCTTGGAGCAGATGACCGGCGGATCGGCGGCGCGCGTAGCGCGGGCGCTGGTGCTGGCCGAGGCCCCCTCGATCGCCGAGGGGGAGATCACGGCGAAGGGCAATCTGAACTTCGCCAAGGTTCGGGCAAGGCGGGCCGAGCTGGTGACGCGGCTTTATGCGGGCGGCGCGGGGGCCGTGATTATCGGGAACGGGGAGGCATAGCGCGATGGGCAATGCAGCGGCGTGGTTTGTGGACCGTCATGTGGCGGAGGGGCGGGCCGTGAAGGTGGCGTTCATCGAGGCGGATGGCGCGGAGCGGGTGCTGACCTATGGCGGCCTGCACGAGGCGGCGGGCCGGTTCGCCGGGGCGTTGCTGCGGCAGGGCGTCCGGCGCGAGGAGCGCCTGGCGATGATCGTGCGCGACCAGATCGAGTGGCCTGTGGTGTTCTGGGGCGCGATGAAGGCGGGCGTGGTGCCGGTGCCGCTCAACACGCTGCTGAGCGCCGAGGTCTATGGAACGATCCTGGCCGACAGCCGCGCCTCGGTTCTGGTGGTCAGCGCCGAGTTGTGGCCGGTGGTGGAACCTGCCACGCGTGACAGCGCCTTCCTGCGAGCGGTGGTGGTGATCGGAGAGGCGTCTGGCGACACCGTGGCCTACCGGGATTTCATCGACGGCGCGGAGGCGGTGGCGACGGTAGCGGCGCAGGAAGATGAACTGGCATTCTGGCTCTATTCCTCGGGCTCGACCGGGCAGCCGAAGGGTGTTCGGCATGTCCATGGCGCGCTGAAGGCGACGTGCGACACGTTTGCCGCTCAGGTGCTGGGGATCGTTGAAGGCGACGTGGTCTTTTCCGTGGCGAAGATGTTCTTCGCCTATGGCCTCGGCAATGCGGTGTCGTTTCCGATGTCGGTGGGGGCCAGCACGGTGCTGTTCGGCGGACGGCCGACGCCGGAGGTGGTTTTCGGGATCATGGCCGCGCACAAGCCAAGCATTCTGTGCGCGGTGCCGACGCTTTATGCCGCGATGCTGCAGGCGGCCAAGACCACGCCGGAGCATGGCCTGCGGCTCTGCACTTCGGCGGGCGAAGCCTTGCCGCGCGAGGTGGGCGAGGGTTGGCAGAGGCTGACGGGGGTGGAGATCGTGGACGGGGTCGGATCGACCGAGATGCTGCATATCTACCTGTCGAACCGTCCGGGGGCCTGCGTCTACGGCACCTCGGGCACGGCGGTGCCGGGCTATGAGGTGCGGCTGGTGGATGAGCAGGGCGCCGAGGTGGCCGACGGCGTGGTGGGCGAGTTGCTGGTGAGCGGGCCGTCCAGCGCCGAGGGTTATTGGAACCGCCGCGCGAAAACCCGCGAGACGTTCGAGGGGGCATGGACCCGCACCGGCGACAAGTATGAGCGGCGCGACGGGCGCTATGTCTACTGCGGGCGGACGGACGATATGTTCAAGGTCTCGGGCATCTGGGTGTCGCCGTTCGAGGTGGAGTCGGCGTTGATCGAGCATCCCGGCGTGCTGGAGGCGGCGGTGGTCGCGCGCATGGACGCGGCGGGGCTGCACAAGCCGGCGGCCTATGTGGTGCTGAAGGACGGGGCGGAGCGGCCCGAGGCGGATGTGCTGAGGGAGTTCGTGAAGGAGCGGATCGGGATGTGGAAATACCCGCGCTGGGTCGAGTTCGTGGACGAGTTGCCGAAGACCGCGACGGGCAAGATACAGCGGTTCAAGCTGCGGGGATGATGTGGGGCGACGGGTTTGTCTCGGCCGGGGGCAGGCGGCTGGAATATCGCTGCTGGGGGGAGGCGCCGGGCGACGGGCCGGGCGACGGGAAAGCGCTTGTTCTTCTACATGAAGGCCTTGGTTCCATCGCCCTTTGGAAGGGGTTTCCGGTGGCGTTGAGCAGGGCCACCGGTCTGCCGGTGCTGGCCTATTCGCGGGCGGGATACGGGTTTTCGCAGGCCGATGACCTGCCGCGCCCGCTCGACTGGATGACGCGGGAGGCGGTAGTTCTGGCGGAGGTGCTGGAGGCCTTCGGCCTGACGGCGCCGGTGCTGGTGGGGCATTCGGACGGAGCGACGATTGCGGGGATCGCGGCGGGGACGCATTTGCGCTTGTGCGTCCTCGCGGTTGTCCTGATCGCGCCGCATGTGTTCACCGAAGCCGTTGGGCTGGCCGAGATCGCGCAAGCGGCGCAGGGGTTCGAGGCGTCCGGCCTGGCGGCGCGGATGGCGAAGTATCACCGCGATCCGGTGGCGGTGTTCCGGGGCTGGGCCGATGCGTGGCTGTCGCCGGGGTTCGCCGCGTGGAACGTGGAGGCCGAGGTGGCGGGGATTTCCGCGCCGCTGTTGCTGGTGCAGGGCAGCGCGGATCAATACGGGACATTGGCGCAGATCGACGCGATTGCGGGGGCGGTTGGCGGGCCGGTGACGCGCTTGGTTCTGGAGGG
>JBBQHZ010000068.1:0-19499 GCA_038324445.1 Rhodobacterales bacterium | reverse complement strand
CCCGGCACAAGGGGATGCGCACCGGCCGTCGCTGACAGCGATTGACCCCGGCGCTCGGCTCTGGCACTCGCGCGGCATGTTGCGCATCTCAGACATCGGTTATTCCGTCGCCGGACGCGTCCTCATCGAGGGCGCCTCCGTCACCATTCCCGCAGGCCACAAGGTCGGCATCGTCGGCCGGAACGGCACCGGCAAGACAACGCTCTTCCGCCTGATCCGGGGCGAGCTGACGCTCGACACCGGCTCCATCACCATGCCGAACGGCTCCAAGATCGGCGGCGTGGCGCAGGAAGTGCCCTCCAGCGAGACCTCCCTTATCGACACCGTGCTCGAGGCCGACACCGAGCGCGCGGAACTTCTCGCCGACACGTCCCACGATCCCCACCGCATCGCCGAGGTTCAGGCGCGCCTCGCCGACATCGACGCCTGGACCGCCGAGGCGCGCGCCGCCCAGATCCTGCGCGGCTTGGGATTCACCCACGAAGAACAACTGATGCCCTGCTCCGCCTTCTCGGGCGGCTGGCGGATGCGCGTGGCGCTGGCGGGTGTGCTCTTCGCGCAGCCCGACCTCCTGCTGCTGGACGAGCCGACCAACTACCTCGACCTCGAAGGCGCGTTGTGGCTTGAAAGCTACCTCGCCAAATACCCCCACACCGTGCTGGTCATCTCCCACGACCGCGAGCTTCTGAACCGCGCCGTGGGCCATATTCTGCACCTCGCCGACAAGACGCTGACTTATTACACCGGCGGCTACGACACGTTTGCCCGCACCCGCGCCGAACGCCGCGCCGTGCAGACGGCCGCTGCCAAGAAGCAGGATCTTCAGCGCGCCCACCTGCAATCCTTCGTCGACCGCTTCAAGGCCAAGGCGTCCAAGGCCAAACAGGCTCAGTCGCGCGTCAAGATGCTGGAGAGGATGGAAACCATCCGCGCCCCCGAAGACGCCGCGCGCACCGTGTTCACCTTCCCCGAGCCCGAGGAACTGTCGCCCCCCATCGTCGCGATGGACAACACCGCCGTCGGCTATTCCGAGACACCCGTGCTCAAACGCCTCAACCTGCGCCTCGATCAGGACGACCGCATCGCCCTTCTGGGGCGCAACGGCGAAGGCAAATCGACGCTGTCGAAGCTTCTCGCCGGGAAACTCACGGCGATGGAAGGCCGCATCACGTCCTCGTCGAAGCTCCGCATCGGCTACTTCGCCCAGCATCAGGTGGACGAACTGCACCTCGACGAAACGCCGCTCGATCACATCCGCCGCGAACGCCCCACCGACGCGCCGCCGAAACTGCGCGCACGGCTTGCGGGCTTCGGCCTCGGCGCCGATCAGGCCGACACGCTGGTGACCAAACTCTCGGGCGGCCAGAAGGCGCGCCTGTCGCTGCTGCTCGCCACCATCGACGCGCCGCACCTGCTGATCCTCGATGAGCCGACCAACCACCTCGACATCGAATCGCGCGAAGCGCTGGTCGAGGCGCTGACCGCCTATTCCGGCGCCGTCATCCTCGTCTCCCATGACATGCACCTGCTGTCGCTGGTGGCCGACCGCCTCTGGCTGGTCAAGGACGGCCATGTCGCGCCCTACGAAGGGGATCTGGAAACCTACCGCCTGTCCCTCCTGACCTCCGAGCCGAAGGCCCCGAAAGCCGAAAAGCCCAAGGCCAGACAGCTCTCGCAGGACCAGATCAAGGAGTTGCGCGCCGAGGTCAAACGCTCGGAAGCCCGCATCGAGAAGATCGAGGAGATGCGCGAGAAACTCGCCAAGAAACTCGCCGATCCGGCGCTCTACGAGGAAGCCCGCGTGGGCGAGCTGACCACCTGGCAGAAGAAATACGCCGAGATCATGGAAGGCCTCCACCGCGCTGAAGCCCTCTGGGAAAAGGCCGCCAACGCGCTGGAGCGCGCGCAGACGAACGCCTGACGCGCGCCACTCCTGCCCGACACGCCTGCGCGCCTCGGCGCGAAAGTCCCGCCCGACACGCCCGCGCGCCTCGGCGCGAAACTCCCGCCCGAGACGCCCGCGCGCCCCCGGGCGCTACCCTCCCGCCCCAAAACCCGCGCGACCCCGCGCCCATCACCCCGCGCTCCCCCAACCGACCCTCTCGCGCGCCGCCCCCTTTCCATGTACCAAAAATATACCGAGGGAAGTCCGGCAAGGACGGGATCGTCCATGGTTCGCCATTGGTCCGAGGGCAACGATGCGCCCCCCTTCTTCCCCAAAAAACAATGCGGCAAACGCCGCGCCTTTCTTCTAAAGTCGCCGCCATGGACCTCGCCCTCTACATCCCGGCCTTTGTGACGCTCTTCGTCATCATCGACCCCGTCGGCCTCGCCCCCCTCTTCGTCGCCCTCACGCAAGGCGCCACCCCCCGCCACCGCCGCGCCATCGCCCTGCGCGCCTGCCTTGTGGCGCTGGCCATCCTGACGCTCTTCGGCGTCGCGGGGGAAATCGTCCTCGAATTCCTCGGCATCTCGCTGCCCGCCTTCCGCATGGCAGGTGGCATCCTCCTCTTCCTCACAGCCCTCGACATGTTGTTCGAGCGTCGGGCCGAGCGTCGCCAAGGCCAGGCCGATGCCACCCGCGCCGACCCGTCGGTGTTTCCCCTCGCCATCCCGCTGATCGCAGGCCCCGGCGCCATCGCCTCGATGATCCTGCTGACCGGACAGGACAGCAGCTTTGCCCACATTGCCGCCATCCACGGCGTCATGGTGCTGGTCATCGCCTGCGTCATGGTGCTGTTCCTGCTGGCCGCCCCGCTCGAGCGGTTGCTGGGACCCACCGGCATCAATGTCGTGACCCGCCTGCTTGGCATGCTTCTGGCCGCGCTGTCGGTTCAATTCGTCATCGACGGGCTGCGAGACCTCCAAGTCATCTGACACAACCCCTATATGGCCCCCATGCTCGACGCCGACCGCCTTGCCAATCTCATCTACCTTGTCCTTCTGGGCTGCGTCGTCGGCGGCTATTTCTTCGTGTCGCAACGCAAGAATCTGGGCAAGATGGCGCAATATGCCGCCATCTGGGGCTTCATCTTTCTGGGCGCGATCGTGGCGGTCCTGTTGTGGCAGGACATAAGGGGCGACTTTGCGCCGCAGCAATCCGTGCTGAGCGACGGCGCGATCTCGGTGCCCCGCTCGCCCGACGGGCACTTCTACCTGACGCTCGAGGTCAATGGCGTGCCGACCCGCTTCGTGGTCGATACCGGCGCCAGCGACATCGTGCTGACGCTTGCCGACGCGGCCGCCGCCGGCATCGCCACCGACCTCCTGATCTTCTCGGGCCGCGCGAATACCGCCAACGGCGTCGTCGAAACCGCCCCCACACGGATCGAGACGCTCACCCTCGGCGGGATCCCCGACAGCAATGTCCGCGCCGTCGTGAACAGCGGCGACATGCGCGAAAGCCTTCTGGGAATGTCCTACCTCAGCCGCTTCTCGCGGCTGGAAATCGCGCAGGGCCAACTGGTTCTGGAACGCTAGCCCGCCGCCGCACTCTCGGCCTTCATCTCCCAGCGACCCGACGCCTCGGACCAGTATTTCGCCCCAAGGCCAGCGGCAGTCAGCGCCTTCCACTGCTCCCGCGCGGTCTGGACCGCGCCATCGTCATGGCCATCGAACAGCACCATGACGCGCGCCATCCCGCCCGCCTCCGCCGCCGTGACGCTGGCCCCCTCTACGCTGACAAGGCAGGTCGGATCGTTCGCGGCAGCGCCTGTCGTCAGCAATACGGGCTGATTCGCATCGGCGGGACCACCCGCGCGCGCATGGGGCAGGAACCCCCCCTCTGGCACCAGCCACAATTGTTCGTCCAACCGGTCGAGCAACGCCTCCGACCGCCCGCGCACCGCGACACGCCATCCGGCAGCCAGCGATTTCTCCAGCAATATCCGCAGAGTGGCCTCCAGCGGGCCCTGGGTCAGATGATAAAAATACACCTCTCCCAAGGACTTATCCGCCGACCTTGATGCAATACATCAGCCTTCGAACCCGTCGCGCACCAGCCGGTCCAGCGCCATCACGCCCCAACCGGTTGCTCCCTTGGGGGCCAGCATGGTGTCGCTGGTCACACTTGCCACACCGGCGATGTCGAGGTGGATCCACGGCGTCTCGGGCTTCACGAAGCGCTTGAGGAACTGCGCCGCCGTGATCGAGCCCGCTGGCCGCCCGCCGACATTCTTCATGTCGGCCACGCGGCTTTTCAACTGGTCGTCATAGGCCTGCCCCAAGGGCATCCGCCACGCACCCTCGCCCTCGGCCCCTGCGGCCTTCAGGAACGCCGCGCAGAACACATCGTTGTTGGAGAAGACGCCCGCATTCTCGTGCCCGAGGCCGATGATGATCGCGCCCGTCAGGGTCGCCAGATCGACCATGCCCGTTGGCTCGAACCGCTCCTGCGCATACCACATGATGTCGCACAGAACCAACCGCCCCTCGGCATCGGTGTTGATGATCTCGACCGTGTCGCCCTTCATCGACACGACCACGTCGCCGGGCCGGATCGCCTTGCCGTCGGGCATGTTCTCGACCAGCCCGACCACGCCCACCACATTCGCCTTGGCCCCGCGCAACGCCAATGCCCGCATCACGCCCGACACCACGCCCGCGCCGCCCATGTCCATCGTCATGTCTTCCATGCCCGCCGCGGGCTTGATGCTGATGCCGCCGGTGTCAAACACCACACCCTTGCCGATAAGGGCCAGGGGCTTCTCGTCCCCGCCGCCATTCCACTGCATCACCACAACCTTGGACGGGCTCTCGGAGCCTTGTCCCACAGCCAGCAGCGTGCGCATACCGAGCTTTGCCAGTTCGTCCTCGTCCAGCACCTCGACCTTCAGGCCAAGCGCCTCCATCGCCACAAGGCGATCGGCAAATTCC
The DNA here is from genome assembly GCA_038324445.1 of Rhodobacterales bacterium. Taxonomy (GTDB): domain Bacteria; phylum Pseudomonadota; class Alphaproteobacteria; order Rhodobacterales; family Rhodobacteraceae; genus Gymnodinialimonas. Next base: position 14,624 of record JBBQHZ010000068.1, on the reverse strand, counting down.
TGCGTCGTCAGGACGTTGGCAGGCTCGTTCACCAGATCACGGGTGAAGAAAACCCCCTCGGCCACGGCCATGCCGGCCGCCGCCTCGGCCCTTGCCTCATCGGGTTTGGCGCATTGGATCACCGATCCCTCCGCCACGACCTTGGCCGCGGTCTTGTGCGCGTCGAAGCCGTAACCCCGCAGCGCGAGGCCCAGCGCCAGATCGGCCAGCCGCGACACCGCCCCCGCGCAAACGAGCAACGCATCCTCGCCCTTGAACTTCGCCAGCGACGCCCCTGCGCGCCGCGCCTCCTCGACCGTTGGCCGCCGGTCGAGCTTCACCACCAGCAGCGCCTTCGCCGCCAATCCCGCCGGGAAGCCAAGGGTAAACCCCTCGCCGGTCTTGACCTTCTCCCAACCGTCGCTTTCCACCAGCCGCGTCACCGCCTGCCGGACCAGCCGGTTCACCCGCCGACCGCCATCGTCCATCTTGCCCTCGGGCGTCACCAGAATGGCCAGCTTGCCCGGGGCGCCTGCCAGCGCCTCGAGGTCTGTTGCGACAAAGTCGATTTGGGTCAGGGCGGTCATGGCGGGCTCCTTGCGCGGCAATGGCGGGATGTTCAGGGCGCGACCATAGGCGCGCCTTCCGGCATTGGAAAGATCACCCCTACGCAACGCGGCGAAACTGCCCTAAAACATAGATGACGCGGTTCCATCGCCAAGCGGCTACCGCATATGGGGGGCACATTTGGGTCACTTCGACCGATACATCCTGCGCCAGCTGGTCACGCTGTTCGGATTCTTCAGCCTTGTGCTGGTGTCGGTCTATTGGGTCAACCAGGCCGCGCGGCTGTTCGACAGCCTGATCGCGGACGGTCAGAATGTCGGCGTGTTTCTCGAGTTCTCGGCCCTGACCCTGCCGTGGATCGTGCAACTGATCCTGCCCGTCTCGGCCTTTGTGGCCACGCTCTACATCTTCAACCGCCTGATCGGCGACAGCGAATTGGTGGTGCTGCAAACCGCCGGCCTGTCGGCCCTGCGCCTGCTGCGCCCGGTCCTCGCCTTCGGGCTGCTGATGGCGATCCTGGTCGGTGTGCTGGGCAATCTGCTGGCGCCCGCTGCCCGCGCCCAGTTCATCGACCGCCAGAACGAGGTGCGCGATGATCTGACCGGGCAATTGCTGCGCGCGGGCGAGTTCATCCACCCGACCGGAACCCTGACCGTCTATATCCGCGACATCACCGAATTGGGCGAGTTCCGCGATCTTTTCCTGCAGGACGGCTCGACCGAGGGGGTGGAGGTCACCTATACCGCCACCCGCGCCCTGCTGGTGCGCGCCGATACCGGGCCGCGTCTGATCATGTTCGACGGCATTGCCCAGACGCTGGATCTCGATACCGGGCGTCTGGCGACGGTGTCGTTCAGCGACTTCACCTATGATATCGGCGGCCTGATCAACGACCGGCGCGGGCGTCAGGCAGAGGTGCGGGAATTGCCCACCGCCGTCCTGATCCGCGCCGACCCGGCCGAGGCCGAGGCGTTGAACCTTGACGTGGCGCATATGCTGTTCGAGGGGCATGACCGCCTGGCGCAATCACTCTTCGTGATCTTCGTGCCGCTGATCGCCGCCGCCGCGCTGATGCTGGGCTCGTTCTCGCGCTTCGGGGTGTGGAAGCAGATCCTGATCGCGGTGATGCTGGTTCTGCCCATGCAACTGGTGCGCAATGCCGCCGAGGCCACCGTGCGCGGCGATGCCGACACCTGGCCCCTGGCCTATGCGCAGCCCATCGTCGCCGCCATTGTGGCGCTGGCGATGGTGGGCCTCGCAATGCGACGCGCGACGCAGTGGCGGAGCATCCCGGCATGATCCTGCACCGCTACATCGCCGGGCGGTTCCTGCGCGCCTTCGGCATCGTGATGGCGGTGTTCGTGGCGATCATGCTGCCCATCGACATGGCGGATCAACTGCGCCGCATCGGCTCGGACCAGGGGTTCGGCGCGGTGTTCGAATTGGCCCTGCTGAACCTGCCGCGCAGCCTGACCGGGCTGATGCCGCTCTTCGTGATGCTGGCCACGCTGGTCCTGTTCCTCGGCCTTGCGCGCACCTCCGAACTGGTGGTGGTGCGCGCCGCGGGCCGCTCAGCCCTGCGCACCGCCGCCTCGCCGGTCGCCGTGGCTTTGGGGATCGGGCTTGTGTCGCTTCTGCTTCTGAACCCGCTCGTCGCCGCCACCGCGCGGCAATACGACCTGACGCTGGCGCGCCTTCTGGGGCAGGAAAGCCGCACGGTGTCGGTCACGGGACAGGGCCTCTGGCTGCGGCAAGGCGTGGAAAGCGAGCAGACAGTGATCCGCGCCGGGGCGACCAATTCCGACGGCACGCATCTCTTCATCGCGTCGTTCTTCACCTTCGATGCCAACGGCCAGATGCTCGAGCGGATGGATGCCGACGAGGCGGTGCTCGAACTTGGCGCCTGGACCCTGACCGGCGTGAAGCGCTGGCCCCTCGCCAACGCCACCAACCCCGAGGCGCAGGCCGAGGAGTTCGACACCATCACCCTGCCCTCGACCCTGACGGCCGACCAGATCCGCGACAGTTTCGGCAATCCCGAAACGGTCCCGATCTTCGAGCTTCCGGCCTTCATCCGCCAACTCAACGCCGCCGGTTTTGCCGCCCTCCAGCACCGGACGTGGTTCCAGATGCAGCTGTCCTCGCCCCTGCTGATGGCCGCGATGGTGCTGATCGGTGCGGGCTTCACCATGCGCCACACGCGGTTCGGCAAGACCGGCATCATGGTCCTCTCTGCCATCCTGCTGGGCTTCGGCGTCGTGTTCCTGCGCCGTTTTGCCGAGGTGCTGGGCGAAACCGGTCAGGTTTCGGCAACACTCGTCGCCTGGGCACCGCCGATCGCCGCAATTCTCTTGGCTCTGGGCTTTCTATTGCATACGGAGGACGGGTGACGCGCCGCGCGAGCCATATCGTTGCGGTCTTGTTGACCGTGATCCTCTGCGCCGGAACCCCCGTCGCGGCCCAGGCTCCTGCTACGCTCGCCCCCGCCACCTTGATCGCCGACAATATCCGCTTTGACGGCACCTCTTCCGTGACGGCCCAGGGCTCGGTCGAGGTGTTCTTTGACGGCGCGCGCCTGCGGGCGCAGTCGATCTCCTACGACGGGACCACCAACAATCTGAGCGTTCAGGGCCCCCTGACCCTGGTGGACGCCTCGGGCAATTCCGTGATCGTGGCCGACTTCGCGCAACTGTCCGCCGACCTTCAGAACGGCGTCCTGCAATCGGCCCGCCTTGTGCTGGATCGCCAGTTGCAGATCGCCGCGACCGAAATAAACCGGGTCGATGGCCGCTATACGCAACTCTATCAGGCCGTCGCCTCCGCTTGCGAGGTCTGTTTCGAGAACCCCACCCCGCTGTGGGAAATCCGCGCCCGCCAGATCATCCATGACGAGCAGGAACAGCAACTCTACTTCGATCGCGCCCAGTTCCGGGTCATGGGCATCCCGATCTTCTACCTGCCGCGAATGCGACTGCCCGACCCGACGCTGGAACGCGCCACGGGCTTTCTGGCCCCCTCGCTTCGGGCCGACGATCTGACAGGCACCCAACTGCGGGTGCCCTACTTCGTGATGCTGGGCGACAGTGCCGACCTGACGATCACGCCCTGGATCGGCCTTGGCACCCAGACGATCGAGGTCCGCTACCGCCAGGCCTTCCGCAACGGCGAATTGCAGGTGGACGCGGCGGCGTCGTCCGACGATCTGACCGACAGCGATACCCGCGCCTACCTCTTTGCCGATGCCCGCTTCGATCTGGCCCGCGACTTCACGCTGGAATTGCAGGCGCAGGCGGTCAGCGACCGGGGCTATTTGACCACCTACGACCTGTCGGATCTGGACGTGCTGGAAAGCTACGCCCGCGTCAGCCGGGTGCGCCGCGAGGAATATATCGAGGCGTCCGGAACCCTCTACCAATCGCTGCGCGAGGGGGTCGACAACGAGACGCTGCCAACCCGAGTGGCCCATGCCGAGATCACCCGCCGCTACCAGCCTGGCCTGATCGGCGGGCTGTTGACCGCAGAACTCGAAGGCACCGGCTTCTACCGCTATTCCACCGTGGACGGCGACGACGGGCGCGACGTGTTCCGCGTCACCGGCGCGCTCGACTGGCGAAGGTCCGAGACGTTTGGCGGCCTTCTGGCGACCGTTCAGGGCGCGCTTCACGGCGGCGTTTACAATACCAGCGAAGACAGTTCCTTCGACGATGTCGTGCAACGCCTGACCCCCTATGGCGCCATCGAACTGCGCTATCCGGTGCAGGCGGTTTCGGCCACCGGCGTCAGCCATGTGATCGAGCCTGTCGTGCAACTGGTCTGGTCCGACACCTATGGCGACGACGCCCCCAACGAGGACAGCTTCATCGTCGAATTCGACGAGGCGAACCTGTTTTCCCTCGACCGCCTGCCCGGATCGGACCGCCGCGAAACCGGCGCGCGCGCCAATATCGGGCTCAGCTACAGCCGCACCGCGCTGTCGGGCCTGCAACTGGGCGTGGCCGCCGGCGTCGTGTTGCGCGCGCAGGACGAGGGGCAGTTCACCGACGGCTCGGGCCTTGACGGCACACAATCGGATTTCCTTGTCGCGGCCCATGTCAGCCTGAACGACCGCCTCGCCCTCGTCAGCCGCTCGCTCTTCGACAACCGCCTCGATTTCACCTCCAGCGAGTTGTCGCTGTTCTATTCCGGGGATCGCACCGATCTGGTCACCACCTATACCTTTCTGGAGGCCGATCTTGGCGAAAGCCGTCCGCAGGATCTGGCCGAGTGGGCGCTCGATGCGAATTACAGCCTTGCCAGCGGCTGGGAGGCAGGCCTCAACTGGCGCTACGATTTCATCGACAACGAGGCGACGCGCACCGGCCTGACATTGGGTTACGCAAACGAATGCGTGGATATGGAATTCTCCGTATCACGGCGCTATACCTCCTCAAGCGCGGTGGAACCGGCCACCAGTTTCGGGTTTTCGGTGTCGCTTGCCGGGTTCGGCGCCGGGCGCGAAGGCCGCTCGGTGTCGCGCAGTTGCCGGGGATAAACCCGCACGCACAAGAAGGCAGGGACGCGTTGCGCCCCGATGGGCAGGACGACAGGGACGCTTTGCGCCCCGGAGGGCAAGACAGGATGGACTGGGATTTGGGCATGAACAAGATTTCCTTTGCGGCGCGCAAGATGCAGGGCTGGCGGCTCCATGGCGTCCTTGGCGCCTTGCTGATGGCTGCGGGCCTTGGCCTTGGCGCGCCTGCCCAGGCGCAAAATCCCTTTGAAGTCGCAGTCCGGGTGGACGACGCCATCGTCACCAATTTCGAGATCAGCCAACGCATCCAGTTTCTGGAGGTGCTCAACGCCCAGGGCGATCTGCGCGAACAGGCGATCGAGGCGCTGGTGAACGAACGCCTTCAGACCGAGGCATCGCTTGCCCTCGGCGTCGAGGCATCGCCCGAGGAGGTCGAGACCGGGCTGGAGGAATTTGCCGCCCGCGCCAACCTTGGACCCGAGCAGTTCCTGCGCGAAATGGCCAGTGCGGGCATCGCCCCCGAAACGGTGCGCGATTTCGTCGCCAACGGTATCACCTGGCGCAATGTGGTGCGCACCCGCTTTGGCGCTCAGGCGCAGATCGAGGACGACGATATCGACACCGCGATGGAGTTGGGCACCGTTCTGGGCGGCGGGATCGAGATATCGCTGGCCGAGATCATCATTCCCCTGACCCCCGAGAACCAGGAGAACCTGGTGACGGAACTGGCTCGGCTGGGCAGCCAGGTGAACGGCAATACCGAGCAATTCTCGGAAGCCGCGCGCCGGTTCTCCGCCGCGCCCACGCGCGAAGCGGGCGGCGTTACTGGCTGGCGTCCGTTGCTGGAACTGCCCGACGGCCTGCGTGACCGGTTCCTGACGATGTATGTGGGCGAAGTGACCGAGCCCATTCCGCTGGGCGGCGGGCAGGCCTACGCGCTCTTCCAGTATCGCGGCCAGCGCGAGGTGGAAGCACCCGACCTGCCGATTACCGCCATCGATTATGTTTCCATCGCCATCCCCGGCGGCCGCACGCCCGAAGCGCTGGGCGAAGCACAGCGCCTGCGCAACGCCGTCGATGTGTGCAATGACTTCAACGGCGTCATCCCCGGCGGGTTCCAGCGCGCCTCGGTCGCGCCCAATACCCTGCCCGAAGATGTCTCGCTGGCGCTGCGCACGCTGGACGAGAACGAGATGTCCACCTCGGTCACCCGGTCGGGCGGCACGGTTCTGCTGGCGCTGATGCTCTGCGACCGCGTCCGGGCGGAACCCGAAATCGGGCGCGAGGCCGTGCGCGCGCGGCTTTTGGGCCAGCGGCTGGAAATGATGGCCGACAACTATCTGGAAGAATTGCGCGCCGAAGCGTCGATCATCTACAGCAACTGAGCCGTCAGATGGGCCCCATCGCGCTCAGCATCGGCGAGCCTTCGGGCATCGGCCCCGAGATCGCAGCGCGGGCATGGGAACGGCTTGGGGCGAGCCTGCCGTTCTTCGTGATCGGCGATCCGCGCCATCTGGCCGGGCACGGGGTGCCGCTGGTCGAGATTGCCGCGCCATCCGACGCCGAGGCAGCCAGCCATCGCGGCCTGCCCGTCCTGCCCCACGCCTTCGCGGCCGAGGCGCTGCCGGGCCAACCCGACCCCGCCAATGCCCAGGGCGTCATCGACGCAATCGCCCGCGGCGTGGATCTGGTAATGCGGGGCGAGGCTTCGGCGCTGACCACGGGGCCGATCCACAAGAAGGCCCTGAAAGACGGCGCGGACTTCGCCTTTCCCGGCCATACCGAATATCTGGCGCATCTTGCGGGCGTCCGGCGCGTGGTGATGATGCTCGCCTGCCCCGCCCTGCGCGTGGTGCCCGCAACGATCCACATTCCGCTGTCCGACGTGCCCGCCGCCCTGACGCCCGAATTGCTGCGCGACACCATCCGCATCACCCGCGACGCGCTGCGACGCGATTTCGGCATCGCCCTGCCCCGCATCGCCGTGGCGGGATTGAACCCCCATGCCGGCGAGGGTGGCACGATGGGGGGCGAGGAGATGGCGCTGATCGCGCCGGTCCTCGACGCGCTCCGCTCCGAGGGCTTCGCCCTGACGGGCCCGCTGTCGGCCGACACGATGTTCCACGCCGGCGCGCGCAAGGGCTATGACGCGGCGATTGCGATGTATCACGATCAGGCACTGATCCCGATCAAGACGATCGACTTTGCGGGCGGCGTGAATGTGACGCTGGGCCTGCCCTTCATCCGCACCTCGCCCGACCACGGGACCGCGTTCGACATCGCCGGTCGCGGCATGGCGGACCCGACGAGCCTTGTGGCGGCGCTGGAGATGGCGCGAAATATGGCGCTGGCACGGGCGGGCGCGGGCGGGGCAGGGCCTGATGCCAAGCCTGATGCCGAGCCACATCAGGGGCCCGATGCGGTGCCCGATCCCATGGTCATCGCCGGGCGCATAATGTGAGCGGGTTTGGCGCGCGCTTGGCCTTCGGCCTGCGCCCGGCGCTTGCCGGGAGCCCTCGCTGCGCTCGGGCCTTTGGGCGCGCCGCCTTGGGTGGGGGCGTCCTGGGGTGGGGTGGGGTGGGGGCGCTGCCCCCCGCCTGCGGCGTCCCCCGGAGTTTTCTCACCAAGATGAAAGGGGCACCCGCGTGAGTGCGATCGACGATCTGCCCCCCCTGAGAGAGGTGATTGCCACCCATGATCTGTCGGCGCGCAAGGCGTTGGGGCAGAACTTTCTGCTCGACCTGAACCTGACCGCGAAGATCGCGCGGATCGCCGGTGATCTGAGCGGCGTCGATGTGCTGGAAGTCGGGCCCGGCCCCGGGGGCCTGACGCGCGGGTTGTTGGCACAGGGCGCGCGCCGGGTGGTGGCGGTGGAGAAGGACGCGCGCTGTCTGGCGGCGTTGGCCGAGATCGCGGCGGCCTATCCGGGGCGGCTCGAGGTGGTGAACGGCGATGCGCTGGAGGTCGATTGGGCCGCCCTGTTGGCCCCGCCGCGCAAGATCGTGGCGAACCTGCCCTATAATGTCGGGACCGAATTGCTGGTGCGCTGGCTGACGCCCGCATCATGGCCGCCGCCCTGGGAAAGCATGACACTCATGTTCCAGCGCGAAGTGGCCGAGCGGATCGTGGCGCAGCCGGGGGGCAAGGCCTATGGCCGGTTGGCCGTGCTGGCACAATGGCGCTGCGATGTGCGCATCGCGATGGGTCTGCCGCCCGAGGCCTTCACGCCCGCGCCAAAGGTGCATTCCGCGGTGGTGCATCTGACAGCCCTGCCCGCGCCGCGCTTCGACGCCGATCCGGCCGTGCTGAGCCGCGTGGTGGCGATGGCGTTCAACCAGCGGCGCAAGATGTTGCGCTCGGCGTTGAAGGGGCTGGCGCCCGATATCGAGGACGTCCTGCGCAAGGCCGGGCTGGAGCCGACGGAGCGCGCCGAGCAGGTTTCGATCGAGGGGTTCTGCGCCTTGACCCGTGCCGTTACCCCGACCTGAAGGCTTGGGCCCAACCTGAAGGCTTGGGTCCGACATGAAAAAGGGGCCCGGCGGGGCCCCTTGATCGGTCTTTATTCCACGGCTTCCTTGGGGGGCGTATCGCCGCCGCCGCCACCATCGGGGGCATCCGGTTTGCGCCGGCGCGTGCGCGGTCGCTTGGGCTTGGCCACACTTTCGGGCGTTTCGACCAGATTGCTTTCGCCAAGGCTGCTATCCATGACCTGCGCAAACGAGCTTTGTGCCTCGGCATCGGTCATCGGTTGGTCGCCTTGGCCCTGGGACGCTTCCGAGGCAAGGGCGCGGCGGCGGTTGCGGCTACCGCTGCGCGGGCTGTCGCCCTGGGCGTTGCCACCCTGCGCGTTGCCTTGGGCGTTGCCGCCCTGGGGGTTGCTGCCTTGGGCGTTGCCGCTCTGGGAGTTGCCACTTTGGGCACGCTGCGGATTAGGGTTCTCGTTTCCGCTCTGGTTACCGTTCTGGTTTCCGTTCTGGTTACCTTGCTGGTTTCCGTTCTGGTTGCCATTCTGGTTCCCATTCTGGCCCCCGCCCTGGTTCCCCTGCTGGCCGCCGCCGTAGTTCCCGTTCTGGTTGCCCTGCTGGCCCCCACCCTGGTTACCCTGCTGACCGCCGTAGTTCCCGTTCTGGTTGCCCTGATAGCCCCCATCCTGGTTGCCCTGATAGCCGCCGTCGCCGCCCTGCTGGCGCTGATCCAGCTCTCGCTGGGCTTCGCCCAACATCCGCAGGTAGTGCTCGGCATGCTGCTGGAAGTTCTCGGCCGCCACGCGGTCGTTGCTCAACTGCGCATCTCGGGTCAGCTGGTTGTATTTCTCGATGATCTGCTGCGGCGTGCCGCGCACTTTGCCCTCCGGCCCCGACGAATCGAACACTCGGTTGACGATGTTGCCGACCGAATTGGGGCGGTTGCGGTTGTTCTTCGACCGCGAGCGGTTCTTGGATGATCTCATGTGATGTCTTGTCCAGTTATCCTGGTTGGCGGCCACGACGCACGGATGCGGGGCCAGGATGATCTCAGTTTGCGCTCTGCCGGTTCCACTCACCGATGCAACGCTGTCTGGTAAGAAAGGCGCGAAGGGCTGTCACAGCCTCCGGTCGCGTCTGGGGCTGAGTAAGCATGGGGGAGAGAGCCTGTCCAGCGCAAATTGCGCGATTTCTGCGCATATCGCGGTTTTCCGTCGGTTTTCGGGCTGAATCGGGGTCGATGGCGCCCATCACGGGGCCAAGCCCGCGACAATCCGGTCCTTGCCGTTCAGGTCGGGATGCACCGCCACCTGCCCCAGCCCCGCGGCGTGGAACAGGCCTGCCACCGCGGCACCCTGATCGGGACCGATCTCGACCAGCAGCCGCCCCTTTGGCGTCAGGTGCGGCAAAGCCCCGGCGCAGATCGCGCGATAGGCGTCGAGACCGTCGCCACCGGGGGTCAGCGCCGCGCGCGGCTCCCACAGGGTGATCTCGGGCGAGAGCGTAAGATAGAAGGCCTCGGTCACGTAGGGCGGGTTCGACACGATCAGATCGAAGCGGCCAGTTACACCCTCAAGCCAGTCGGCGCGCTGCAGGTGGAGCCTTTCCGCCACGCCATGAGACGCGGCGTTGCGGGCGGCGACGGCAAGGGCCGCGTCCGAGATATCCGTGGCCACCGCCGTCGCAGCGGGCCTCTCGGCCAACAGGGTAACCGCAATCGCGCCGGTGCCGGTGCCAAGGTCGAGGAGATGCGTAAAGGGCGCGGAGAGCGCCAGATCGACCAAAGCCTCCGTATCCGGTCGCGGCGTCAGGGTGTCGGGCGTCACCGCAAAAGGCCGCCCGTAGAAGTCCCATTCGCCCACGATCTGCGCCAAGGGACGGCGCGCCAACCGTGCCTCCAGCGCGGCCGCGAACCGCGCCTGCGCATGGGCCTCGGGCCAGCCCTCCGCCATCCGCGACAACAGCCCCGCCTGGCTCAGCCCCAGGGCGAACCCCAACAACAGCCGCGCCTCGCGCTCTGCCTCCCGGTCCGGCAAAAACGCCGCCAACGCCGCGCGCGCCTGCGCGTGCGCGTCGCGCAGCCGCGCGCCCGTCGGCCACTGGCTCATCCCTGCATCTCGGCCAGCTTCATCGCCTGATCCTCGGCGGTCAGGGCATCCACGATCTCGTCCAGATCGCCCGCCATCACGGCATCGAGCTTGTAGAGAGTCAGGTTGATCCGGTGATCCGTCATCCTTCCCTGCGGGAAGTTGTAGGTCCGGATCCGCTCGGACCGATCGCCTGATCCGACCTGCGCCTTGCGATCGGCCGCCATCGCATCGGCGGCGCGCTGGCGTTCGGCATCGTAGAGGCGCGCGCGCAGCACCTGCATCGCGATCTCGCGGTTGCGGTGCTGCGATTTCTCGGACGACACGACCATGATGCCGCTCGGGATATGGGTGATCCGCACCGCCGAGTCGGTCGTGTTCACATGCTGCCCGCCTGCCCCGCTGGCGCGCATGGTGTCGATGCGGATGTCGGTGGCGGGGATGTCGATATCGACCTCTTCCGCCTCGGGCAGCACGGCGACCGTTGCGGCAGAGGTATGGATGCGCCCGCCCGATTCGGTTTCGGGCACGCGCTGGACGCGGTGGACGCCGCTTTCATACTTCAGACGGGCGAAAACGTTGTCGCCCTCGATCCGCGCGGTCAATTCCTTGATGCCGCCCAGATCGCTTTCCTGCATGTCGATGATCTCCATCCGCCAGCCGCGCGCCTCGGCATAGCGGGTATACATGCGCAACAGATCGCCCGCGAACAACGCCGCCTCGTCGCCACCGGTGCCGGGGCGGATCTCGATCATCGCGGGGCGGGCGTCGGCCTCGTCCTTGGGCAGCAGCGCCAATTGCAGCGCCTTCTCGGCCTTGGGGATGGCGGCGGCGATGCGCGGCAGCTCCTCTTCGGCCAGGGGCCTCATGTCCGGGTCATCCAGCATCGCCTCGGCCTCGGCCTTGTCGGCCAGCAACTGCTCGTAGGCGGCAATCTCGGTCACAACCGGCTTCAACTCGGCATATTCGCGGCTGATCTGGGCGATTTTCTCTGGCGCAAGGCCGCCATTCAACTGCGCTTCGAGGAACTCGAACCGTTCGGTGATCTGGCGCAGGCGGTCACGGGGCAACATGGGTGGGGTTTGCCTTTGGGCAGGGGTGCGGTCAAGTGGCCGTCTATTCGCCCCGCGCCGCCGTCAACCAGCGCTGCACCCGCGCGGCGTTCACGCCCAGATCGCTCTGCCCGTAGCGGGACCGCGAAAAGATGTGCAGGCGTGTGCCCCCGTCCTGCGCCACCAGCCGGAGGGAGATGAAATCGGGATAGCCCATGATCCGCGAGCGCACGACGAAGGTCACGAACCCCTCGTCGGTTGTTCCCGCCAGAACCACCGCGCCCTCCGCCTCGGCCACCGCGTCGATCCGCTCCGCCACCACGCTCGGCTCGGCGTCGATCTGCACGGCGGTAGATCCCGCCAGAAGAACGAAATTTGGCGTCGCGGGCGGGGTGACTTCCTCGGGATCGACATGCCAGTCGGCGGCATCCACGGACGCAACCCGGACATAGATCGCAAGTCCGGCGACGCCGACGGCAACAAGGGCGAGGATCACGAGAAAAATACGCACGCTTTTTTCATGCGCTCCGGCGCGCGACGGGTCAAGACCCGACCAGACGCCAGATGCTGCCATATGGGACGACACGAAGATCCCTATCGTCCCAAACACCCCCGATCTGCCCCCAAATGGGACCATTCCATCCGGGCGCATCAAGCAGGCTTGCATCCTGCCGCCGTGATCCGTCAAATACCGCCATGACACGCAAGATCATCATCGATACCGATCCCGGACAGGACGACGCCGTCGCCATCCTGCTGGCGCTGGCCTCGCCGGAAATCGACGTTCTGGGCATTGTCGCCGTCGCCGGAAACGTGCCTCTGGCACTGACCGCGAAGAACGCGTGCATCGTGTGCGAGCTGGCAAATCGCCCTGATATCAAGGTCTTCGCCGGTTGTGACCGCCCGCTCCGCCACGAACTCGTCACTGCCGAGCATGTGCATGGCAAGACCGGGCTCGACGGTCCGGTGATGCCCGATCCGGCCATGTCGCTGCAAGAGGGCCACGGCGTCGATTTCATCATCGACACCCTGCGCACCGAACCTGCCGGCACGGTGACGCTTTGCCCCCTCGGACCGCTGACCAACATCGCCACCGCCTTCGAGAAGGCCCCCGATATCGTCCCGCGCGTGCAGGAGATCGTGCTGATGGGTGGTGCCTATTTCGAGGTTGGCAACATCACGCCAGCCGCCGAGTTCAACATTTACGTCGATCCGGAAGCCGCTGATATCGTGTTTAAATCCGGTTGTCCGATCGTTGTCGTTCCGCTCGATGTGACGCACAAGGCGCTGACCACGGCCCCGCGCGTGCAGGCCTTCCGCGACCTCGGCACCAAGGCCGGAACCCTGGTCGCGGAATGGGCCGATTTCTTCGAACGGTTCGACAAGGAGAAATACGGCTCCGCCGGCGCACCCCTCCACGATCCTTGTGTGATCGCCTATCTTTTGCGCCCCGCCCTCTTCACCGGCCGCCATGTGAACGTCGCGATCGAGACGCAATCGACCCTGACCCGCGGCATGACCGTCGCCGATTGGTGGGGCGTCACCGACCGCCCGAAAAACGCGATGTTCATGGGCGATCTGGATGCGGACGGGTTCTTCGATCTGTTGGTGGAGCGGATCGGGCGTTTGTGAACCTGCTGAAAATACTCGCATTATCTCTTGTTCTGGCGCATCCCGCCCATGCCGATGGCCCGGCCCTTGCCTTCATCACCATGCAGGGTCGGACGCTGACCCTGACAGCGCAGAACGCGCCCTTCGCCCCGCCGATGATCGTGCAGGACGGCGCCGCGGTGCACTTGGCCTTCGCCGACCTGCACCTGCGCTTTCCGCTGCCGCCATTCCTTGACGTGACGTTGACCGAGCACGTCGATGGCTGGCGCGTCACGTCCCTTCATTTCAGCCGGCCCGAGGATCTGGCGACCCCCATCCTGACCCCGGAGACAGCCCAAGTGATCGAGGCTTCCGGCAACGATATCAACGACCTGCACTTCGTCATTGAGGTTGATGCACTGGCGCAGACTGCCCCGACCGGCACCGCCATCATTCCCGTCAGGATCGAGATCACCCTGACCTCCCCCTGACCCAAGGCCTATTGGCACAAGGCCCCGCAGCCCCTACATCTGCCCTACGCAGCCAAGGTCCACGCCATGCAAGCCTTCCCGTTCGACAACAGCTACGCCCGCCTGCCGGGCCACTTGTTCACCCGGCAGAACCCGGTCCCGGTGACGGCGCCAAAGCTGATCTCGGTCAACACGCGCCTCGCGGAACGCCTGGGTCTGAGCCTTCCAACCTGTGCAACGTCGCTGGCCAACCTCTTCTCGGGCAACGATATTCCCGAAGGAGCAGCGCCGCTGGCGCAGGCCTATGCCGGCCACCAGTTCGGCGGCTGGTCGCCGCAATTGGGCGACGGCCGCGCCGTTCTTCTGGGCGAGGTGATCGCCCCCGACGGCAACCGCTTCGACATCCAGCTCAAGGGCGCAGGCCAGACACCCTATTCGCGGATGGGCGACGGTCGCGCATGGCTTGGTCCGGTCTTGCGCGAATACATCGTGTCCGAGGCCATGGCCGCCCTGAACATCCCCACGACGCGCGCCCTCGCCGCTGTGGAAACCGGCGAGATCGTGCTGCGCGAAACCTGCCGCCCCGGCGCGGTTTTCACCCGCGTGGCCGCGTCGCATATCCGTGTTGGGACGTTCCAGTTCCTCGCCGCGCGTGGCGATACCGAGGGGCTTAACGCCCTGACGAACCACACAATTTCCCGCCATTATCCGGAAGCGGACGGCCCCTCCGGCCTGCTGAATGCTGTCATAAAGGCGCAGGCGAAACTCATCGCCAGGTGGATGGGCGTGGGCTTCATCCACGGCGTCATGAACACTGACAACATGACCCTGTCGGGCGAAACCATCGACTACGGCCCCTGCGCGTTCATGGATGCCTACCATCCCAAGATGGTGTTCTCCTCCAT
>JBBQHZ010000067.1:0-19582 GCA_038324445.1 Rhodobacterales bacterium | reverse complement strand
TTGGGGCGGCGCTTTTTCATGGCCGGTCGGATCACGCCTTGAGATGCGCCACCATGTCGGCACGTCCGAAGGCCTCGTACAACGCGAGGATTTCGCTCGCCGTCAGCCCCTCTTGCTGAGCGGCATGGAACGGGTGCTTTTCCGTCGTGATCCAGTAGAGCGGATGGCGTCCGTCGGAATAGGGCAGGATCACCCCCTCGGTCAGCAAGGGTCCGGTCAGGCGCGGCAGTTGCGTGTAGAGCCACGAGAACATTTCGCCCAGACGGTCCGCCTTGCCATTCGCCTGCTCGGCGCGGAAACGGGCGTGGTTGCCGATCTTCAAGCTGCACCAGACGCCAATGAAGACATTGCCCGTTGTGCCCTTTACCGGGATCGGCAGGTAGGCGCGCAGCAGATTGTCGCCGGCGAGGCGCGCGTAGTTTTCCGTCAGAAGATCGGCGAGGCCGATCTCGAATTCACTGTCGGGCAGGGGGTGGGGCGGGTTTTTCCAGCCAAACGGCGCATCCGGCCAGACAACGCCTGTCCCCGCGCGCAACACGGTGCCGCAGCAGGCGCAAGCGTAGGTGGGATCGGTCAGGCGGCGCGCAAGCTCTGCCTCGGGCGCCACATGGGGCGGCTTGGGGCGGCGAAACAGGCGGATCATTCCGCAGCCTCCACCAATCGGAACCCCTTCTTGATCTGGTCCGTCGGTGCCACCGGATATTCGCCCGAGAAACACGCATCGCAATAGGCCGGTTGCGCGGGATTTCGACCCGTTGCCTCGCCCACGGCGCGGTAGAGGCCATCGAGCGAGATGAAGCGCAGACTGTCGACGCCCAGATGGGTGCGCATTTCATCCTCGGACATGGTCGCGGCCAGCAATTTCTCGCGCTGGGGGGTGTCGACGCCGTAAAAGCACGGCCAGGCAGTCGGGGGCGACGCGATGCGGAAATGCACTTCGGCGGCACCCGCATCAAGGATCATATCCTTGATCTTGCGGCTGGTCGTGCCACGCACCACGCTGTCATCGACAAGGATCACGCGCTTGCCGCGGATCAGCGCGCGGTTCACGTTCAGCTTCAGGCGCACACCCATGTTGCGGATGGACTCGGTCGGCTCGATGAAGGTCCGGCCCATATATTGATTGCGGATGATCCCCATTGCGTAAGGGATGCCCGATTCCTGGCTGTAGCCGATGGCGGCAGGCGTCCCCGAATCCGGCACGGGGCAGACGAGGTCGGCATCCACAGGCGCTTCGCGCGCCAGTTCCACGCCGATCTGATGGCGTGTCTCGTAGACCGAGCGTCCGCCGATGATGCTGTCGGGGCGCGAGAAATAGACATGCTCGAAGATGCAGAAACGGGGTTTCTTGGGTTCGAACGGGCGAAAACTTTCAATGCCCTCCGAGGTGATGACGACCATCTCGCCCGGTGCCACCTCGCGCAGGTATTCCGCGCCGATGATGTCGAGCGCGCAGGTCTCGGACGACAGGACATGGCCGTCGCCAAGCTTGCCGATCACCAGCGGGCGCACCCCCAAAGCGTCACGGCAGCCAATCAGCTTGGTGCGTGTCATGGCAACGATGGAGAACGCACCCTCGACCCGGCGCAGGCCGTCTTTCATCCGCTCGGGGATGGTCTTTTGCAGGCTGCGCGCCATCAGGTGGATGATGCATTCGCTGTCGGAAGAGGACTGGAAGATCGAGCCGCGCTCGATCAGTTCCCGCCGCAACTCGTCGGCGTTGACGATGTTGCCGTTATGCGCAATGGCCGCGCCGCCCATGGCGAATTCCCCAAAGAAGGGCTGCACGTCGCGGATCTGGGTCGCCCCCTTCGATCCGGCGGTGGAATAGCGGACATGGCCGATGCCAATCTCGCCGGGCAGGGTTTCCATGATGGATTGGGAGGTGAAACTGTCGCGCACCAGACCGAACCGGCGGGCGGAGGAGAAGCCGTGGTCGGGATGGTGGGTGACGATGCCGCCTGCTTCTTGCCCGCGATGTTGCAGGGCATGCAGGCCCAGGGCCACGAAGTTGGCCGCATCCGATACGCCGATCACGCCGAAGATCCCACATTCCTCGCGCAATTTGTCATCATCGTCGGGATCGAACGGGTGGCGGGGAAGCGTTGTTTCGTCCATCGGGCGAATCTCCGGACCGGGGGTGCCCCTTCACATAGTGTGATGGGGGCGGAGTGTCACGAAACGATCATGAATGTCGGGGGCAGGTAGGGACGCGATGATGGACCGGGGCCACAATCTGCGGTAGATTATCGCCGAGGCATAACAACAACAGCCAATAACGGAGCAGATACATGCGGGCGGTGATCTTTTTGGCCGGAGCGGCGATGGCCGCAAGCTATCTTTTGACGTGGGTGGAGCCGCCGTTCGCGGGCCAGGAATTTTCGCCCTCGTCGATGATCGGCGAGGATTTGCAGGCGATTGTCACCGACGGCACCTGGCAAGCGCGGGTCTTTGTGGCCGGTTTCGCGCTGGCGGCACTCGCGGCATTGCTGGCGCTTCTGGGCCGCGCGTCGGGCCTTCTGGCGCTCTTGGCCGGATTGTCGCCCGTCGTGCTGATCGTGCATTTCTACACCCGCGCTGAGGAGTTGCAGGCCGATCTGGGATTGCCCTTCACCGTTGATTTCCAAGACCTTGGTCAGGCGTGGGATCTGGTCGGCGATTTCGTGCGCGCGGGGCTGTGGATGTATGTCGGCGGTGCGGCCGTGCTGCTTCTGGCGGGCCTGAGCACGTTTACCGGACGGCGGTGATCCGCTTGTCATGGCTGCAACTGGCGGGGTGAACCTCGCCCAACGGCTGCCAATCACTGAACGGGGGCGGGTGCCTCGTCGTTGATCAATGTCTCATACCGCTGCAGGATCCATTCGGGCATGTCGGTGGGGATCTGCGCCTCGACCTGCGCCTGAAGCGAAGCGAAAACGGCTGCCGATCGGCTGTCCGAAATGGCCGGAATGGGCTCGTCACCGACTATGCGGTCGTAGGCAATCAGCGCCACGACCACCAGCAGCACGCCGCGCGCCACACCGAAGAGAAAGCCGAGCGCGGCGTCGATGCCGCCCACTGCCGAACGTTGCACCACGGACGAGAACAGGGGCGTGAAGATCGACACCACCACCAGCGCAATGACGAAAACGATGGCAAAGCTGGCAAGAATGCCCAACTCGCGGCTTTCGCCGATGAAGTCACCCAGAACGGGAATTTCAGACATCAACGGCAGCATGTTGGGCGCGAAGATGAACGCCACGATTGCCGCCGCGATCCAGCCGAGGATCGACATGACCTCGCGCACAAGGCCGCGCGAATAGGCGAGGATAGCGGAGATCACGATGATCCCGCCCACAACGCCGTCGAATATGGTGAATCCGTCCATTGCTGCCCTCTTCCGTCCGGGTTGTGCGCCTATCCTGCCCCGAAGACTTCGCCCACGAAAGTGGGGAGATCCGTATAGGACTGGACACGCACGCCCGCATTATCCGCGATCCGGCACCCTGCCGGCGCTATTGCGGTGGAAAAACCAAGTTTCACCGCTTCTTTCAACCGATTTTCCGCTTGAGACACCGGACGGAGCGCGCCGGACAGGGATAGTTCCCCGAAAACCACGGTTTCGCGGGGGATCGCGGCATCTTCGCGCGCGCTAAGGAGGGCGGCCGCAACCGCAAGGTCGGCGGCGGGCTCGCTGATGCGCATGCCGCCCGCGATGTTGAGGTAGACATCAAGGCCGGCAAAACTGATGCCTGCGCGCGCCTCCAGCACCGCCAGGATCATGCTGAGGCGTGATCCATCCCACCCGACCACGGCGCGGCGCGGCTGGCTCAGGTTCGACGGCGCCACAAGGGCCTGGAATTCGACCAGCACGGGGCGTGTGCCTTCGATGCCCGCGAAAACTACCGAGCCGGGGGCGGGTTCCTCGCGGTCGGACAGGAACAGGGCAGAGGGGTTGGCAACCTCGGCCAGCCCCGCGCCCGTCATCTCGAACACGCCGATCTCGTCCGCCGGGCCGAAGCGGTTCTTGACCGAGCGCAGGATGCGGAACTGGTGCCCGCGCTCACCCTCGAAATAGAGGACGGTGTCCACCATGTGCTCGACCACGCGGGGGCCCGCAATCTGACCCTCCTTGGTGACATGGCCCACCAGCATGACCGATGTGCCGCGGCGCTTGGCGAAGGTGGTCAACTCATGCGCCGAGGCGCGCACCTGGGAGACGGAGCCGGGCGCGCTGTCGACGGTATCGAGCCACATGGTCTGGATCGAGTCGATGATGGCAAGGTCGGGGGCTTCGGCCTCGAGCGTGGTCAGGATATTGCGCAGGTTGGTTTCGGCCGCGAGCAGCACGGCGCTGTCCGACAGGCCAAGGCGGTCGGCGCGCATGCGCACCTGCGCCGTGGCTTCCTCGCCCGAGACATAGATGACCTTGAGGCCCTGCCGCGCGAAGGCGGCAGCTGCCTGCAACAGCAGCGTGGACTTGCCGATGCCGGGATCGCCACCGACCAGCGTGGCGGAGGCGGGGACAAGGCCGCCGCCAAGGACGCGGTCGAGTTCGTCCATGCCGGACGATTGGCGCGGCGGCGGCGTTTCCTTGGTGCGCAGGTCCTTTAGCACCATCTTGCGGCCCTTGGCAGCGCCGAGGGCGGCCTTGCCGGGGCCGGTGCCAAGGGGCGCTTCCTCGGTGATCGAGTTCCACTCGCCACAGGCATCGCAGCGCCCGGACCACTTCTTGTGGACCGCGCCGCAGGCGTTGCAGGTGAAGGTGGTGACGGGTTTTGCCATGGGGGGAGGTCTATCCGAGCCGACGGGAGAGGGCCAGCGCCGCTTCAGGCCGCTTTCGCCGCGCGTTTGGTCAGGATCGAGATCGCCAGAGAGGCCAGCACGCAGCCGGTAAAGAGCCACAGGCCCCAACTTGTTTCGACCCGTCCGATGGAGAGGCCCTTAGCGAGCGTGATGTAGACCGCGATCAGGAACACGTCGGCCATGGCCAGCTTGCCCGCAAGCTCCAGCGCGGGCAAAAGGCGTGCCGGTGCCCTGGACAGGTGGATCAGCGTCAGGCAGATGGTTTTCGCCATGGGTGACACCAGCGCGAACAGGGCAACAACGGCAGCCAGAGCGATTTCGCCGTCCCCCCAGAGGGCGAAAAGGCCCGAGAGGATCGAGATTTCCGACAGGCCGAAGAACGGCAGCAGGGCCGCGCGCATCAGGGGCGCAACCCACGAGATGGGGAACAGCACCAGCAGACACAGATTGGCGGCGATCAGGGCTCTGGGCATGGGGCGCGCCTTGTTCTGCATGGGCTGCGGCGGATGTAAGCGGCCGCTGGTCTTGCCGCAAGAGAGTGAGGGGCATGAGGCGGCAAGGGCGCGGAGCGCGTCAGGCGAAAAATTCGCGGAGCGTGTCAGGAAGCGACTGCCCAGTAGGTGGTAAGTGCGATGGCCAGTACAAGGGCGATCGCCACTCGGGGTCGCCAGGCGTTCCCCTCGGGGAGGTCGGACAGGGTCACGTGAAGGCCCCAGGACAGGCCGGCAGGGAACAGGAAGGCGATGAAGACGACCACACTCGGCAGGCCGACCAGAGCGCCAAACAGGATGACGATGACAAGCAGGACCATTGCAGGCACCAGATTGCCCATAAGCTCGGCAAAGGCGGCGATATGGAAGCTCTGCTCCAGCCTGCGGGCGTGGCGAAACCAGGCGAGGGCAGCGAGGGCGGCATAGCACCACAGGAGGGTGGCGACAGCCTCGATGGCGGCGATCGGGGTCATCGGTTGCCCGACGGCGCAGCGGAGTGTTGCATCAGTTTTCGCGTCAGGCCGGGCGGATGGTATCGCCGGGGCGGATTACCCCGCCGGTAATGATGCGGCAGTTCAGTCCCGAGCGGTGTTCCAACAGGTCGCAGACCGTCAGGCCGGTCACCAGTTCCAGATAGCGGCAGGGCGTATTCAGGCGACCGCCCTCCAGCACGACCTCGCCGACATGAAAGCGCCGCCCGACCAGGTGATTGAGCGGCACCGCCTCGGTCGTCAGGTTGCGTCGATGGGCGTCGGGCGGCAGGTCGATGTCGTGGTCGCGACGGAGTGCCACCAGCGTCTCGATCTCGATCAAGGTGACTTCGCGGATATCCGGAAATTCGGAGTAATGGCCCTTGCCCGTGGCATAGCGATCGCCCTCGATCCCCTGGCCGGGGATCAGGGTCGCTTGCGGCAGCGTGGACATCGGCGCGCGGCCCGCTGAGGCGATATGAATGTGTAATAATCGACCTTGCCACATGGGGTGCCTTCCGGTGCCTGTGACGCCAAGCATGGCGCATGGATGCCGGTCTGCCAAGGCCGGTGGTCTTGGACAGCGAGCGTGCCTAGCGCAGCGTTTCGATCGGGCCTTCGGCGTGGCCACCGATGAACTGGCGCAGATGCGCATCCTCGGCGGTGTCCATCGCGGCCACGGGTCCTTGCCAATGGATCTTGCCGTTATGCAGCATCGCCACATGGGTGGCGATGGCGCGGACCGATGACATGTCGTGGGTGATGGTGATGGTGGTGGCGCCGATCTCGGTCACGATCTCGCGGATCAACTCGTTGATGACGCCCGACATGATCGGGTCGAGGCCGGTGGTGGGTTCGTCGAAGAAGATGATCTCGGGTTCGGCCGCGATGGCACGCGCAAGCGACGCGCGTTTTTGCATGCCGCCCGACAGCTCGGAAGGGTAGAGGTCGGCGACATCCGGCGGAAGTCCGACGCGCTGGAGCTTGGCGATCGCGGCCTCCCGCGCCTGGGCGCGGGGTAATCTGGAGGGCCCCCGCAGCAGACGGAAGGCGACGTTTTGCCAGACCGGCATGGAATCGAACAGCGCGCCGCCCTGAAACAGCATGCCGAAATGGTCGAGGTAATTGTCGGACGTAGGCGGCGCCCCGTCGATGGCGATGGTCCCCGCATCGGGTTTGATTAGGCCGAGGATGCATTTCAGGAGCACCGATTTGCCGGTGCCTGAACCGCCGATCACCACAAGGCTTTCGCCTTTGGTCACGGCGAAGGTGATGCCGTCGAGGACGACCTTTGAGCCGAAGG
The DNA here is from genome assembly GCA_038324445.1 of Rhodobacterales bacterium. Lineage (GTDB taxonomy): Bacteria > Pseudomonadota > Alphaproteobacteria > Rhodobacterales > Rhodobacteraceae > Gymnodinialimonas. The sequence continues at coordinate 12,533 of JBBQHZ010000067.1, read as the reverse complement.
ATTTGCAGAGACCATTGACGGCGATCTTGGGCGGAAGGGTCATGCAGGCTCAAACCTCTGGATGTCGTATCTGGCGAAGGAAGTTGGGGGCCAGCCCCCAAGCCCCCGGGATATTTGAGGCACATGGAAAGGAGGCGCGGGCGTGGGCGGCAAGGGGGATCAGGCGGAGAAGAAGGCCTCGGTCAGGAGGTAATTGGCGGCAAGGATGAGGATGGAGGCCGAGACGACGGCCTGGGTGGTGGCACGCCCCACGCCGCGCGCGCCGCGGCCCGAATTCATGCCGTGGTAGCAGCCCATCAGGGCCACGATGAAGCCGAAGGCGGCGCCTTTGAGGAGGCCCGAAGTCACGTCCCAGGTTTGCAGGAAATCGGCGGTGTTCGAGAGGTAGGCAGCTTCGTTGAAGCCGAGCCGGGAGGTTGAGACGAGGTAGCCGCCGAAGATGCCGATGGCATCACCGACCGCCACCAGTGCAGGCAGCGACAGAGTGGCGGCAATCAGGCGGGGCACGGTGAGGTATTTCATCGGGTGAGTGGACAGCGTGCGGAGGGCGTCGATTTGCTCGGTCACCTTCATCGTCGCGATCTCGGCAGCAATGGCGGAGGCGACGCGGCCCGCGACCATCAGGCCGCCCAGCACCGGCCCAAGTTCGCGCGCGATGCCGATGGCGACGATCTGGGGGACCACCGCCTCGGCATTGAAGCGGGCACCGCCAGCATAGATCTGCAGGGCCAGCGCGCCGCCGGTGAAGAGCGCTGTAAGGCCCACCACGGGCAGCGACAGCCAGCCGATCGTGAAGAACTGCCGGGCGATCTCGCGCAGGTAAAGAGGCGGCGTCACGAGGTGGCGCAGGGCCGAACCGGCGAAGATCGCGACTTTGCCGATACTGGCCAGGAGCGACAGGAGCGTGCGGCCAAGGGCGCCGAAGGGGGCGAGAAGGCTGCTCATGCGGGGATCACCATGCGCTGGTAGCGGCAGCCGAGGGAGGTGAGGATCTCGTAACCGATGGTCCCGGCGATGGAGGCGAGGTCGTCGACCGACTGATCCGGACCGATGAGGTCGAGGGTATCCGGCGGCGTCGCGCAGTCGGTGACATCGACGGTCAGCAGATCCATCGAGACACGGCCGACCAGGGGGCAGGGCGTGGCGCCGTGCCAGAGGGTGGCCTTGTTGGACAGCGTGCGTGGCAGGCCGTCGGCATAGCCACTGGCCAGGGTGGCGATGCGGCGCGGAGTTTCGGCAGTGAAGCTGGCCGCGTAGCCGACGGTATCGCCGGGCGCGAGGTCGCGGATCTGGACGACCGGCAGGCTCAGGCGGATGACGGCGCGCGCGCTGGCAAAGGGCAGGCCGCCATAGAGGCCGATGCCCGGACGGGTCAGGTCGAAGTGGTAATCCGCGCCGAGGAGCGTGCCGCCGGTGGCAGAGAGCGATCTGGGGGCGCTGATGTCGGCCGTCATCTCGCCAAAGCGCGCAAGTTGCACGGCGTTCAGCGGATGCGTCGGCTCGTCCGCGCAGGCGAGGTGCGACATCACCAGAGCGGCCTGCGCGGCGAGGGCGCGGGCCGAAGGCCAGTCGCCGGGCTGCAGGCCGAGGCGATGCATGCCGGTATCGAGTTGCAGTCCGAAGGGGTGCCCGGGCAGGGAGGAATGGTGGCGGGCGATCTGCTCGGGGGAATTCAGCATCGGGGTTAGATGCGCCGCGCGGAGCGTCTCGGTAGTGCCTGCAATATGGCCGGAGAAGACGTTGATTGTAGGACCCGGACCAAGCGCCGCGCGGATCGTCGCCCCCTCCGCCGCGGTCGCCACGAAGAAGGTGCGCGCCCCGATCTTGGCGAGGGTCTGCGCCACCAGCCCCGCGCCTAAGCCGTAGCCATCGGCCTTCACCACGGCAGCGGTTTCGCCTGCCGTCATTGCATCGAGCGCGCGGTAATTTGCGACAAGGGCGCCAAGGTCGATGGTGAGGATGCCGGTGGACATGGCCCTAGGTGGTGCGGGTTTGGGCGCGCGGGGTCAAGGGGGACAGGCGGGGTGGGCGGATATTGACGGATGAGCGGCCGGATGTTGCCCGGTGTCGGCTGGCAGGACGACAGAGGTCGGTGGGAAACCATGGAGAACATCCCTGATCCCAGCGCAAAGACTGGCGGCTTCTCTGGAGACCTTGTGGCTCTGCCGTGGCAAGGGTCCGGTGTCGATCCAGGCGAGAGGCCTGTGGTGCCGTTGATCTTGAACGATAACCGGACTTTTCCGCAGGACCGGTGACGTGATCGGACACTCCACATTTTACTGCCACAGCGATGGGTGCTGCCCTTGGAATTGGCGGCACAATCCTTCACCGGCGCACGGTAGACGCGCAGCAGCGGGCCGGGGCGTTGCTTGCGACACTCTCCCTCATGCGGGACGACGTCTGGCTGAGGTTTGCGAGGGGCCGAGCCAGAACGAGGTCGACCTCATGATCACACCGCGAAATGCCTGACCCAATACTCGAGCGGCTACGCGGGGGGCAACGATCATGCATCAGCGGCAACTTTAGGTTCGCAGGAGCCTCGCCTCAACGATCTTGCCCGACCCGACGGGCGCTTGAGTCGGGCGAAAGCCCTCGCACCCGTCAATAATCCTTGCCGTCACCCTGCCAGGGCTTGGCCAAGTTGCCGAAACGGGTGAAGCGGCCCTCGAAGCTGAGGTCGATGGAACCGACGGGACCATGGCGCTGCTTGCCGATGATGACCTCGGCCTTGCCGTGCAGGCTTTCCATGTCCTGCTGCCACTTGGTCATGGCTTCGAGATTATCCTCGCCCGGCTTCTCGCGCTCTTTGTAATACTCGCCGCGATAGACGAACATCACAACGTCCGCGTCTTGCTCGATCGAGCCGGATTCGCGGAGGTCCGAGAGTTGCGGGCGCTTGTCCTCGCGGCTTTCGACCTGTCGCGACAGCTGGGACAGGGCAATGACGGGAATGTCCAATTCCTTGGCGATGGCCTTGAGGCCTTGGGTGATCTCGGACACCTCGTTCACGCGGTTCTCGGAGCGCCCGGTCCCCTTGAGAAGCTGGAGATAATCCACGATCAGCAGATCAAGGCCCTTGGGCGAGCGTTTCAGGCGCCGGGCGCGGGCGGCGACCTGTGCGATGGGCAAGGCGGGCGTGTCGTCGATATAGAGCGGGCAGCGCTCCAGATCGCCGGCAGCCTTCAGATAACGTTGGAATTCCTGCTCGTTCAGGTCGCCCTTGCGGATCAGCTCCGACGGGATCTCGGCGGCCTCGGACAGGACGCGCTGGGCAAGCTGGGCCGACGACATCTCGAGGCTGAAAAAGCCCACCACCCCGCCGTCGACGGTGCCGATTGTGCCGTCTTCGCGGGTGCCCTCGCGCCACGCCTTGGCGACGTTGAAGGCGATGTTGGTGGCCAGAGAGGTCTTGCCCATGGAGGGACGGCCGGCGAGGATCAGCAGGTCGGATTTGTGCAAGCCGCCGAGCATCCGGTCGAGGTCGGTCAGACCGGTGGAGACGCCCGCAAGCTTGCCCTGGCGGTTGTAGGCGGCGTTGGCCATCTGCACGGCATCGCTGAGCGCGGCGAGAAAAGACTGGAAGCCCTTGGTGGTGCCGCCTGTCGCGGCAAGCTGGAACAACTCGCTTTCGGCCTCGACGATCTGCTCGTCCGGCGAGACATCCTCGCGCATGGCCCGCGCGCGGTCGGTGACGCGGGCGCCCAGCGCGATCAACTCGCGGCGCACCGCAAGATCGTGGATCAGTTGCGCATAGTCGCGCGCGGCGGAGGTGGCGATGGCGGAGAGTTGCAGCTTGATGAGATATTCCGCGCCGCCAAGGTCTTTTAGGCCGGGAATGTCGGAGGCGAAGGTTTTCAGCGTGGTGGCGTCGGTTTGCAGACCCTTGGCGATGCGGGCCGAGGCCATGGCGAAGATCTCGGCATGGACGGGATCGTGGAAATGCTGCGGCTTGACCAAATCATCGACCCGGTCGAGCACATCGTTCCGGGTCAGGATGGCACCCAGAAGCTGCTGTTCCGCCTCGATGTTATGGGGCAGGACGGCGTCGGTTTCGGTGGCGCGCGTCGCAGCGGGGAGGGTGGAGTTCAAGGCGGCAAGTTGGTTCATCGGCTCCCCCCGGAGGCTGCTGGACTGATGCTGCGAGGGGGCTGGCAGGCCCGGGCAGCGCTTGGTCTGTTGGGTATAGCCGTTGGGTCCGCGGCGGCGTCAATCTGGATAAGTTGTGAGTAAGTCGGCACCGGTGGGTGGCGACGTCAGGCGTCAAGATCATGGGGCCAGACGGGCGATGACGTCAAGATCTGGTTATGCAGCGGTCGTTGCGTGTCGGAATCGCCACGCACAAAGTTAATTCCGGGCGGAATGGACGCAACGTCAGCTGCGGGCGCTGCGCCACCCTTCCGGGTCGGCAAGGAATCGTTCCACCTCGTTCAGCGTCGCGTCCGGGAAGTCGGCGCCGCGTCGCGCCTCGGCGATCACATCGGCCCAGGTGGTCAGGCTGTGGAGCGTCAGGCCGTGGGCGGCAAGGTTGCTCTCCGTGTCAGGCAGGTTGCCGTAGGAAAAGATCACGGCGGTATGCGCGCAGGTGGCGCCCGCCCTGCGGATGGCATCGACGAATTTCAGCTTGGAGCCGCCATCGGTGGTGAGATCCTCGACCAGCAGGACGCGTGCGCCTTCGGGCATTTCGCCCTCGATCTGGGCGGCGCGGCCGTAGCCTTTGGGCTGTTTGCGGACATAGGACATCGGCAGCGCCATGCGTTCGGCGACGAAGGCGGCGAAGGGAATGCCGGCCGTCTCGCCACCGGCGATGATGTCGAAGGCTTCGAGCCCTGCCGCGCGCATGACCTTGCAGGTCAGGAAATCCATCGTGGTGGAGCGGATGCGCGGATAGGATATCAACTTGCGGCAATCGATATAAGTGGGGGCCTGCTTGCCGGAGGCATGGGTGAACGGCGTGTCGGTGTTGAAATGCACGGCGCGGATGTCGAGCAGCATGCGGGCGGTCATGGCCGCCATGGTGGCGCTGTCGGGATAGCTGGAGGGGATCATCGCGTTACCTCTGGGGGCAGAGTCTGGGGAGGGGGAGGAGCCTCCGGCGGGGATATTTCGGGCACATGGAGGGCGTGTCAGTCCCTGACGTGCCAGTGGAGCGGAGTTGCGGGGTCGAAGAGTGTCAGGGGGCCGTCCGGCGTGGCGAGTTTCGACGGGTAGGCGCAGGGCGTCGGGCGCTTCTCGAGGGTGATTGTGGTCGTGTTGGGGGCAAGGCCGTAGCGGGCAGGGCCGTTGAGCGCGACGAAGGCTTCAAGCTGGCCGAGGGCGTTCGCGGCCTCGAACACATGGGCCAGGCAAGACAGGGTATTGGTGGCGGAGAACACACCGGCGCAGCCGCAGGCGGCTTCCTTGGCGGGGTCGAGATGGGGTGCGCTGTCGGTGCCGAGAAAGAAGCGCGGGTTGCCGGAGGTGGCCGCGCGGATCAGCGCCTGCTGATGGGACGCGCGTTTGACGATTGGCAGGCAGTAGTAGTGCGGGCGGATGCCACCGACCAGCATGTGGTTGCGATTGATCATCAGGTGGTGGGTGGTGATGGTGCCCGCGATGTCTCCCGCAGCCTCGGCGACGTAGTCGATTCCGTGGGACGTGGTGATGTGTTCGAGCGTGATCCTGAGGTCGGGCAGATCAGCGCGGAGCGGGATCAGGACGGAGTCGAGGAAGGCCTGTTCGCGGTCGAAGATATCGACCTCGGGCGTCGTGACCTCGCCATGGATGCAAAGCGGCAGGCCGATCTCGGCCATCTTCTCGAGCGTCGGGTAGGCGTTCCTGAGGGTCTTCACACCCAAAGCGGAATTCGTCGTGGCTGCGGCGGGGTAAAGTTTCACGGCGGTGATGAGGCCGTCGGCGAAAGCGGCGGCCACGTCCCGGGGATCGGTCTGCTCGGTCAGATAGAGCGTCATCAGGGGTTGGAAGTCGCTGCCTTCGGGCAGCGCCGCAAGGATGCGGGCACGGTATGCTTGCGCGTCCTTTGCCGTCACCACCGGTGGCACGAGGTTGGGCATGACAAGCGCCCGCGCGAAATGGCGGGCGGTTTCGGGCAGAACCGCGTGCAGAATCGCACCATCACGCAGGTGCAGGTGCATGTCGTCAGGGCGGCGGATTGTGATACTTGTCGTCATGGCCCCTGCGCTACACCGTTGCGGCGCGTGGAACAAGACGGAGGCAACGGACGTGGCCCACCATCATTGGCGTATTTCTCCGCTGTCGGGGCCTCGATCGGTTTGGCTGTCGGAGGCGGGCATCGGGCTTGGCGACCGGGTGCGGCCGTGGTCCGAGTTGAGCGATGTCGCCTTCGTGCGCTACCAGGTGCGCGGCGGTGTCAGCGAAGAGTTGTGGCTGTCCTTTGGACCGGCTGGACGGCACAGGCTGCACTGGATGGGGCATGCCGGGCGGCGGGCGGAGTGGAAAGCGATGCTGCTGGACTTTACGGCGCTTGCGGCGCGCCGGCGTCCCGACCTGACGCTGCGGGATGGTCCTGACCGGGCCGAGCGGCGGGCGGCGGCACCGATCGGTCTTTGGGTTGCGGCCCTTTCGCTTTGCGTCATGGCTGTTGTCCTAGCCTCCGGCCCCTCGGTCTGGGGTGGCCTCGTGGCGGTATGGATCGGTGTTGTCGGGTCGACCGTCGGCGGTGTGATCTGGCGCCATTACACGCGCAAGGGAGATGCGCCCCGGATCGACTGGGCCGACTTCGCCGCGCGCGAAGGGCAGGACGGCGAACTGCCCGTGAATTGAGCATTCGGCTCGTGTTGGCGGTTTGAGCCTTCGAGGATGCTTGCCACACGACGCGGGGCGCGCCTAGGCTTCGGGCATGTTTGATGCTGCCACATCTGTTTCGCACCAAAGGGTTCGGGGGCGGGCCTCTGCCTCAATCGAGGGGGGGAGGCTGCGCGATCTGCACCAGAGTGGTTCGGCCAAGGTGATGCTGCCAAGGGTTTTCGGGCGCGCGCCGGAAGTGGTGTTCCTGAACACCGCGGGCGGGATCACTGGCGGGGATCGGTTGGACTATGCGTTGTCGGTCGAAGGCGGCGCGGTGGTAGGCACGACACAGACGGCAGAGCGCGCGTACCGCGCGCTGGATGTGCCGGGGGTTGTGGAGACGCGGCTGGTGGTCGGGCCAGGGGCCCGCCTGCATTGGGTGCCGCAGGAGGTCATCTTGTTCGAAGGCGCTGCGTTGGAACGGCGCTTGACCGTTGAGATGGCTTCGGATGCCGAACTGGTGCTGCTGGACACGCTGGTGCTGGGTCGCGCGGCGATGGGCGAGCGGCTTGGCGATGTGCGATTGAGCGACCGACGCGAGGTTCGGCGCGGCGGGCGGCTGGAAATGGTGGAGGCGATCCGGCTCGGTGCGCGCGATCTGGCGAGCGCCAGCCCGGCCGGGCTGAACGGTGCTGTGGCGGTGGCCTCGCTGACGCTGATGGCGCGCGACGCGGTGGATCGCCTTGGGGCTTTGCGGGAAGTTCTTGCACAAGATGGCGTGCGGGCGGCGGCGAGTGCCTGGGACGGACGGCTGACGGCGCGGTTCATGGCAACCAATGCCTATCCGCTGCGCAAGGCAGTCGCCCGCGCAGTTGAGGTTTTGACGCGGGGGCCGTTGCCCCGCGTGTGGCAGATGTAGGAACACCGATGAACTTGACGCCGAGAGAGAAAGACAAGTTGCTGATTTCGCTGGCTGCGATGGTGGCACGAGGTCGGTTGGCGCGGGGCGTGAAACTGAACCATCCCGAGGCGATTGCCCTGATCACCGATTTCGTGGTCGAAGGCGCGCGCGACGGACGCTCGGTCGCGGACCTGATGGCGGCGGGGGCGCATGTGATCCGGGCGGATCAATGCATGGACGGAATCGCCGCGATGATCCACGATGTGCAGGTGGAGGCGACGTTCCCGGATGGAACGAAGCTGGTCACGGTGCATCATCCGATACGCTAGGGGGCGAAGATGATCCTTGTTCTTGTGATTGGGATGCTGACGCCCGCCGCGTTGGCGCTGTGGGGGCAGACCCCGGCGACTGGCGGGGTGCGCGCGCCAATTCTGCAGCGCCCGACTGTGGCACAGGATCGCGCGCGATGATCCCCGGTGAAGTGATGACGGCGGACGGCATGATCGAATTGAACGCCGGCCGCGAAAGCCTTGTGCTGGAGGTCGCAAATACCGGCGACCGGCCGGTGCAGGTGGGCAGCCACTACCATTTCGGCGAGGCGAACGCGGCGCTGGCCTTCGACCGCGCCCGCGCGCGCGGCATGCGCCTTGACATCGCGGCCGGGACGGCTGTGCGGTTCGAGCCGGGCCAGACAAGGGAAGTCCGACTGGTGCCCTATGGTGGCGACAGGATGGTCTTCGGGTTCAACCAGCAGGTGATGGGACCGCTATGAAAAAGTCCTCGGTCGGCGATATGTGGCGCGTGGGGTCCGAGATGACCCGGTTGGGGATGGAGGCGAATGCCGTCATCTGGATGCGGATGATGGGCATGGCGGGACTCTGGAACGTGAGCGCGTCGGAAGACGAGCGGATGCTGGCGGAAAAGCCCGAAGCGTTCCGCGATGCCGGGATGCGCGCAGGGCTGGCCGCGATGGGGGGGGCCGCGCCGGACAAGATCGTGTCGGCGGCGATCAAGCCGCTGACGCGCAAGGCTGCCGCAAATCGGCGGCGGCTGGCCAAGCGGGGACCGGCAAAATGAAACGCTGCGTCTTGGCCCTTGGGCTGGCCTTTGCGGCCACATCGCCCGCCTGGGCGCAGGGCACCGATTGCACCGACCTGACGGTTCTGCCGCAACAAGACATGAACTTCTGCCTCGCGGAGCGCTACAGGTTCTGGGACGATATCCTCAACAACTCCTATGCCCAGGTCATCGACCAACTGGATGACGCGCGAGAGGAGCGGTTGCGCAGCGCGCAACGCGCCTGGATCACCTACCGCGATCTGACCTGCGAGATGGAAGCCGACGCGATGCGCGGCGGCTCAGGCGAGGCGATGCTGCGCGCCGGATGCCTGTCGCGGCTGACCGAGGCGCGGGCGCGCGATCTGGAAACCTATCTGCGGCCCTGAAATGGGCCTTTCGAGTCGTGAAACCCAACAGAGGAAAGACCATGTGTGATATCTGTGTGATGAACTCGGTCAAGGAGCGGATGCTGTCGCGCCGCTCGTTCTTTCAAGGCAGCGCTGCGGTGGCCGCAGGGGCCGCGGCGGCGACCTTTGCCAAGACCACGCCCGCGATGGCCGAGGGCCATGCCGGCTTTTTCGATATGACCCATACGATCAGCGAGGATTTCCCGACCTATTTCGGAGACCCCCAATTCTCGCGCGAGCAATTGTTCAACTTCGCGGATAACGGGTTCAATCTGTTCAACCTGACGGTGAACGAACATACCGGCACCCATATCGACGCGCCGCTGCATTTCAGTGCCGATGGGACGTCGGTGGATGAGATCGCGATCAGTGACCTGATCGCGCCGCTCTGCGTGATCGACATTGCAGCCCGCGCGGAAGGGGATGCCGACACGACGGTAACGCCTGACGATATCGCTGCGTGGATTGCCGCCAATGGCGACATTCCGGCCGGTGCCTGCGTCGCGATGTATTCGGGCTGGGCCGCGAAGATCGGAACCGAGGGTTTCCGAAACTTCGATGGCACGGCACAGCATTATCCGGGCTTCCATATCGAGGCGACGCAGATGCTGCTCGAAACCGGCGCGCGCTCGATCGCCGTGGACACGCTGTCGCTGGATCACGGCATCTCGCCCGATTTCGCGACGCATTATGCGTGGCTTCCCAGCGGTCGTTTCGGGATCGAGTGTCTGGCGGGGCTGGATCAGGTGCCCGCTTCCGGCGCGACCCTGATCGTCGGCGCGCCCAAGCATCGCGGCGGCACGGGTGGTCCCGCGCGCATCTTTGCGATGGTGTGATGGGAACCGTTCCGCTTTTGACGGATGGGGAGGTCAGCGCCGAGGCGCTGGCCGTCTTCGCCGAGATCCGCACGGCGCGGGGCACGGACTTCATCAACAACTTCTGGCGCGCACTGGCCCATGATCCGGCGTTGCTGCGCGCCACCTGGGACCGCCTGCGCGTGGTGATGGCGCCGGGGGCGTTGGACCCCTTGGTGAAGGAAATGCTCTACGTGGCCGTCAGCACGGCGAACGGGTGTTCCTATTGCGTGCACAGCCACACGGCGGCGGCGAAGGCCAAGGGCATGACGCCCGAGATGTATGGTGAGTTGCTGGCGGTGGTGGGAATGGCGATGCAGACCAACGGCCTGGCAACCGGGTTGCAGGTCGAGGTGGACGAGGTGTTTCGGGCGTGAGCGCAAATCCGATGGGACGGGAGCGAGGGGTTTTGCACCCCTCGCGCTCCCCACAGAGTTTTTTGCCAAGATGAAATAGGGGTTCCGTGCGGAACCCGCTGAGTGAACAGGGGATTATTTGCGATGCCCACCAAGATCCCCCGTCCCGACTATGCCGCCATGTATGGCCCCACCACCGGCGACCGGGTGCGGCTGGCTGATACCGACCTCATCATCGAGGTGGAGCGCGATCTGACCACCTATGGCGAGGAGGTCAAGTTCGGCGGCGGCAAGGTGATCCGCGACGGCATGGGGCAATCGCAGGTCAGCCGCGCGGGCGGCGCGGTGGATACCGTCATCACCAATGCGCTGATCGTGGATCATTCGGGCATCTACAAGGCCGATGTGGGCCTGCGCGACGGGCGCATCCACAAGATCGGCAAGGCGGGCAACCCCGACACCCAGCCGAATGTCGATATCATCATCGGGCCGGGGACGGAGGCGATTGCGGGCGAGGGGCGTATTCTGACGGCGGGGGGCTTCGACGCGCATATCCACTTCATCTGCCCGCAGCAGATCGAGGATGCGCTGCATTCTGGTATAACAACTCAACTGGGCGGCGGCACGGGGCCTGCCCATGGCACGCTCGCCACCACCTGCACACCGGGGCCGTGGCATATCGGGCGGATGTTGCAGAGCCTTGATGCTTTCCCGATGAATTTCGGGCTGTCGGGCAAGGGCAACGCCTCGCGCCCCGAGGCGCTGGTCGAGATGGTCAACGCGGGCGCCTGCGCCATGAAACTGCACGAGGATTGGGGCACAACCCCCGGCGCGATCGATTGCTGCCTGAACGTGGCGGACGCAATGGACGTGCAGGTGATGATCCACACCGATACCCTGAACGAGAGCGGCTTCGTCGAGAACACGCTGGCCGCCATCGGCGACCGCACCATTCACGCCTTCCATACCGAGGGGGCGGGGGGCGGCCATGCGCCGGACATCATGAAGGTGGTAGGATACGAGAATATCCTGCCGTCGTCCACGAACCCGACGATGCCCTACACCGTAAACACGCTGGAAGAGCATCTGGACATGCTGATGGTGTGCCATCACCTCGACAAGTCGATCCCTGAGGACGTGGCCTTCGCGGAATCCCGCATCCGCAAGGAGACCATCGCCGCCGAGGATATCCTGCACGACATGGGCGCGTTTTCCGTCATGGCCTCGGACAGTCAGGCGATGGGCCGTGTCGGCGAGGTCATCATCCGCACCTGGCAAACCGCTGACAAGATGCGCAAGCAGCGCGGGCGGCTGGCCGAAGAGGTCGGCAACAACGACAACTTCCGGGTCAAACGCTACATCGCGAAATACACCATCAACCCAGCCATCGTGCATGGGATGAGCCGCGAGATCGGCAGCATCGAAGAAGGCAAGCGCGCCGATCTGGTCCTGTGGTCGCCCGCGTTCTTCGGTGTGAAGCCCGAGATGGTGCTGATCGGCGGCTCGATCGTGATGGCGCAGATGGGCGATCCCAATGCCTCGATCCCGACGCCGCAGCCGGTCTATTCGCGGCGCATGTTCGGGGCTTTCGGGCGGTCCGTCGAGCGCTCGGCGGTGCTGTTTGTCAGCGGCGCGGCGCAGGCGGCGGGCGTTGGCGGACAATTGGGGCTGGCCAAGGACACGGTGGCCGTGGCCGAGACACGCGGTGTCAGGAAGCGGCACATGATTCACAACGCGGCGACACCCGAAGTGCATGTCTACCCGGAAACCTATGAGGTGCGCTCCAATGGCGAAGTGCTGACCTGCGTGCCCGCCCACGAGTTGCCGATGGCCCAGCGCTATTTCAGGTATTGAAACCGTCACTTATCGAGCGATTTTGGAGCGGGTGGAGCAGTATCGTCCTTGATTTGTTGGACCCTCGCGCGCAATCTCGCGGCAAAGACGCTCCGTGGACGCGATAGGCCCACGAAGAGAACGGGGACACTTCTTTGACATGTATTATTGATAGGTCGCTTGCGGCCAGGCTCATGCGCGGCATGGACATCCTTTCACTTGCCCTTGGCGCTGTATTTCTGCTCCCGCAGGGCGCCCGGGCCGACGATTCCTGCCAATTCGCCTTCGATGGCGAATGCGATGATAGCGCGGTCGGAGGCACGGGCGCCTGTGTTCCGGCGACGGACGATACCGATTGCAATATCACCAGCGGCGGCGG